>NZ_JBYOKU010000013.1:0-162368 GCF_057799175.1 Pseudomonas sp. 14P5.3.2 | reverse complement strand
CGAGGACACGCCACAACAAACACCTCCTCCCCCCCCCCCCCCCCTCTCTCCCCCCCCCCCCCCCCCTTCCCCCCCCCCCCCCCCTCCCCCCCCACACCCCCGCTCCCACAGGTGTTGTGTTGTTCAAAAAACGGCATCAGTCATTCGTGCTGCGAAGCCGCCATCCACCGGCTCCGATGCCTTGTTCAGCCTGCCAGGCAGGCGGCAAAGCCCTGGTTCAGCGCCGCGCGATCCAGGTCGCGGCCGATGAACACGATCTTGCTCGAGCGAGGCTCCGTGCCCCACGCGGTCGAGGCGCGAAATTCCACCAGGCTGTGCACGCCTTGCAGCACGTAGCGTTGGTCTTCGTTGGCCACAGCGAGCACGCCTTTCATCCGATAGAGGTTGTCGGCCTGCGAGGAGCGCAGCTCGCTGATCCAGCGATGGAACGCCATCAGGTCGACCGCGCCGTCCACGGCGATGCCCACCGATGACACGCTGGGGTCGTGTTCATGGTCGGCTTGTTCATGGTGGTGTTCATGGTCGTGATGCTCAGGTTCAGCGCCGATTTCCATGAGCTTCTGCGTGCACTCGAACGCGCCGATGCCGAGGATTTTCGTCAGGTCGATCTGTGCATGAGTGGAGGTCACCAGATCCGCCGTGGCGTTCAAGCCACGGATCTTGCCGCGCAGGATTTCCACCTCGTCGCTGCTGACCAGATCGACCTTGTTAATGACGATGCGGTCGGCGCAGACGATCTGATCCACCGCCTGATTATCGGCGCCATCCAGTTGCAGATCTTCCAGGTGCTGGGCGATGTGCTTGGCGTCGACCATGGTCACGATCGCGTCGAGTTCGACTTCCTCGGCAATCGGGTCATTGATGAAAAAGCTCTGCGCCACCGGGTACGGATCGGCCAGACCGCTGGTCTCGATCAGGATGTGATCGAGACGCACCGGCCGCGCCACCAGCTCGCGGACGATGCGCACCAGATCCTCACGAACCTCGGCGGTACAGCACACGCAGCCGTTGACCATCTCGTAGATTTCTTCGGTCTCGGAGCTGAGCACCAGATCGCCATCGATGCCGACCTCGCCGAACTCGTTTTCGATCACGGCAATCTTGCGCCCGTGGTTTTCCTTGAGGATGTAGTTGAGCAGGGTGGTTTTACCGGCACCGAGGAAGCCGGTGAGGATGGTCACGGGGATTTTGGTGTTGGGGGTTGGGGCGTTGAAGGGGGTGTTCATGTGAAGCTCCTTGATGGACGCGGATTTGCTCTGGGTGGGAGCGGGCTTGCTCGCGAATGCGGTGGGTCAGCCACCATCATTGTTGAATGACCCACCGCATTCGCGAGCAAGCCCGCTCCCACAGGGTTCTCGGTGTTCTTTCCAGCGGGTGGCAACGCCGGCATCGAGGCCGAACAGGTCGAGCACTCTGCCGAGGCTGTGATCGACCATCTGCGCAAGGTTCTCGGGCCGGGCATAAAACGCCGGCACTGGCGGCGCGATGATCCCGCCCATCTCGGTGACGGCGGTCATGTTGCGCAGGTGGGCGAGGGTCAGCGGCGTTTCGCGGGCCATCAGCACCAGCGTGCGGCGCTCCTTGAGGGTGACGTCGGCGGCGCGGCCGATCAGCCCGGACGAAGTGCCGGTGGCGATCTCCGCCAGCGTGCGCATCGAACACGGCGCGACCACCATGCCCAGGCAGCGAAACGAGCCACTGGCGATCCCGGCGGCGACGTCATCGGCGCGGTGGTACTGGCTGGCGAGCGCGGTGACCTCGGCCAGTTTGTAGTCGGTTTCATGGGCCATGGTCAGCAGCGCGGCACGGCTGATGATCAGGTGGCTTTCGATGTCCAGTTCGGCGAGCAATTGCAGCAGGCGCACGCCGTAGATGAAGCCGGACGCGCCGCTGATGCCAACCACCAGCCGCTGGCGGTTCACGATGCCAGCCCTTTGAGCAGTTGCCGGGCACGTTCGAGCACGTCCTGATCGAGCTGCGCCTTGATCCCGTCGAAGCCCGAGCCACGGGTGGCGTCCAGGCCCATGCGCGAGGTGGTGCCGTTGACCGAGGACGACGGATCCAGTGGGCTGCCGGGCAAACCGTCGATCACGAAAATATCCAGATGCGGCTGGAAATGCGTGGCCAGCGCCCACAACACCTGGCTGTCGTCGGTGATGTCGATATCGCTGTCCACCGCGATCACGCTTTTCAGGTACGGGTCCCAGCCGAGCAGGGCGAGCATGATCTGCCGCGCTTCGCCGTCGCGGCTCTGATCCAGCGCCACATAGCAATGAAAGTGCGTGCCGGAATTCGGGTAATGCACGGCGGTGACGGCAGGGAAGCGCGCCTTGAGTTTTTCGCTCATTTCCGCTTCGCGCGGTAGCCGCGCAAGGGTCAGGTGTTCGGCGTAACGGCCGCCCATCACGTCCACCAGCCAGGCGTCCTTGCGCCGTAGCAGGGTGTCGACGCGCAGCACGTTGTTGGTCGAGCGATCCGAGGAATAACCGCTGAACTCGCCGAACGGGCCTTCTTCGGCGTAGGCCGTCGGATCGATGGCACCTTCGAGGACGAACTCCGCGTATGCCGGTACGCCAATGCCGTAGCGCGGGGTCTTGACCAGTTCCAGCGGCGCGCCGAATAAGCCGCCGGCGACGGCGCGTTCATCGCTGCCGTAGGGCAAACGCGCCGCCGCCGCGAGCATGAACAGCGGATGTGCGCCGACCACCATCGCCACGCGCAGTTCTTCACCGCGTTCACGGGCGGTCTGCAGCATCCGCCACAGGTGTCCGCGCGAGTGCAGGCTGGTCGCCAGGGACTGGCGGGCGTGGCGCATCGAGCGGTGGTAACTCATGTTCGCGATGCCGGTCAGCGGGTCCTCGGCGATGATGATCGCGTTGGTGATGTACGGGCCGCGGTCGCTGTCGAAGTGCTTGAGCATCGGCAGCAGCGCCAGATCCACGGCTTCGCCTTCGAACACTTCATCAAGCACCGGGCCGGTTGCCACGTAGCGCGGGGCGATGGGCTGGTTGGCGCGGCTCTGGAAGGTTTCGTGCAATTGCGCCGGGGTGACACCGAACAACCGGGCAATACGGGTGCGGGAGGCGAACAGATTGGTCGCTACCGGCACCTTGAGGCCGCCGACGTTTTCGCAGATCAGCAACGGATCACGGCCCTGTGCGGCCAGGGCATCGACCAGGGCAGTGACGTCCTGATCGGCAGAAAGCGCTTGGGTGATGGTCAGCACATCGTCCGGGTACTCACGGCGATAGGCGTCGATGAAAACGTGAAAATCCTGCGTGTCGCCGAGCGTCGAACGGGTCATGGTTTCACCTCGTAAAAAGCAGGCACGCAGGGGTGAGAGGGCGTTCGATCGAGCAGCCGTTGGCCTGCCGGTCGAGGGAACGACGGGTCATCTTCGTGCCTGTAAAGTCGCTGTGTTGCCTCTACTGTTCACTTAGGTGCTGAGGAGATCCCTGTGGCGAGGGAGCTTGCTCCCGCTGGACTGCGCAGCAGGCCTTCGTCTTTGGGGCGGCTTCGCCACCCAGCGGGAGCAAGCTCCCTCGCCACAAGGGGTCAGCATGGCTTCAGCGAACAGCGGTATCAGAGGTACGTGGTGGTCAGGCGTATGTCGGCCTCAACTAGGTCTTTGGGCGGTGGCGTCGGCTCGATCCCGCACAACCGGGCGATGTTGTTGCCCAGGTAGTCCTCCAGATGATCCTCATCGATGCCCAGCCCTTGCGGTGCCGGTGAGCACAGCACCTCAAGCTCCCTTAGCCACATGCCCGGTTCGTTCGGCGGCGAATCGGTGCCGAACACGATCTTGTTGCGCGGCAGTTCCTTGGCGAATTCGACGATCCGCGACTGGAAGCACCAGCCGGATTCGCAGTACACGTTCGGCGTGTCCATCGCCATCCAGAACGCCTCGAACGAGTAGTTGCCGCCGGTCTGGATGCCGAAGTGGCCGATGATGAAATTGACCATCGGGAACTCGCGGATGATTGGGTAGAACATCGTCGGAATGGTGTACGGGCCATCGCCCGTATGGATCAGCACCACGATGTTGTACTTGGCGCAGACTTTCATCGCCGGACGCAACCAGTCCAGCGCCCGGTCCGGGCGATAGCCGTGCATGTTGGCGTGCAGCTTGAGCATCTTGAAGCCGTATTCCTTGATGTGGAATTCCAGCTCCGCCGCACCGTTTTCCGGTCCCCAGCGCGGGTTGAAGTTGAAGTTGCCGATGAAGCGATCCGGGTACTTCACACAGAGTTCGGCGACGTACGACATGTAGTCACGCACGCCCTCGCGGCCCCGGCGGTTGCCGTCGCGATAGCCGGTGTTGCCCGGTGGCGGCTGGATGAAGCCCATGTCGATGCGGCGCGGTTTGCCGTTGATCATGTACGGGCCGTCCATCAGCTTGAGCATGCGCTCGCCGGTGAACGGTTCGCCGGTGTGGCGCCAGGCCTCGTCGACCAGGTTGGTGGGGTGCAGATGGGTGTCGATGATCATCGGTTCAGCTCCTGGCCAGTTGCGTGGTGACGGGGCGCTTGAGTTGCGCCTCTGCTTCGGAAACGGAACGCGGCGGTGCGGTTGGCTCGAGGCCGATCATCCGCGCGGTGTTGTTGCCCAGGTATTCCTCGAGGGTGTCTTCGTCGAGGTTCAGGCCCTGCGGCGGCTCGTGGCACAACACTTCGAGCAGGCGCAGCCACATGCCCGGTTCGTTCGGCGGGGTGTCGGTGCCGAAGAGGATCTTGTGCGTCGGCAGGACCTTGGCGAACTCGACGATCCGCGATTGCAGGCACCAGCCCGATTCGCAATAGACGTTGGGCAGTTCCATCGCCCATTGCATCGGTTCGAATACGTAGACCCCACCGGTCTGCACGCCGAAGTGGGCCATGATGAAATTCACGTTGGGGAATTCCTTGATCATCGGCACCCATTCCGACGGGATGCTGTACGGCCCGTCACCGGTGTGCAGCTTGACCGGGATGCCCAGTTCGGCGCATTTCTCGAAGCACGGGCGCACCCAGTCCAGTGCACGATCAGGCCGGTAGGCGTGCATATTGGCCTGCATCTGCACCATCTTGAAACCGTGCTCCTTGACGTAGCGCTCGATCGCCTCGACGCCGTTTTCCACACCGCAGCGCGGGTTGTAGACGAAGCAGCCGATGAAACGATCCGGGTAGGTCTGCACCATTTTCAGGGTGTAGGCCATGTAGGCGTCGATGGATTCACGGCCCGAGAGTTCGCCGTCGGTCCAGGTGTAAATGGTGTTGCCCTGCGGCGGCTGGATGAAGGCTTTGTCGATACGGCGAGGTTTGCCGTTGACCATGTACGGGCCATCCATCATCTCCAGCAGACGCTCGCCGGTGAACGGGTCACCGTCATGCCTCCAGGCGAGGTCCACGAGATCCGTGGGATAGCAGCTGATATCGATGATCATTGAAGTCGATCTCCTGATAGCGGGGAAGGGAGCCTTGCGGCTCTCGGCATCCACGCCCCGGGCTATCGGCCATTTCTATGCGCAGCACTCGCGCATTCCCTCGCCTGTTCGCATCCGGCCCGGGTGGGTGGGTGCTGAGGGCGAGTATTGGAAAGGGGGGAGGGGTTCGTACAATATTAATTGGGCGCGGTGGTGATACTTGGGCGATATGG
Organism: Pseudomonas sp. 14P5.3.2; assembly: GCF_057799175.1. NCBI lineage: Bacteria > Pseudomonadati > Pseudomonadota > Gammaproteobacteria > Pseudomonadales > Pseudomonadaceae > Pseudomonas > Pseudomonas sp. 14P5.3.2. Next base: position 156,734 of record NZ_JBYOKU010000013.1, on the reverse strand, counting down.
TTTTGGTTTTTGTGGTGAATGTGCCGCCCCCTTCGCGAGCAGGCTCGCTCCCACAGGGGGAATGCATTTCAGCGGAGGAATGCGCTCGAAATGTGGGAGTGAGCCTGCTCGCGATGGCGGAGTGTTATTCAGCAGTGATGTGACTGATGGGGCCTCTTCGCGAGCAAGCCCGCTCCCACAGGGGGAATGCATTTCAGCGGAGGAATGCGCTCAAAATGTGGGAGTGAGCCTGCTCGCGATGGCGGAGTGTCATTTAACAGTGATGTGACCCATGGAGCCTCTTCGCGAGCAAGCCCGCTCCCACAGGGGGAATGCATTTCAGCGGGAGGAATGCGCTCGAAATGTGGGAATGAGCCTGCTCGCGATGGCGGAGTGTCATTCAACAGTGATGTGACTGATGGGGCCTCTTCGCGAGCAAGCCCGCTCCCACAGGGGGAATGCATTTCAGCGGAGGAATGCGCTCGAAATGTGGGAGCGGGCTTGCTCGCGAAGGCGTCAGGACTGTGTACGCGCAGCCAACTGCCTGATCACCTCAACCACCGGCGCCACGCGCTCGGCCTGCCCATGCGGCCACACCGCGTAGAGGTTGTAATGCGCAGCAATCTGCGCCTCGTTCAACGCCACCAGCCGTCCACCACGCAACGCATCGGCGGCGAGTAATCCGCGTACCAGTCCGGCGCCCACCCCGGCTTCGGCAGCCGCAATCAGGTTCGCCGCATTATCGAAAATCACCCGCGCCGCTGGCTCTACCGGCGGCATCCCGGCCGCATCCAGCCACGGAATCCACGACCTTCGCGTATACCCCAACAGCGGCAACTGCAGAATCTGCTCCGGGCTCAGCGGTAACTGCAGACCATAGCGCTCAAGCAGCGCCGGCGAAGCCACGGCCAACACCCGATCGCCGCAGATCTGCGTCATCTCGCAGTCATCCCAATCGCCATAGCCGTAACGCAACGCCAGATCGACCCGCTCGAAGCTGCCGCGATCACTGCGCGGCATCGACAGCAGCGTCACCTCGTAATCCGGCAGTCCGTCGAGCAGTTCCGGCAGGCGCGGATTGAGCCAGCTCTGTGCCAGTTCGCTGTCGACGTCCAATGTCAGGCGCTGCGCCACGCTGCGGTTTTTCACCGAGGACAGCGCTCGATCGATTTGCGCCAGACCGTCCGCCAGCACGCTGGCAAACAACTGCCCGGCATCGGTCAGGTTGCTGCCGCCGCCTTCACGCACGAACAGCGGCTGGCCGATGAATTCTTCGAGCGCGCGGATTTGCTGGCTGATCGCGCTGTGCGTCAAGTCGAGCTTGCGCGCCGCGCTGGAGAAACTGCCACTGCGCGCTGCGTGGATAAATGCACTCATGGACTGCACCGACGGGTATCGCTTGTACATGTTGTTAGTCCTGCTTACACCGGTTGGCAGAAATCGTCGCTGGCCGCGTGTTGCGTGGGCTTCCAATAATCGGTCACCAGGCCCGCACAAAGACGGGCCGCTCTTTTGGAGCCTGACAATGATCGCATTCACGGTAAACGGCGAACGACGCGAGCTGGATGAAGCGTCCCCCTCCATGCCCTTGTTATGGGTACTGCGTGATCAACTGAAACTCACCGGCACCAAATTCGGCTGCGGCATGGGCCTGTGCGGTGCCTGCACCGTGCACCTGGACGGCGTCGCGGTGCGTTCCTGCCAGTTGCCGCTGGCCGCCGTTGCGGGCCACAGCATCACCACCATCGAAGGTCTGTCACCGAGCGAAAGTCATCCGCTGCAACTGGCCTGGGTCGCCGAAGATGTGCCGCAATGCGGCTACTGTCAATCCGGGCAGATCATGTCGGCGGCAGCCTTGCTCAACACGGGAGCGGCGGTGACCGACGATTCGATCCGCAATGCGATGTCGGGGAATATCTGCCGTTGCGGCACTTACGGGCGGATCAACAAAGCGATCAAACGTGCGGCGAATGCGCCGAAGGAGGCGTGATGAGCCTGCGCGACGAGACCTTGATCGAACCGTCACGCCGGGTGTTTCTCAAGCAGGCAGCGACGGTCGCTTCGGGCCTGGCGATTGCCTTGTACCTGCCATCCGGCAGCGCCGCCAGCGACCCGAAAAACCCGGCGCCGGCCACCGAATTCGAGCCCAACGCCTGGGTGCGGATCTTCCCCGACGGCACGGTAAAACTGGTGGTGCACAAGCACGATTCCGGCACCGGCACGCAAACCGCACTGGCTGCGTGTGTGGCCGAGGAGCTGGATGTGAACCCGATGACCGTGCAGGTGATCACCCCGGAAGATCCGTTCTTCGAGACCTACATTCACCCGATCTGGAAAGTCTTCTCCACCGGCGGCAGCACCAGTGTTTCGCTGGAATACGAGCGCTTGCGCATGGCCGGGGCCACAGCGCGGGCGTTGTTGATCGCCGCTGCGGCGAAGCACTGGACAGTCAGCCCCGACAGCTGCAGCACCGAGGACGGCCGGGTGGTTCATCTGTCCAGCAAACGCAGCCTCGGCTACGGCGACCTGGTCGGGGTGGCAGCGCGTCTGCCGGCACCGGCCCACGTCACGCTGAAAGATCCGGCGCACTTCAAATACATCGGCAAACTGCGCCACAAGCGTGATGCGGCAGCCAAGGTCTGCGGGCGCTTCAAGTACAGCATCGACGTGCAGTTGCCGGGGATGCTGGTGGCGGTGATTCAGCGGGCGCCGGTGGTCGGGGCGAAAGTCGTCAGCGTGGAATCGGCGGCGGCATTGCAGGTGCCGGGCGTGCGCAAGGTGATTGCAGTCCCCGGGCGCCCGGACGTGCTCGGCGGCAATCTGGAAGGCGTTGCGGTGCTGGCCGACACGTTCTGGGCGGCGCAGCAGGGCCGTAAAGTGTTGGAGATCAAGTGGAGTGATTCGCCACTGGCCGGGTTCGACAGCGCGGAACTGGCCAAGGCTCAAGCGGCTGCTATTACCGATCCGAAAAGCCAGACCATCAAGGCCATGACGCATGGCGATATCGGCGCGCAATGGCCGCACGCGGCGAAGCTGATCGAAGCCGATTACCGCATGCCGTACAAGGTGCAGAACCCGCTGGAGCCGATCTGCATCACCGCGCAAGTGCAGGGCAACGCAATCACCTATTGGGGCGGCGTGCAGGTGCCGTCGTCAGCGCTGGAAGCCGCGCAAACCGTGTGTGGCATCGCCAAGGACAAAGTCACCATCAACGAACTGGTATCCGGCGGCAGTTTCGGTGCGCGGGAAGCCAAATACTGGTTGTTCGAGGTGGCGTATCTGGCGCAGCAAACCGGGGCACCGGTGAAGTTGCTCAACAGTCGTGAAGACGAGATGAACGCACTGTTCAATCACCCGGCCACACTGCACCGGGTCAAAGGCGCGTTGGATGCCCAGGGCAACCTCGCTGCGCTGCAACTGCACGCGGTATCACCCGCCTCGCCGGAGCAGTGGGAGCCGGGCTATTTCGAACGCCCGGATCACATGGATTACAGCACCACCGAAGCGATCACCGCGTGGGACTTCGCCTACCGTCCGCCGCATCTGGAGCTGAACTGGGTCAAGCACGAAAGCCATGTGCCCAGCGGCTGGTATCGCTCGGTGAGCTTCATCCCCAACGTATTCGCCGTCGAGAGCTTCATGGACGAGTTGGCGCATGCGGCAGTCGCGGATCCGCTGGCGTTCCGTCTGGCCAACATGCAAGAGCGGCCACGGCATGTGGCGGTGCTGAAACAGGCTGCCGAACGCGCCGGATGGGGCCAGCCGTTACCGCCCGGCACTGCCTTAGGCATTGCGACCAATCAGGGTTACACCAGTTTTATCGCGGTGGTGGCGCGTGTCGCGACGGTCGATGGCAAGTCGAAAGTCGAGAAGCTGACCTGTGTGGTCGATTGCGGTCTGGCGGTGTCGCCGGGCGGGGTCGAAGAGCAAATCTACGGCGGACTGATGTGGGGCCTGGGCCATGCACTGTTTGACCGGCTCGATATTCAACAGGGCAGGGTGGTGCAGAGCAATTTCCACGACTACCGCGTGACCCGGATGTCGGACATGCCGGCCACCGATATCGTGGTGCTCGATGGCGAGCCAGGCAAACCCGGTGGCGTTGGCGAGCTGGGCAGTCCGTCGGTGGCGCCAGCGATTGCCAACGCCTTGTTTGCGCTGACCGGCGTGCGCCAGCGTTCGACACCGCTGAGTCTGGGGTAGGCGCCATGGACCTGCGCCTGCTGCGGTATTTCATGGCCCTGGCCGATGAGCTGCATTTCGGTCGGGCGGCGGAGCGTTTGCACATCTGCCAGCCGCCGCTGAGCCAGCAGATTCGCCTGCTGGAGGAGGAGCTGGGCACGCCGTTGTTCGAGCGCAGCCATCACCGAGTCGAGCTGACAGCGGCGGGGCAGATGCTCAAGGAGCAGGCGCCGCTGGTGTTCGAACAGCTGGAACGGGCGTTGGACCTGACCCGCCAGACCGGGCGCGGGCAGCTCGGTGAGCTGGAGATCGGCATGATCAGTTCGGTGATGGTCGGCGTGCTGCCCAAGGCCTTGCACCTGTTTCGTGAGCGCTATCCGCAGGTGAACTGGCGGCTGCATGAAATGACTCCGGCGGCGCAGGTCAAGGCGTTGAAGGAAAAGCGTATCGACGCCTGCGTGTTTCGCGTCGGTTATGACGATCCGCTGTTGCGCAATGAACTGCTGATCTACGAGCCGATTAATGTGGTGATGCCGGCCGATCATCCACTGGCCGGTCGCGAGGTGCTGGCCCCGGCGGATCTGGCGCAGGAACCGTTTGTCGCGCTGGAACTGAAGCAGTCGCGGTTTGCCAATTTCCTTTATCAGTGCTGCATTCAGGCCGGGTTCACCCCGCAGATCCGCCAGCAGGTGATCGAGGTGCAGACGCTGCTCAGCCTGGTGCGCGCGGGTTTCGGGGTGGCGCTGCTGCCGGCCTCGATCGAGCAGTTGGCCCCGGCGGGGCTGGTGTTTCGCAAGCTGACGCCGGCGCTGCCGGAGGTGCCTTTGTATGCGACTTACCGTGCGGATGATGCTTCGCCGGTGCTCCGGCTGTTTCTCGATACGTTGCGCGAGTTGGTGGAAACCTCCGGCCAACGCTAATCCCCCCTGTGGGAGCGGGCTTGCTCGCGAAGGCGGAGTGTCAGTTAAAAATCAGTTGAATGACACACCGCCTTCGCGAGCAAGCCCGCTCCCACAGGGGGATTGTGGTGGTGCGGGAATTTATGTTCGGCACGATCACGAACGCCTGCGGTCGTAATCTTCACACGCGCATTCCCTGTGGAGATCCAATGAGCCAGGAAGTCCTGACCCGCGAAACCAATCGTCGCCAGTTGCAGCAGATCATTGCCGGGCTGTCCGACGGGGTGATTCTGTTGGAGCTCGATCAGAGCATCCTCTGGGCCAACGAGGCGGCGCTGGCCATGCACGGTGTCAGCCGGATCGGTGAGCTGGGCACTAATGCCGATGAATATGCCAAGCGTTTCACTCTGCGTTATCGCAACAATCACGTGATCCCCCCGGAAAACTATCCGATCAGCCGCGTCGCCCGTTGCGAGGTTTTCAGTGATCTGTTGATCGAGCTGAGTGCCGTGGATGACCCCGAGCATGTCTGGGTGCACAGCGTGCGCAGCATGGTGCTCACCGACCGTGAGGGTCAGCCGGAGTCGCTGGTGCTGATCATGAGCGACGTCACCGATTGGGCCAACGCCGAGCAGCGCTTCGAAAAGACCTTCAATGCCAACCCGGCGCCGGCGGTGATCTGCCGCCTCAGCGATTTGCGCTACATCAAGGTCAATCCGGGGTTTTTGGAGATGACCGGTTATACCCGTGAGCAGGTGATCGGCACCTCGGCCTATGAGATCGATATTTTCGAGCAGGCCGAGCAAAGAGATCTGGCGATCCAGCGTCTGCGCGATGTGGCGACCATTCCGCAGATGCAGGCTGAACTGCGCCTGCCCGATGGCGGCAGCAAGCAAGTGATCGTCGCCGGGCAGCCGTTGGTGCTCAATGATGAGGATTGCATGCTGTTTTCCTTTGTCGATATGGAGCTGCGCCACAAGGCGGAAGTCGCGCTGCGTCAGAGTGAGGAACGCTTCGCCAAGGCGTTCCGCCTGACCCCGGTGCCGATTCTGATCTGCAGCGCTGACGAGCAGCAGGTGATCGATGTCAATCAGGCGTTCCTCGACACCCTCGCCTATGACAGCGATGAGGTGGTGGGCAAAACCGTGACGCAGCTGCATTTCATCGACGACGATGGTGCGCGGGCCCGGCTGCTGACTGCCTTGGCGAAAAGCGGTCGGATCGATCGGGTCGACGTCCGGGTGCGCAAGAAGGATGCAGAGCTGCTGGAGTGCGCGGTGTCCGCCGACACCGTGAATATTCAGGACACGCCGTGCTATCTGCTGGTGCTGATGGACATCACCGAGCGCAAGCGCACTGAGTTGGAGTTGGTGGCGGCGATTGAAGAGGTGATGAAAGATGCTTCGTGGTTCAGCCGGACGCTGATCGAAAAACTGGCCAATGTGAAGAAGGTCAACTCGCCGCAACTGCCGAGCGTGTCGTTCACTGACCTGACGGCGCGCGAGCGTGACGTGCTGGGGCTGATCTGCGAAGGGTTGGCCGACAAGGAGATTGCCGCACGCCTGAAACTGGCGCCGAATACCGTGCGCAATCATGTGGCGACCGTGTATTCCAAGCTTGATGTTCACAGTCGCAGCGAGGCGATTGTCTGGGCGCGGGAGCGTGGTCTGTTTTCTGGCGAGCGTGGCACGAAGGGCCAGCGGTAGGTGCAAATGCACTAGCCGATGCGGTGCAAATGCAGGTTCTGGTGCGGTGGGGCAGTTCTTAGTCTGGTGGCGTGCGATACGAGCCTGTTGGCTTGGGATCGTCTCCCTTCGAAACAGCTTAAGGAACAGGCTCCATGATGAATCTTGCGCAGTTGCGCGCCAGCCTCGAACAGAGTTTTTCGCCATTGGCGTGCGAGTGTTCAGTGGATGGGGATCATTCACTGACGGTGAAGTTGTATCACCCGGGTTCGGGGCAGGTGGATCTGGTGATCAGCGGGTTGAAGCTCGATGCGTTGCGTACGCCGGAGGCTGTGGCGGCGTTGATTGATGAGTTGCGGTATGAGTTGGAGAGTAATTCTTTGCGGGCTGCTCGGGATCCGGATATGGCTTAGGGGTTGGGTTGGTTTTGGGTGTATATCCGGTGCTGCGGGTGTTGCTGATTAGGGTTCCGCCCTTACGGCGGGTCACTTTTTCCAGACGCCGAAAAAGTAACCAAAAAGGCTTTACCCTGACGTTCGGCCCTCGCCTGGGCTCGGGTTCCTTCGCTGCGGGATTCATCCGGGGGGCAGCGCCTACGGTTTGCTTCGCTGCACCTCCTCTCGCTGTGTTTGGCTGCGCCAAACGGTCGCTGCGCTCCCACCCCCGGATAAATCCCTCCACTCAGCCTGCCGACGGGCCCTCAGATCAAAAGCGGTACTCGAGCTAACGCTCATTGTGTTGAGTGGGGCGGCTTCGCCGCATGCGGTGCACGCTCTCTAAACTGTAGGAGCCAGCCTGCTGGCGATGGCGGCCTGACAGCCGACCAATTTCTTGCGGATGCACCCGGCCCCACTGTGGGAGCGGGCTTGCTCGCGATGGCGGCCTGACAGCCGACCAATTTTACTGATATACCCGGCCCCACTGTGGGAGCGGGCTTGCTCGCGAAGGCGGCCTGCCAGCCGAACAATCTCTTACTGATGTACCCGGCCCTACTGTGGGAGCGGGCTTGCTCGCGAAGGCGGCCTGACAGCCGGCCAATCTCAAACTGAATGCACTCAATCCAAATGTGGGAGCGGGCTTGCTCGCGAAGGCGGCCTGACAGCCGACCCATTTCAGTCAGGAATACTCAACCCCTGTGGGAGCTGGCCTGCTGGCGATGGCGGCCTGACAGCCGGCCAATCTCAAACTGAATGCACTCAGTCCAAATGTGGGAGCGGGCTTGCTCGCGAAGGCGGCCTGACAGCTGACCCATTTCAGTCAGGAGTACTCAACCCCTGTGGGAGCTGGCTTGCCAGCGATGGCGGCCTTCCAGTCAAAAAAATTCTTGTTGATGCACCCCTCCCACACAGATTTTCCTCCCCGCAAAATCGACAGCCAATTCCCTTATCCCCCTCCATTTCACTGGCGCTTACAGGGTGGTCGGCTATAAAGAATGAGTGGTCAGGTCTTCCGTCATGCGCGGTATTCGTGCGTGATTGCGGAAGTGGCTCTTCCATTCATCGCGGGTCGTCCTATGAATAATCCTGGGAAACGCGTGTATCTGCCGTTGTCGCTGGCTTTCTCTGTCGCGCTGTTAAGCGGCTGTGCCAGTCCTCCGCCAACTCCACCTGCTGCACCTCCACCACCGCCGGTGCGTACCTGTCAGACCCTGGAAAACACTCAGGTGTCTGGCGATATGTACGTTGACGAGCAGGTTACTCGCCATATCACCACCACCCGGTGTGTCACGCAGTAGTGCTGTGGGGGTGCTTGCTGGTGCACTTTGTCAGGCAATTACCCGAAGTCACTGTCTTACAGACAACCCCTGTGGGAGCGGGCTTGCTCGCGAATGCGGTGTGTCATTCAAGGCAATGCTGCCTGACACTCCGCCTTCGCGAGCAAGCCCGCTCCCACAGGGTTAATTATTTGTCAGAGAGATCAGGACAAGAATCCGCCATCCACATTCAGCGAAACCCCGGTGGTGTAGCTTGATGCGTCGCTCGCCAGGTACAGCACCGCCCCGGCCATTTCACTCGGGTCGGCCACGCGCTTGAGCGGGATCTGCGTCAGTGCCTGCTTGAGGATTGCGTCGTTCTTCACCAGCGCCGAAGCGAACTTGGTGTCGGTCAGGCCCGGCAGCAGGGCGTTGCAGCGGATGCCGAACTGCGCGCATTCCTTGGCGAAGACCTTGGTCATGTTGATCACCGCTGCTTTGGTCACCGAATAGATGCCCTGGAACACGCCCGGTGAAATCCCGTTGATCGAGGCGACGTTGATGATGCTGCCGCCACCGTTTTCGCGCATCAGCTTGCCGGCTTCCACCGACATGAAGAAGTAGCCACGAATGTTCACGTCGACAGTCTTCTGGAATGCGCCCAGATCGGTGTCCAGCACGTTGCAGAACTGCGGGTTGGTCGCGGCATTGTTGACCAGAATATCGAGGCGACCGAACTGTTCCTTGATCCCGGCGAACACCTGGCTGATCTGTTCCATTTCACCGATATGGCAAGCCACGGCGGTGGCTTTGCCGCCGGCGGCGATGATGGCGTCGGCGACGTGCTGGCAGCCTTCGAGCTTGCGGCTCGAGACGATCACGTGGGCGCCTTGCTGGGCCAGCAGTTTGGCGATGGCTTCACCGATGCCACGGCTGGCGCCGGAGACGAATGCGATTTTGCCGTCGAGGTCGAACAACTGAGTCTTGGACATAAAGGTTCCTTGGTGTGGGCCGTCAGAGGCTCGATTTCGCAATGACCTGCAGGCTCATCTGCTCCAGCAGTTTGTTCATATGAATGAACTGCGCGAAGCGTTTGTCCTGGGTCTGGCCGTGGTAGAAGCGGTAGTAGATCTGCTGCACGATGCCGGCCAGGCGGAACAGGCCGTAGGTGTAGTAGAAGTCGAAGTTGTCGATCTGGATGCCCGAGCGTTCGGCGTAGTAATCGACGAACTCGCGGCGGGTCAGCATGCCCGGGGCGTGGCTCGGCTGGCGGCGCATCAGTTGCACGGGCGCCGGATCATCTGCCTGAATCCAGTAGGCGAGGGTGTTGCCCAGGTCCATCAGCGGATCGCCGAGGGTGGTCAGTTCCCAGTCGAGCACGCCGATGATCTGCATCGGGTTGTTCGGGTCGAGGATCACGTTGTCGAAGCGATAGTCGTTGTGGACGATGCTCGACGTCGGATGGTCGGCCGGCATCTTGTCGTTGAGCCAGGCTTTGACTTTCTCCCAGTGCGGCGCGTCCGGGGTCAGGGCTTTTTCGTAGCGCTCGCTCCAGCCCTTGATCTGGCGGGCGACGTAGCCTTCCGGCTTGCCCAGATCGCCGAGGCCGCAGGCATTGTAGTCAACCCGATGCAGCTCAACGAAACGGTCGATGAAGCTCTTGCACAGCGCTTCGGTTTTCGCTGCATCGAGGCCCAGTTCCGGCGGCAGGTCGGAGCGCAGGATGATGCCTTTGACCCGCTCCATCACATAGAACTCGGCACCGATCACCGACTCGTCGGTGCAGTGCACGTAGGCTTTCGGGCAGTAAGGGAAACCGTCGCGCAGTTGATTGAGGATGCGGAATTCGCGGCCCATGTCGTGGGCGGATTTGGCCTTGTGGCCGAACGGCGGCCGGCGCAGGACGAATTCCTGCTGCGGGTATTCCAGAAGGTAGGTCAGGTTCGACGCACCGCCAGGAAACTGGCTGATCTGCGGTGTGCCGGTCAGGCCCGGAATGTGCGCCTTGAGGTACGGATCGATCAGGCTGGCATCGAGTTCTTCGCCATCGCGGATCCGGGTGGACTGGTCAGTAAGCGCCATGCTTATCCCTTCTGCTTATTTTGGAGGCCAGACATCATTGGCTAATCTAATGGTGCGCTCGGGTGCTCACAAGCGCGGGTCGGTCTTATAGGTTAGCGTGTTGCACGATAATCACCTTTGGGAATGTGCGCGGCGGGCTGTGGGCGACTAAGGTTTAGCGGGTATGCCGTGTCCAGCAAGGAGCTTTGAAATGGGCTGCCCGCAAGTCTGTGCCAGCGCCACCCTGCAGTGCAGTTTCGGCGCCGCGCCGGCGGTGCTTAACGTGCTGCCGGTCAACCGCACGTTGACCGGCGGGATGCCGGCGGCAAACATCATGGATCACATCCCGCTGGTCAATATCATGCCGTTCGGTGTGTGCATGAGCATGGCCAATCCGATGGTGGCGGCCGCGACCGCCGCCGCACTGGGCGTTTTGACGCCGATGCCGTGTATTCCGGCAACCGCCACACCGTGGATTCCCGGCGGTGCACCGACCCTGTTGCTCGGCGGGATGCCGGCGATCGATGCCAACAGCACCCTGATGTGCAACTGGGCGGGGGTGATCAAGATTGCGATGCCGGGGCAGATGCAGATGCTCATTCCTTGAGTTTTGTGCTGGATGTGCCGGCCTCTTCGCGAGCAAGCCCGCTCCCACAGGGTTTTGTGTTGTGAATGGAATGGTGTGAACACCACCGGCCACTGTGGGAGCGGGCTTGCTCGCGAAGAGGCCAGTCCTGGCAAAAGAACACCTTCACGCCTGCTGCGGATCGATCCACCGCTGATACCACCAGCGCACCCGCGAAATCGGCTTGCCATCCGCCCCCAGCGGCCGGCCATCCTCGGCGAACCCGGTTTCCGGCTCCATCAGTTGACCATTCAGATACCGCGCCTCTGCCGCCGGTTTGCCGTTCGGGTGAAAGCGCTGATAACGCCCCTCACGCACGCCATCGCGGTAAAACTCGGCCTCGGCCACCTGCCCATCGGGAAAGTAGTTGAACGCCTCGCCGTGCAATAACCCGCGCCGATACGTCGCCTTGCGCTGCAACCAACCCTCGGCTGAATAGAAGCTCGCGACCCCTTGCAGCTTGTCACGCACGAACGGCATCTGCGCCGAGACCTTGCCGTTGGGGTGATAGAGCAGTGACATGCCCTGCAACTCTCCCTGGTGGTAATTCAGATCGGCCTGCTTGCGTCCGTCATCCTTGAGCTGCAGCGCGCCGTCGAGCTGACCGTCCTGCAAGCGGCCCTTGAGCTGTTTGTCATCCTCCTGCAAATCCAGCGGTGTGATCGCCATGACGGCTCCTTGTCAGTTGACCTGCACCAGACCACCCTTGATGGTCAGCATGCCACCGCCGTCCACGGTCTGCGAGGCGGCGCCCTTGTTGGTCAAGCTGATCCCGGCGTCGTTGGTCAGCGTGGTTCCGGCCTTGTTGTCCAGCGACGTACCGGCCTGATTGGTCATGGCTGTGCCGGCCTTTTGCGTGATCGAGGTGCTGGCCGAGGTCGCGAGGTCGGCGCCGCTCTTGATGGTGAAACTGCCACCGCTTTGCAGGGTTAGGGTGCCGCTGACCTTGATCGTCAGGTTGCCGTCCACCGTCAGGCTGTAGTCGCCGGTGACCTTGTCGGTGTAGTTGCCGCCGGTGCTGTGGTTTTGATCGGCACCGACTTTCACCGTACGGCTGTCCTTCACATCGAGGCTGTCGCTGCCGGTCTGAATCGTGACGCTGCGCTTGCCTTTTTCCAGGGTCACGGTTTCGTCGCCGTCCTTGACCGTGCGGGTGCGGGCGTTTTGTACGGTGAGGGTTTCGTCATGGCCGACGGTGGCGGTGGTGTCGTTGAGCACATTGATCTTCAAGTCTTTCTGCGCCTGCAGAAACACTTCTTCGGCATCCTTCTTGTCCTCAAAGCGCAGCTCGTTGAAACCGCCACCACCCTTGGACGATTGAGTCTTGATCCCCGACTGCGTCTGATTGGCCGGCAGCGCATAGGGCAGGGCGTTGTCGCCGTTGTACACGCAACCGGTGACCAGTGGCCGATCCGGGTCGCCGTCGATAAAGGTCACGATGACTTCCTGGCCGATACGCGGCACGAACTGCATGCCGAAGCCCTTGCCGCTCCACGGCAACACCACGCGTACCCAGCAGGAGCTGGTTTCGTCATTCTTGCCGTCGCGATCCCACGGGAACTGCAACTTGATCCGGCCGTATTCGTCCGTCCAGATTTCTTCGCCGGACTTGCCGACGACGATGGCAGTCTGCGGATGCATGCGCGGTTTCGGTGTGCTGCGTTGTGGGCGAAACGGCGTGGTTTTGGGAATGGCTTCGAAACGGTTGCGATAGCTTTCGTGGCTGGCGTCGTGGGTGACCCTCGTGACGATCCAATCGATGTTCAGGCTCGCGTCTTCGTGGCCGTCGAGAGTGAACCAATGGCCCGGGATCAACCAACGACAATCGCTTTCACCGACGAAGCGTTTCTCCTCACTGCGAAGCCCGTCGACCCGTTGTTTGGTCAGCGCATCACCCCGGGCTTTTGCGTTGTAGCCGCCGGGATGCTCATAGATCGAACGCGGTCCGGCCACGGCTTCGGCCTGGCCGAAGAGCGAAGTGGTCGGCGTGGTGAATTCGTAATCCGTTGCCTTGTAAACGCCCGCCACGGCTTGTAGGCAGACCTGGCCTGAGCGGATGCCATGCAACTCACGCTCACCCATTTGCTGGCCCAGATACTTGACTTTCGGGCCGTTGGGGATCTGTACGAAGGCGTCATTGCTGTCGCCCAGCACCAGCGTGTGCTTGCCCTCGTCGTGGGTGAAAAACCAGAAGATGCCTTCCTCTTCCAGCAGGCGAGAGACGAAGGCGAAATCGGTTTCGCCGTACTGCACGCAGTATTCGCGGGGGGTGTAGCTGCCGGTCAGAGAGAGTTTGAAATCGGTGAAGCCGTGGGCCTTGAAGATCGTGGTGACGATGTCCGAGGTGGTGAGGTTCTGGAATACCCGGTTGTTGCTGGCCAGGGTCAGCCACCAGAGCCACGGACGCAATACGAGTTGATAGCGCTCGGCGGTGGCGTCAGCAGGGAGTTGGCGGATTTCGGCGACCAAGGCATCGAACGGGCGCAACTTAGCGTCGTTGTGCAATGTGGTGGTGACGTGAGTGGCGACGGCGCTGGTCAGGGTGAGGGGGGGGCCGTCGTTGAGGCCGTTGAGGGTTTGCGAACAGAGCGAGTTGAGGGCTTCTTCACCGGACAACCACTCAGGGTAAAGCGCCGACAGTGCGGCGGCGGTCAACGAAAGCGTTGCGTTACTGTCGGTGGCACGAGGCATTGGGCGGCCTTGATGAGGTGGTTGCAGCGTTCATGAAGCGGATTCGGTTCTAAAGAGAATTAAAGTTCAAATTGGGCATCATCGACATCACTGCCTCCATGTCACTTTGTTTTCGGAACTGCTTCCATAACCCAGGGAAATGGTCGTTGGCAGGCTGTAGCCAATTAAACAGAGGGCTTTTATAAAAGCAGGTACCGTCACTGACGGCTTGTTGCGGCAGATCCCGAGTCGTGCCCCATACAATGGCGTTGGGCCTTAGGTTCGCCAAGCCTTGAGCAATAGGTTGAAGTTCACCAATACTAATATGTGTTTCTCCAACTTCGCAGGCTGCGAGCACAATAAAGCAACTACCGCAATTGCCGATCATGTTGTGCAAGCCGGTATGTCTGTCCATTTTTACCATGGTGCTGCCGTGGCCAATAATAATTAGCATTCCTCCAAAGGCATCTCTCCAGCCGAGACTCGTCGGGGCAATCAGATCGCAAATGCCAGAGTATTTTGCCCACAGCTTTTTTGCTGCTTTCTTTCCGTCCTCATCGATGTAAGTCAGTAGTGTGTCTTTCATGTTTGCTGGCTCATTGAGTTTAATCGCGGGCTGCCATGCTGTTTTAATAGATGGCGTTTTTATGGTCGCTCATACGGTGGTTCTTTTTTTAGTTCGATAAAAGCCAGATTGGCTCGGTCACCCGAGAGTGTTTTCAATGTTCTCTGTGGGGTGTCATTGCCATCCAGTGTTCCGAATTTTTTAAGAAAAACGATGGAGAAAAAGTACTCCGGATGGTTGGCTGCCAGCGTTGCGAATTTGGCAGTGCAACTCAAAGGCCAGCCATGTAGCGAATGACTTGGCTTTCTGTCAGTCGTCGTACATGGGCTGTGTGTGAGGTAAACGGTTACATACTTGACGTCTTCGGCGATGGCGACGGCTGTATCAAAATAATCGATAAGAAACTCTTCCGCGTGTCCTTCGGGCACAACGCCAAGTTCTGCGGGGTCTCCCTCTGCGAGTTCCGCGTTGATAGCGACTTGCCGAGCATCAATGGCTGCCTGCATTTCGTTTCGGGGCACATTGCTGATTTGAAGTTGGACGTAAGCCTTTATCAGTTGCGCGCCAGCGTCCTCCTTTGACTCAAACAGAAAACACGTTTTGCACATTTTGTGGTTGTTGTGCTGGAACGTCAGGAGCGCGTGGACTTTTTTATTTCCAGTGTTGCGTTTGTGCAGCTCTGCAATACCTTCTTGAACGGAATTAAACTGTTCCATGGTCTTCAATCCTCGAAAAGGGGGGCGAAAAAGGGCACGAATCTATTTTTTTCATAAATAAATCTGTCCCCTTTGATTTCGTTCCCTTTGATTCATTGATGTGCCCTCTGTTGGAAAATGCGGGTGAGATTATTTGTGGTAGTTGGTTATAAAGTTGAAAGGTGCAGAAAGTTGTTTTGAGCGATCGATGGGCAGTCCGTGTGGGTACGTGTCAATGTTGCACAGGTAAGCCTTGAATTGACCCTCCACATCTCGAGACCATGAGTCCCCGCGATTCAAGGTGAGATCAAGCAGTTCGCAATTTTTTTGGCTGGTGGCTATGACCACGACCCATCTGTGATCAGCAACAAAACCGCCTAATTTGTAAACGTCACGGGTGATCGATTCCTGTAAGTTTGCGCCGCCGAATAAGCCGTTCGTGCTTTCTACTTTTATTTCAATGGCGTAGGTCTCATCTTGCAGTTCGAAATAGAAATCGACCTTTTCGCTGGAGTAAGGCTCTGGGTAACTGATTTCGCGAATTTTCGTTGTGATGCCGTAACCACGTCGTAGATGGTGAGCTATCTCAACTTGCGCAGCGCTCTCCCAAGGACCTTCAGAAACCCAGCTCTTCGTAAATTGACTTGGTTCATCGGTATCTTGCAGCTTTGGGTGTACACCTGCTGCCTGCAGCACCGCATTCAAAAAATCCGCTTCTGTCATTACTCCGTCTCCTGCGCGGGTGCCATTTTTGTGTTTCGTCAATTCTCGTTGGCGGCGGTCATTCCAACACCCACTCCGCCAACTTCCCCGTCACCTGCGTCATCAACACATTCTCGACATCCCGCGCACCCGCCGCGCTGCACTTGGCGAGCACCGCTTTCACAATTCCCGAATCAAACTCGAACTGTTTGCCCGTCGCCGCCTTGTAGCGGCCACGCAGTTTTTCCAGCTTCGCCAGCACAATACCTTCCAGCGTCGCCTCATCCAGCGGCCGATACGCAACCACCGTCATGCGCGCCAGAAACGCCGGGCGGAAGGCTTGCAAAAGGACTTTGTGCAGCGCTTCGTTGAAAGCTTCAGAGCCGATCTGTGACGCGGGAGTGTCGAGCAACAGTTCAGCGCCGACATTGCTGGTGGCGAGCATCACGGTGTTTTTGAAGTCCACCACCAAACCGGTGCCGTCCTCCATCAAGCCTTTGTCGAACACGTTGTAAAACGCTTCCAGCACATCCGGATGCGCCTTCTCGATTTCATCCAACAACACCACCGAATACGGTTTGCGCCGCACGGCTTCGGTGAGCACGCCGCCGCTGCCGTAACCGACGTAGCCAGGCGGTGCGCCCTTGAGCTGGCTGACGGTGTGGGCTTCCTGATATTCCGAGAGATTGATGCTGATCAGATTGCGTTCACCGCCATACAGTGCGTCGGCCAACGCATACGCGGTTTCGGTTTTGCCCACGCCGGTGGGGCCGACCAACAGGAACACACCCACCGGTTTTTGCGGATCAGTGAGCCCGGCGCGATAAGCCTGCAAGCGTTGGGCGATGGTGTTGAGCGCGGTGCTTTGCCCCATCACCCGTTGGCCCATGCGCTGGCCGAGGGTGCGCACTGCATGGGCTTCGTCGGCGAGCATTTTGCCGACGGGGATGCCGGTCCATCCGGCTATGACGGCAGCGACGGTTTTCGCGTCGACCTGTTCGGGCACCAGCGGATCGTCCTGGCGGATCGCATCCAGTCCCGCCTCAAGGCGCAGCAGCTCGGCGGCCAGATGATCGATGCGACTGTCGGTGGCTTCGTCGGGCTTGTCGCTGTCGGCGCTTTCGCTCAACGCCAGCAATTCGCGGCGTGTTTCGAGCAGTTCACGCACGGCCACACGCTCTTCACTCCAACGTGTTTCCAGTTCGCGGATCGCTTGCACATTGGTTTTCGATTCATTTTCCAGCAGCGTGATGCGCTCACGATGATCCAGCCCCGTGGCCTGCTCCCGGCGCAGGCGCTCGACTTCATCCTTCAAACTGTTCTGCCGGTGACGCAGGCTTTCCAGCGGTGGCGGCACGTCATGCTGGCCCAGGGCAACCCGGGCGCACGCAGTGTCGAGCACGCTGATGGCCTTGTCCGGCAACTGACGGCCAGAGATATAGCGATGGGAGAGTTTCACCGCTTCATGGATCGCCGCGTCGAGCACTTGCACGCCGTGGTGCTGTTCGAGTTTGGCGGCGACGCCACGGAGCATTTCCACGGCGGTAATTTCGTCTGGCTCCTCAACCTGCACCAATTGAAAGCGGCGGGCGAGGGCGGGGTCTTTTTCGAAGTATTTTTTATATTCCATCCACGTGGTGGCGGCGAGGGTGCGCAACTCGCCGCGAGCCAGTGCCGGTTTCAAAAGATTGGCCGCATCGCTGCCGCCCTCGGCACCGCCGGCACCGATCAGGGTGTGGGCTTCGTCGATGAACAGGATGATCGGTTTGTCGGCACTGCGCACCGCGTCGATCACGCCTTTGAGCCGCTGTTCGAATTCACCTTTGACCCCGGCCCCGGCCTGCAACAACCCGAGGTCGAGCACCCGCAGGCTGACTTCCTGCAATGACGGCGGCACGTCGCCGGCAGCGATGCGCAGAGCCAGACCTTCGACCACGGCAGTTTTGCCCACGCCCGGTGCACCGACCAGAATCGGGTTGTTCTGGCGGCGGCGCAGCAGAATGTCGATGCACTGACGGATCTCGCCGTCTCGGCCAACGATCGGGTCGATGCGTCCGGCATGTGCATCGGCGGTCAGATCCTGGGTGTATTGATCGAGCACCGAGTCCTGCCGTGGCGCGGCACTTCCCGTTGAAGTGGTTCGCGGACCGACATGCTCACGAGAGTTCTCCGTCCACTCTAATAGATTGGCCCGCAGCGCTTCCTTGGGAATCCGCAGCAACGATGAGGCACTGTTGAGCAACAGACTGCGGCGCTCGTCGCGATCAATCAACGCCAGCAACAACAGCCCGGAGCGAATACTGTCGAGGCCCAGCACGCTGGCCTGCACCACCGCGTCTTCCAGCAAGCCCAAGGTGTGCGACGACAACGCCGGCGTACGCGTGCTACCCGCCTTGAACAGATCCAGCGCCTTGTTGATTTCCGCGGTCAGCGCATCCCGTTCCAGGCCGAAACGTGGCAGCAGAAACGCAAAATCGCCGCCCTCGATGTCGAGCAGTTCCAGCAACAGATGCTCGATCTCGACAAAGTGATGCCCGCGCTGCAAACAGCGCTGGGCGGCGCGTTCGAGGGCGCGGCGGTTGTCCGGGTTGAGGCGTCCGATCAGGCTGGCGAGTTCCATGTCAGGCGATCTCCAGCTGACGAAGACGGGTTTCGATGCGCTGCACGGCAAGGCTGGCCTGACGCTGTAAACCTCCGTTCCAGCTGAGCAGGGGCGGTGCCTGGCGCCCGAGCTTCAGCGGCCCGGCACCGCGCACCAGCAGCACCAGGGTCACGTCCAGATCCGGGCCGAAGTACAACGCCGCAAGGCTGGCCAACGCCGGGTGCGCTTCGCCGTCCGGCAGAAATCGGCTCGCCTGCGTTGAGAGCAGCGGCCCGAGGGTCAGGCGAATACCGGCGTGTTCATCCCAGACTCGGGTGCCTGCTACTGCCGTACGCCCCAGTTGTAGATTGCGCCCACCTGGCTTGATGACGCTGCGGCTGGCAGGCGGAATTTCGCGCCAGGCGCCTTCATAGGCACTGAGTTCCACCGGCATGGCGAACTGCTCGCGGACAATCGCTGCGAACCCGGCCAGCGAGCGCCGGCCATCGGCGAACAACGCGGTGCAGGCCAGCACTGCACAATCGGGAACCGCCTGACGCTCCTGCAAGGCCTTGGGCAACAGACCGGTAAGGGCGCGCAATTGCGCCTGTACCGGCGAGGCGCCCGGTGTGACAAAGCCAAGCGCGATGCGGTGCTTGCGCATCACCTTGTAGAGCAGGCTGAGCAGCCGATGCTGGAACAGATCGAGAAATTCGGCCGGAGCGTGATCCTTGGCCCGCGCTCGTTGTTGCAGCCACTCCTGATAGGCATAGGGCAACGGGCCGTCGGGGCCGCCGAGGCCGAACATCGGGGTGTCGAGGATTAACGGCTGGCCCGGTTCTTCGCGCAGGTTTTCGATCTGGCTGGTGGGAAACAGCGGTGTCAGCGGTCCGCGCAATTTCAGCGCTTCGGCCTGGGGCGAGGTGCCGCTGCCCAGGGATTCGGCTTGCGGTTGTTCGCGCTCGAGCAGTAACAGTGCCTGCAACAATTCGAACGCCTGCGGATCGCGGCGCAGTCGTTGGCTCAGGGTCAGAGCGACAGGGGCATGCCGGCTTGGGGTTGCCATGCCTTGATCTCCTTGTCGGACTGCATCAACACCGTGCGCACAAAGCGATTGGCCGTGGCGTACACCGAAAAGAACTGCGCCAGCACGGCAGAAAACAACACCGCGCTGCTACCGACGAAGTGCTGCGGATCGAGCTGCAACTGCACCTCCAGTCCATTGCGCCAGCCGCGCCAGGCATCGACGCCGACATGGCCGATCACCCGTTCGCAACGCAGGCTCAGCAGGCCCTCGATCTGGCGCAGCGCACTGGCTTCGTCGCGCAGGTTGTGCAGGTGCAGAATTTCTTTCAAGGCGTCGAGTGCCTGCGGGCCTTCGACCAGCGACAAGTGATTGAGGGTCAGTTGCGACACCAGTCGCCAGCGTGAATCACCGTCCAGACGCGGCAGGCTTTGCGGGCTCGGCGGGTTGCGCAGGCGTGCCCAGGCGATTGGCCCGGGACGTTCGAAACCCAGCGGTGTGCCGGCGGGCAGGCTCTGCGCCAGATGCCGGTTGGTACACAGCAGTTCGGCGGTGAGGCTGTAATCCGGCAGTTCGCTCAATGGGTCGAAACGGGTGTCGACCACACTCACCAACAGGTCGCTGCCGAGCCGGTTCGGGGTCATGCTGCTGACCCGTCGCGCATGCCAGTAGCGTTGCTGATCGCCACCGCTATGCTGGCTGCCGTAATACGCTGGCAGCCGTTGCACACCGTTGCCGGAGCTGGCGCGCAGGCTGCGAATGCTGTGGATCTCGACGCTGTTCTCGCGGTGACTGTCGGCAATCAAACGGTACTCGCTGCGGGTGCCGTCCGGGCGCAGTGGCTCGGAGGTACGCGGGAACAGGTTGATCGCCGGAGCGCAGCCCAGGGCGATATCACTGGCCTGCAAATGCAGGCGGCTGGCCGGAGCGCGGTCGAAAACGATGTACAGGTACAGCGTCTGGCTGTCGCTGCCGACGCCGCTCAACGGCAGATCGAAGAACTGAAATTTGTCCGGGAAAGCAAAGTACTCCGCCAGCAGGCGCATGCCCGGGTGCACGCCGTCCTCGTCCGGCAGCAGGACTTCCTCATCGCTGAAGCCGACGATCGTCGGCAAACCGTTCACTGACGCCGGAATACTTCCTGGCGAACCGGCCAGCACCTGTATCGCGTGAGCGCCGAGCAGGTCATACAGACAGGCATTGATCACCGGCGAAGCGGTGAGATGAATGCGCAGTTGGCCGATGCCCAGTTCCGTCCATTGACTCTCGCCCAGGCAACGCAAGCTCAGGCGCAATGCCGAACGCGCCTGCACGACACCGGTCAGCGCCTGGGCTTCATCGCCGCCGAGCAATAACGCTTCGCTGACCTCTATCGGCCACAAATGCACGGCGGCCGAGGTGCGAAAGTGGATGCTCTCACCCTTGCTGGTGGTGACGAACAATGGGGTGTCACGGGGCAGGGGATAGCCCTCGTCGAGGTTGCCCTTGCTAGGGTCCGGCTCGAACTGGACGATGGCGCAGGAGGGCAATGGCCGCACAGCCAATGGATAAAGCTGTTCAAGCAAGGCATCACTGAACTCTGCATAGTCGTCGTCGAGTCTGCGTTGCAGACGTGCGGCGAGCAGGGCAAAGCCTTCGAGCAAGCGTTCGACATGCGGGTCGGGACACTCGCCCGGTGACAGCTCAAGGCGCCGTGCTACTTTCGGATAACGCTCGGCAAACTGGCTGCCGGCATGGCGCAGCCAGGTCAGTTCGCGCTGGTAGTAGTCGAGCAGTTGCGGGTCAATCGAGTCGCTCATGACGCACCTCCAGACCTTGGCTGCCAGGTTCGATGACAAACGCCACCGGCCAATATTGCAGACCGCTGCGCAGCTCGCCGAGCAGACGGATGCTTAAACGTTGCGGCTGGTCGGGCAGGGGATTGACCTGGACCTCGCCCAGTTTCAGGCGCGGCTCGAAATGGTTGATGGCTTCGCGGATCTCCCGCGCCAGTCGACGACGGTCATCGCTGCGCTGTTGTTGCAGGGCGCTCCAATCCGCAATGCCGTAGTCGATAACGCTCGGTGGCTGAGTGAGGGCGCGCGGGCCACGACGGGTGTTGAACAGGCGCGCCAACTCGGCATGCACCGAGTCGAGCAAACCCTGGCGATCGAACGCCTGCACGCTGTCGGCCTCGCCGGATGCGAGGCGTTCGAACAGCGGCGGGAGCATGCCGGTGCCTGCCATGACCAAGGCGCCGGGTTAGCTGACGAGCTTGTTGGCGGCCATGTCCCACGTCGACGCGGCAGTGCCTTCCTTGGTGCCATCGTCTTTCTGTGCGGTGAGTTCCCATTTGATTTTGGTGAAGTTCAGCGACAGGGTTTCTACCGGTTTGCCCCCGGTACCGCCGCTGACACTGACGTTGGAAATCACCACGTTGGTCAGGGTGTAGATGATGAACGGCAACAGTTGCCCGCTGCCTTCGGCGGCGTTGCGGCCGATGGTGATCTTGGCTTCCGGAATCGGTTTGCCGGCACAGCAGTATTCGTTGAGGGACGGCGTCGAGGTATCGACGAATTTGGTCAGGGTGAACTCACCGACGTGGGGTTTGCCCGAGGTTCGCTCGGAGTTGCTGACGTCGTTGGTCACTTGCATGGCCACGTTGTGGCTGTAGGACATGACTTCGATTTTGTCCGTGTAACCTTCGAGCAGGCTGTCACCTTTGATGTCGCCGCCAAGGTCGAGAATGATTGCATCCATCGCTTGAAACTCCTGAAGAAATTCACAAATAGACTGAGCTCAGAACCTGTGGCGAGGGAGCAAGCTCCCTCGCCACAGAGGTTTCATCAACTTCAAGCCGCTACCGGTGGCGGCAGGGTCGCCACCAGACGGATCGATGCAGTCAACTCCTCCAGCTGGAAGTGCGGCCGCAGGAACACTGTCGCCCGGTAGGCGCCCGGCTTGCCGGCCACTTCGGTAACGTCCACCCGCGCTTCACGCAACGGGTACTGCGCCTTGATTTCCTGCGGCGCGTTGTCGTTGATCAGCACGTAGTCGGCGATCCAGTTGTTGAGGTAGGTCTGCACGTTGTCGCGGGTCATGAAGCTGCCGACCTTGTCGCGCATGATGACCTTCAGGTAGTGAGCGAAACGCGAGGCCGCCAGCACGTACGGCAACATCGCCGAGATCCGCGCGTTAGCGTTGGCCTCGTTGGTGTTGTAGACCTTGGATTTGTTGGTGGTCTGACCGCCGAAGAACACGGCGACATCGCTGTTCTTCTTGTGGCACAGCGCGATGAAACCGAGGTCGTTGAGTTCTTTTTCGCGGCGGTCGGTGATTGCCACTTCGGTCGGGCACTTCAGTGACAGGTCGCCGGAACTGGTGCGGAAAGTGTGCGTCGGCAGGCCCTCGACCGCGCCGCCGCCTTCAGCACCACGGATCGCCGCGCACCAGCCGTACTTGGCAAAGGCTTCGGTGATGCGTTGCGACAGCGCCCACGCCGCGTTACCCCACAGGTATTTGCTGTGGTCGGTGCCGTTGACGTCTTCAACGTAGGTGATGCCTTCCACGGGGGAGGTGTCCGGGCCGTAAGGCAGGCGCAGCAGGAAGTGCGGCAGCACCAGCGACACGTAGCGCGAGTCTTCACTCTCGCGGAACGAGCGCCACTTGATCAGCTCCTGGCTCTCGAAGACTTTCGACAGGTCACGTGGCACCGCCAGTTCGGTGAAGCTGTTCATGTCGAACAGCCGTGGGCTGGCAGCAGCAATGAACGGTGCGTGCGCGGCAGCGGCGACGTTCGACAGTTTTTCCAGCAGGCCAATGTCCTGCGGATGGCGACCGAAGGTGTAGTCGCCCACCAGCAGGCTGAACGGATGGCCACCGAAGGTGCCGTATTCCTCTTCGTAGATCTTTTTGAACAGCGCGCTCTGGTCGAATTCGACGGCTTTTTCCAGGTCGTTCTGCAGTTCTTTCTGTGTGACGTTGAGCAGGCGCAATTTCAGCCGGGTGCTGGTTTCAGTGTTCTGCACCAGCATGTGCAGGCCGCGCCACGAGGCTTCGAGTTTCTGAAAGTCGGTGTGGTGCAGCACCTCGTTGAGCTGGGCACTGATCAGTTGGTCGATCTGGCTGATGCGGTCATTGATCATCGCCACAGTGTCCTTGTCGATGGCCATGCCTTCGTCAAGCACCTGGGTGGCGAACTCCGCGAGCATGTCGCGGGCGTAATCCTGCTGACTGTCATCGTGAGCCATGCGGCCCTCGGCGATGATCCGGTCGAGCAGGGATAAGGTTTCGGCTGCAGCATTCTCGCTGGCTTGATTCTGGGCGGCGGCGGGCATGACGGATGCTCCCTCGGTTAAATGGATGATCAGGCTTGCGGTTCGGCCGGGGCCTCGGCGTCAGCGGCCGGGGTAGCGGTGTCTGGGCGGGCCGATTTGATCTCTTGCAAGCCTTCGGTGTTGGCGATGACGTCGCGCAACAGCTTGTCCAGATCATCATTGCCATCGAGTTTGGTCAGCAGGTCGCGCAGACGCTGGCGAGCCTCGAACAGGCGGCGCAGCGGAGTGATTTGTTCCACCACCTTGACCGGATCGAAGTCGTCGATGTGTTTGAAGTTCAGCTCGATATTGAGCTTGCTGTCGTCGCCGGTGATGGTGTTGTTGACCTGCAGGGTGGCGCGGGGAGCGATCGAGGCGAGCACTTCGTTGAAGTTGTCGCGGTCGATTTCGGTAAAACGCCGTTCAGTCAGTTTTGCCAATGGTTTAAGTGGCTTGCCGGAGAGGTCAGCCAGAATTCCGACCACCAGAGGCAATTCCTTTTTTTCGATGGCGTTGCCGATTTCGACGTCGTAGGTGATTTGCACTCGGGGCGGGCGGACCCGGTCGAGCTTGTGCTGAGTACTTTCTGCCATGATGGCTGACTCCGATGCGAAGGCGGGCGCAATGCATCGGGGAGGCCCGTTCATCGCTTTCCCTTACTGGACCGTAGGTTAGAAAGGGTGGCAGATGACCTGTCGTTCCTTTGACAAACCTTCCTCATTCGGCTCTGGGAACCGAACTACCCAAGACGCTAGAACAGGTCTATAAAAATGCAAGCGAAAAGCTTTTTTGGACTGTCTCGGGAAAAGGAAAATTCATTTTGTGCAGACGATTTTTGAGTGTTGTTTTGTTTGCGCTGCTCGCCGGTTGTTCTTTTTTCGGGCCGAAAGTCGATCTGGACAGCCTGACCCTCGACGTCGCGCCCAAGGCCAATGACGACACGCCCATTGCCGTGGATTTCGTTGCAGTCAACGATCCGGATCTGCTCAAGCAGCTGTCGGGCATCAGTGCCAGCCAGTGGTTTGCCGGGCGCGACCAGTACCAACGCGACTATCGTCAGCTGATGAACGTATGGGGGCTGGAGCTGGTGCCGGGGCAATTCATCGACCGCCAGACCTTCCCGCTGGGGGGCAAGAAGGCGGCTGGACTTTTGGTCTTCGCCAGCTATAACACACCCGGAGCGCACCGCTTGCGGCTCGACGATCAGCGCGAAGCCTGGCTCAAGTTCGACAGCCGCGAGATGAGCCTGGTCAGCAAGGAAAACTGAAACACACCGCTCGCCGCCGGGTTGCGGCATGGTCGAAGGGAGTCGTATGAGTCTGCTACCTGACGCGGTCTGCTGGCATGAAGGCATGCAATTGCTGCCGCAGCATTTTCAGTTGCAGGGCCTGCGTGCCGAAGCCCTCGGTGCGCATATGGCGCAAGCGTGCAACCCGTGGTTCTGGGGCGTCAGTCGCATGGAGTTCGATCCCTCGGCGTTGAGCGCCGGGGTGGTTCGCGTGCTGGCGTTGCAAGGCACCATGCCTGACGGTCTGCCGGTGGATCTGCAAGCCGGTATCGGCCCGATTCTGGAACTCGATATTGGCCCGGCCATCAACGCCACCGACGATGCCACCGTCACCGTTTACCTGGCGATCAGTCCGTTGTGGCGCGCCGGGCAACTGCTGCCGCTGAAGGGACGCCTGCAGTCTGTGGTCGGTGAAGCACTGCCGGATCTGACCAGTGGCGAGTTCCCGGAATCGATCACCGTGTGGCGACCCAACCCACGCTTGTGCACGCAATTGAACAAGGCCGATTCGATTTGCCTGCCGCTGCTGAAAATCCGCAAGGAAGGCGGAGGTTTTCTGCCGCTGGCCTATACCCCGCCGACTCCGATCCTGTTGCCCGATTCGCCGCTGGGCCGGCGCGTCGCCGGATTGTGTGCACGGGCGCGGGAAAAGTGCATGTTCCTCGGCGGTCGATTGCGTCAGGCGCAACAGGCCGGCAATCAGGACGATGCGCTGGAGATTCGCCGGCAATTGACCGCGTTGTGGGCACGGCTGCCGGAAGTCGAAGGCACACTCAACAGTCGCATCGCCCATCCGCAGAGTTTGTATGTGCAGCTACTCGGACTGGCCGGCGCCTGGTCGGCACTCGATCCGCTGGCCGGGGTGCCGGCGTTCGCGCCGCTGGATTTTCTGGAGTTGCAGCGCGGTTACGAAGCGGTGCTGCAATGGCTGGAAATCACCCTCGAACTGATCCGCGCCGGCTATCGCAGCCTGCCGTTCGAGCGCGGCGAGCAGAGCTTTTCAATTCAGTTGCCCGATGAGCAACCGAGCCAGCGGCTGGTCATCGGCCTGCGCATGCCCAACGGGGCCAGCGAGCAGGCGGCCAGTGAATGGCTGCGCAGTGCAATCATCGCCTCGGCGCCGCACGTTGCCTTGCTCAGCCGCCAGCGCATGAGCGGATTGAGCCATCAGGCCATGAGCCGCAGTGAACAAGTGGCCTACAGCGTCGGCGATGACACGCGGCTGTTTGTGGTCACGGCCGAAGGCGCGTGGTTCGACGCACAACTGCCGCTGATGATCGCCGCGCCAGCAGCGAAGTTGACCAGCAGTCCGTGGCAGGTGGTGCTGTTTGTTGCGCAGACGAGTGAAAGTGCCTGATCACACAAGGAACGCAGCATGTCGGAAGGGACTGCCGGGGCCGGAACGAGAAATCTGAGTTTGCAGGACGCGCCGCTCAGCAGCGCATTTCGGCAGACGTGGCAGCAATGGTCGCTGGACTGGAGCCAGTTGCCCAAGGACCGCGAGGACGAGGCGGCTCTGGTCGAAACCGTGGTCGAACTCTCGACTCAGGCCTCGCAACGATTGTGGCGCACGGCGTACTCACGGGTGGGGGATTCGGCCACTGAGCAAGTCAAGGCACTGGTCTATGCCTTTGTCGCGCTGGTTGATGAAACCCTGTTGTTCAGCCCGTGGCCGGGGCAATCGGCCTGGCAGAGCAAACCGCTGGAGTCGCGCCTGTATTCGACGCGCCAGGCCGGCGAGCAACTGCCGGCGGCGATTCAAACAGTGCTCGATGAACAACAACCGACCGCTCGCGATCTGGCCAACGTCTACCTGCAGTGCCTGATCCTCGGTTTTCATGGGCGACTGCGCGGCGAACACAGCCAGGCGCAGTTGGAGAAGTGGCGGTTGGCGTTGTTCAACTTCGCCTGGCAAGACGAGGCCGACTATGCCGATGTCAGTCAGCGCCTGGTACAACCCTCGCAGGTACCGCCGTTGCAGCTACCGGTACGCACGGCGTTGCCGGACGGCTTTCGCCTGGCGCTGGGGATTGTGGCGATGGTGCTGTTGCTGACCGGGATCGGCCAGTTTCTGTGGCGTGACATTCGTTCGGAACTGGAGCCGGTGCTGCAGATGAGCGATTCAGTGGCGGCCCCGGAGCAAGATTCATGAGCACTTTGACGATCGTCGCGTGGGTGGTCGCGCTGTTGTTGCTGCTGGTGATCATCGCGGTCGCGGTGTGGTGGCTGCGCACCCAGAGCGGCGCGGCGATCCGCAGTTTCTACGCTTCGGTGCGGCACATGGAGCAAGAGCAGGGCACCCATGATCGTTATCAAATGCCGTGGTTGTTGATGCTCGGGGACGAAATCCAGGGCACGCAACTGGTCAACGAATGGCACCTGCAACCCACCGACAAACCGGCGTGGTTCGGCCGCTGGTGGTCGGACCCCGAGGGCGCGGTGCTGGTGGTGCCGCAAGCATTGTTCTTGCCTGAGGACGGCATGCACCTGCAACGCGGCGGCTGGTGGCGTCTGCTCGGGCTGATTTTACGCCTGCGCAGCAAACGTCCGCTGGACGGGGTGATCTGGACGGTGCCGGTCAGTCGTCTGGACAACCTGGAGCAGGCCACCCAACTCG
This sequence comes from Pseudomonas sp. 14P5.3.2, assembly GCF_057799175.1. Classification (NCBI taxonomy): domain Bacteria; kingdom Pseudomonadati; phylum Pseudomonadota; class Gammaproteobacteria; order Pseudomonadales; family Pseudomonadaceae; genus Pseudomonas; species Pseudomonas sp. 14P5.3.2. The sequence continues at coordinate 129,173 of NZ_JBYOKU010000013.1, read as the reverse complement.
GTCTGGCGGCGCGTCGGCGCTTCATCGATCTGCTGCAACGGTTCGGTTTGAGTGTGCCGGTGTATGTGATCGTCACGGGTCTTGAAGAACTGCCCGGGTTTCAGGAACTGATCAGTGCGCTGCCGGATGAGGCCCGTGATCGCACCCTGGGCTGGTCATCGCCCTATGCGCGCGATGCGGTCTGGCAGGGGCAATGGAGCGACCAGGCGCTGGACAGCTTGCACCGGGCTCTGGCCGAGGCGGTGATCGAAATCGGCACTTTGTCCGGGCACCTGAGCGCGGACCTGTACGCGTTGCCGGAACGTCTGGAAAGCCTGCGCCGTGGCCTGCAGAACGTATTGGAGCCGGTATTTCAGGGCAACGCGCAGGGTGAGGCGCCGTGTTTTCGCGGCGTGTATTTCAGCGCGAATCAGCCGGCCGATGATGCGCTCGACGGGTTTTCCGCCGATGACAACGGCTTGCAGCGCAGTGCGTTCGTGCGCCAGTTGTGGCGCCAGCGCCTGGTCGGCGAACGAGGGCTGGCCCAGGGCGTGCCGCGCCTGTTGCGCTTGCGTCAGCGCTGGCAACGGATCACTGCCGGCGTCGCGCTGGTGGTCGGAGTATTGTGGGCGGTGGCGATGTTCTGGGTCTGGCACGACTCGGTACGCGATGCCCACGAACTGGCGCGGCTGATGCAGGGCGCGCAGAAGAGCTATGTCGCCGTCACCGACGAAGCGCATCGCATCGAGCCGACCCGGCGCAATGTGCAGAGCTTCTGGCGCGTGCTGGAAAAAGCGCCGCACTGGCACTACGTGTCGTTGGTGTTTCCGACCTCGTGGTTCTCCTCTTTCGATAGCCGGATCGAACAGGAACTGTTCCGCTCGACCCAGCGCCATATGCTGGTGCCGCTGCACGATCTGCTGGTGGCGGAGCTGGCGAAAATCAAGGCGATTCGCAGCACTGATCGGCGCTCCAGCGTCGAAAGCGAAGACCCGGCGCAATGGCAGAACTACCAGAAGGCCACGGATCTGGTGGATCGCGCACTGCGTCTGGAGCAACAGAATCAGTTGTTCGGTGAAGTGCAGAACAACCAGCGAGTGCCACTCGATGACCTGGTGCAACTGAGCAACAGCGCGCTGTCACTGAATCTCAACGCCGCCACCGTGCCCCATGCCGCTTATTACAACCGACTGCTGGCGGCAGGGGATGGCGGTGACTTGCAGGCGTTGGACCTGAGCGTCGAGCGGCCGCTGATTGTCAGCAATTTCACCGGGCTGATGGAGCGCTGGCTCGATCAGTACTTCCTCGCCGACAACTTTGTCAGCAAGGCCGGTTACCTCAAGCTGCATCTGGAGCAACTGGAGGCGGGCAGCGGCAACAGCCTGAGCGAGCTGGAAGATCTGCGGGCACTGATTGATGATCTGCAAGCGGCGATCGCCCTGACCAACTCGACCTGGAGTCGCGGCAAGGGCCAGGAACTGGTACCGGGCTACCGCGACTTTCTCGACAAGGTACGCAAGAGCACATTGCTCGGGCCTGCCGTTGAACAACAACTCGATGCCCAGGCGAGCAAGTTGCAGCAGAGCTTTCGCGACCAGTGGATCGCCCAGGTCGGTACTCGCGGCAACTTGCTGGTGCAGCAGGGCAGCGGGCAACTGGCGTTGCAGGATCAGGTGGTGAAACTCAACAACGCCGTGCAGGCGCTGTTCAGGCGCGACTTCGTTTCGATCGCGATGCGCGCCACGCAGGACAACGTCAATATGCAGGGTCAGACCGTCGACGGCGATGACCTTAATACCTCGTTGAGCTACTTCGCCAGCTACAAAAGTTATGTCGCCGAAGAGCTGCCGCGCATCCCGCCGGTGTATCGCGATGCCTTGCTGCAAGCGGCCGAAACTGCCGCCGCCCAGGCGATGTGGCTGAGCCTCAAGGATCACAACGACCAGACTCAGCCGTACGCGGTATTCAACGTTCAGGCCGAACAGGCGATGGCCCTGCAAAAAGCCTTTGTCGAGGTGCACCGCAGCGACCTCGCCGCGCGTCTGCAAGGCGCATTGAACCGGCGGGCGCTGGCGCAGATCGTCAGCGGTCTTGAAGAAATCACCGCGCAACCGTTGTTCGGTGGCCGTACCGAAATCAGTCAGTGGAACGGTTCGAAAAACCTCGGCCTGCAGCTGTACGGTGCCAGTGATGTGCAGGATCTGAAACTGAGTCTCAAACAGCAGTTCAACACCATGCTCGGCATCACCGAACGTCGCGCGCCGGCCCTGCAGTGGCTGATGACCCAGCAGGGCAACCTGTCGGCGCTGGATTACGAACGAGTGACCCAGTTCAGCGCGCTCAACGATGAATTGCTCAAGTACAAGGACGCCAACCCGGCGAGTTCCCCGGCGCAGATCGAGCAATTGGTCAGTCGTGATTTCATCGAGATGGACACCGGTTCCTGCCTGCAGGTTCTGCAAACGGCCAACCTGGCGGGTGGGCGTGGCACGCTGGCGATGCGTGCGGTGGAGTTGCAGCAGTCGGCGATGCAGCGTTGCCAGTTCCTGCAACAGCAAGAAGCGGCCACGGCCTGGAATGAACTGGCCAACTATTTCAATCAATACCTGGCCGACCGCTTCCCGTTTGCCAACGGGGTGCAGGCGCAGGACGCCGACCCGTCACGGGTCCAGCATTTTCTGGAAATCATCGACAAGCGCCTGCCGGTGGCGCTGGCCGGACTGGTCTTGAGCCAGACTCCGGAGCGCCTGGCCGCCGAAGACTTTCTCAACCGCCTGAAGCAGGCCAGCGTGTGGCTGACTCCGCTGTTCGTGCGCGACAAGAGCGGCATCCTCGGGGTGGAACTCGACGTGCGCTGGCGCACCGACCGCGAGGAAGAAAGGGGCGCCGATCAGGTGATTGCCTGGGGCTTGCTGGCGGGTAATCAGCAGATCAACTACCCCGGCGTCGAACAGCCGAACCTGCGCTGGATGGTCGGCCAACCGATCCGCCTGACCCTGCGCTGGGCACGCAACGGCAAGGAGCGTCCGGTCAACGATCCGCTGCAACCGAACCTGGTGGTGCGCGACATGGAGGCCGGTTGGGAGTACGGCGGGCCGTGGTCGCTGCTGCGCTTGATGCGTGCGCACTTCTCGGTGCAGCGTCAGCCGAATATGGATTACACCGATTTTCCGCTGGCGTTGCGCCTGCCGGTTACGGCGGCGACCGACAGCGTCACCAGCGAATTCACGCGGATGTTCGTGCGCCTGTCGCTGATGAGCCAGGGCTCGAAATTGCCGCTGTCGATCTCGCCATTGCCTACCCGCGCACCGCGTTCACCCTTTCAGATGACCAACACGACCGCTGCCCTCGAAGCCTCCAAGGAGAATCTGTGAGCCTGCCTTTGACAACCTTGCCAGAGCTGATCGACCAGTTGCTCGCGCCGATCAGTGCCGAGGCGCCGTGTGGTGTCGATCTGCGTTATGAACGCGAGTTCGACCAGTTGCGCGATCTGCGCCGCGAAGACGATGCGAGCCTGCCGACCGGGGTCTGGCAATCGACGCTCAAACGCGCTAACTGGCCGGAAGTCGAGAAACTGACCACTTGCTTGCTGCTGGAGCGCAGCAAGGATTTGATGCTCAGCGCCTGGCTCGGTGAAGCGTGGCTGCACCTGCAAGCGCTGGACGGGTTGCCCGGCAGTCTGGCGCTGATCGCCGGATTGTGTGAACGTTTTCCCGAGCACCTGCACCCGCAAGCCGAGGACGGCGATCAGTCGTGGCGGGTGATTCCGCTGGAATGGCTGGTGCGCCGGTACTGTGAAATTTTGCTGACCCGGGTGCCGTTGTTCGGCGCGAACAACAGTGATTTCGAGGTTTATACCCTTGAAGTCTGGCGTCGCCTGAAAGTGCAGCAGGTTCAGGCCAATGACAGTAAAGGCGCAAAGACTTCGGCGGAAAATGCGCGCAACGAACAGAAACGGCTCGGTGAGCAGATCCGCGCGACGCCGCTGGCATTCTGGCTGCGCACGCAGGGCAGTCTGCTGTTGAGTCTGCAACACCTGCAACGTCTCGATGCGTGGAGTGATGCTTATCTGGGCGATCAAGGGCCGGGCTTCGGGCCATTGCAGCAAACCATTGAGGCGCTACTGACGCTGGTTCAGGAGTTCATCGCCATGCACCCACAACAACCGACGCCCGCGCCTGCACCACTCGAGACGCCTGTCGCCGTGGCGCAGGTTGTCGACGAGGCGCCGGTGGCTCAGGTGTTACGCGAGCCGGCCAGTCGTGAAGAGGCTTACCGCCAATTGCTGCTGATCGCCGAATACCTGGCGCGCACCGAGCCTCACAGCCCGGTGCCGTACCTGATTCGACGCGGAGTCGAGTGGGGTAATAAACCACTGAGCGAATTGCTCGGTGAACTGATCAGCGCCGACGCTGAATCGCGGCGTTTGTGGACGTTGCTCGGCGTGCTTTAGCGCACGCGTTGATGGCCTGTTTTCGGCGGTAACTGAATCGGCGTCAGCACGGGTTGCCCCGAGAAGAATGCCGTAAGGTTTTTCCCCACCAATTCCACCGTGCCTTGCGTGGCCTCCGGCGACAGACCGGCGACATGCGGGGTCAGTATCACGTTGCCGAGCGTTTTCAATGCGTCCGGTACTTGTGGTTCGTGGTCGAATACATCCAGCGCGGCGCCAGCGATTCGCCGTTGTTCCAGTGCCGTGATCAGCTCGGCGGTGGCGATCACACTGGCGCGAGCAATATTGACAATGAATCCCGCAGGCCCGAGCGCGTCGAGCACCGGACGCGTCACCAGATGCTGAGTGCCAATTCCGCCCGGCGTGGCGACGATCAGAAAGTCCGAGGCCCGCGCCAGTTCGGTCGGCGTCGAGCAGAAGGTGTAGGGCACATCGCTGCGCACCTGGCGGTTGTGGTAGCTGATCTGCATGTCAAAACCGAGGTGCGCGCGCTTGGCGATCGCCATGCCCACCGCGCCGAGCCCGAGAATCCCCAGGCGTTTGCCGGCCAGCGACGGGCGCATGATCTTCGGCCATTCACCGCGACGCACGGCGGCGTCGCAGCGCGGAATGTCGCGCACCAGCGCCAGCAGCATCGCCATCGCGTGATCGGCCACCGACGACGCGTTGACCCCGGCACCGTTAGTCACGGTGATGCCGCGATCACTGGCAGCCTGCAGGTCGACATGCTCGTATCCGGCGCCGATCACGGTAATGATTTTCAGCGCGGGCAGGGCCGCGATTTCGTCGGCGGTCAGGCCCAGCGGGCCACGGGTCAATACCGCATCGATGCGGCTACCGTGGCTGGCGATGGCTTGCGCACGTTCGGCAGGCGTGGGGGCGAGGATCAGGTGAAAGCCCTGATGCTCGAGAATCGGCAAATAGTCATTGATGGTTTCAACCAGTACCAGAACGGTTGCGGGCATTGCGCGGCTCCTGTGATCGTCGGCGGGGCAGGTTGCGAAATTCGGTTCAGAGTGCTGAATGCGGAGCGGCTTGGCAATCATGCTGATTCGCGTTGTGGTGTTCTGATTCTGGACGGCTTCGCGCAAGAAGCAAGGGCGGCAGCACACCGGCTATCCAGTGTGCTGACGGGATCATTGCGCTGTTTGGGCTTTGGTTTGTTCGGCCAGGGCAATCGGTTTGAAATCGTAGGTGGGATAGAACTCGGTTCGGTAACTGCCCCACGCGGTGTTTTCCAGTGCGAGGTTGACTTCGGCCAGGCGCGATGCCGGGAAGCGCACGGTGACCACTTGGCCGATGCCCATCATGATGTTCCAGCTCACCACTTCCACCCCGGCCGGGGGAAAGGTTTTATAGAACCCCTGTTGCGCGAGCTGGGCCTTGAGTTCGCTCAGCGGTCGCGACTGATCGTGTTTCAGGAACACGGTCAACATCATCGCGTTGTCTGCTGTAGCGACAGCATCCTTGACCGGCGGGGTGGCAGCTTGCGCACTGACGCCTGCGCAATAGGCCGAGGAGATCAATAGCGTCGACATGAGCAATGCTTTCATTGTTTTTTGCATGGTGGACTCCTGGTTTATTGTTGGGTGGCGGACTTTGTCTGGATCACTCCGGTATAAGGAGCATGAGCGACGTAGATCCGTATAGGCGGATTCTCATTGCGCATGTCGCGTGGCACTTCCCGGTAATAAAGAAATAACCACCACCGCCGTTGTTGTATTTTGATTCGCCCGTGTCGGTGTGGAAGAACTCATAACGATTGCGTTCGGGATCCCATGTCGAAATTCCCACTACGCCCGGGTAATTCGCTTTGCGTTCTTTGATTCCGTGAACTCAATGCCAGAAAAATATAGGCCCGTAGTTGTGAATTGTTCAATGGCTGAGTATTCGCTTGTAACAAAGAGTTGTTATTTTGCATTGCGTAACGTTTTGTTCGATTTGTTTTTGCTGGTTTAGGTTGTAGGAATTATCTGAAATCCCGGAATGAATTTAATTCGGGATGGGCGTTAGATGAAGTCAATGCCCAGAACTATGGGGTAGTCCTCGGTTATTGATTTCGGTGAACGCGGATCAACATTAAACATCCTTGTAGGAACACCGATGCAGTTACAAATACTGCATTGACGTAACCGCACTACAGTGCGGCGACGTCAATTCGCAGGGCGGCGGGTCAGAACGTCACGTCGGCACTGTTGATCAACCGGGCGAAGGCAGCGCCGAGGGTTGCGTTGTGGTGATTGATGATCGCCTGCGCGGCGAGCGCGGGGGTGTCCATGCACGTGTGAGCGTCGGCCACGAGCACGGGTTTGAAACCGAGGTCGGCAGCGGCGCGGCAGGTGCTGTCGATGCAGAACTGGCTTTTCATTCCGACGATATACAGGTCATTGATCTGCGCCGATTCGAGTCGGCGCGCCAGGTCCGTGCCGTGGAAAGCATTGGGGCGGGATTTGTTGAAGAGGGTATCGACTTCTGCATCCAGCTCCAGTGCCGGCAGCAATTGCCAGAATGGGCTGCCCGCAGCAATCGGCGAACCTTCCGGCCCGGTGTGGCGCACGGCGAAGATTGGCACGTGTTGTTGGCGAGCCAGAACAATCAGGCGTTGGATATTGGCGAGGAAGCGTTCGCCGTCATGGGGTTGTTCCGGGCCATGGAACAGACCGACCTGCATATCGATGATCAATAGTGCTGCGGACATGGTGTTTCTCCTTGAGTGACTCACTGGTTTGCAACAGCAGCCGCACGGACGGGAGAAACAAAAAGGCCCCGTCCATTGCTGGCGGGGCCTTGGGTTTGCTGCGCGGGTTTTACCTCATGCACAAACACCACGACCCGCCGGTGGCGGTCGTGGTGGTGGTACGGGTGAGGTGCAGCGCGCAAACGTTCATGTGGCCGATGATGCGGGGGCCCGTGGCGGGCTGTCAACTGGCGTATTGGGCGATGCCGTTGCCGAACGACCAGTTCTCTTTTTTGACCTCAACCAGATTGATGAACACGTCCTCCAGACGAATGCCCAGATGGGTGTTCAGGTTCTGGGCGATGGTCTGGTACAGCGCTTTTTTCTGCTCCAGGGTCCGGCCTTCATTGAGGGTGATCTGGATGATCACCAGCTGATCGGTGCGTTGGATGCCCAGGTATTGCGGGTCGAAGATGAAATGCTCGCCGTCGTGTTCGTTGAGGATCTGGAAGTTATCGTGCTCCGGGACGTTGATGGCGCTGCGCATGGCGGCGTAGATCTGTTCGCCGATGCGTTTGGCGAAGGTGGGATCGGCGTGTTTTTTGATTTCGACGCGGACGAGGGGCATGGGCAGAGACTCCGTGGGGCAGGGGACTCCTCTCACGCTAGAGCATGTCGGCCAAATTGAAAGTGTGGAGTGATGAATTCGCCGCTGTTTTTGTATGAGGCTGCCTACAATTTTCGCGGATTTTGCCTACGAATTTGGCAGATGCATCTGCTATCGGAATGGTGATGAACGCGAAATCATGTGGGCACAAAGCAGCCCGGGCAATGACTGCCAATCGCCAAGGAAGGCAAATGCTTCAAAACAATCGAGAACACCTGGAACTCGAAAGGCTCCGAAATGAAACACGCAAACTCATCGCCGAAAGAAAAAAACTTCTGGCGGAAGAAAAGAAGCTAAGCAGGGAAACGTATTTATATCGGCTCGCCGTATTAGGTGCCCTGGTGACTGCAATCACTGCGGTAGCAAGTGTTTTTTTCAAGTTTTGAGTGTTTTTGTTTCACCACCGTCAGACCCATAAGCCAAAAAGGAAAAACGTACATGAGCACCTATGACCTCAAAGCCAGAATGGAAGAACTGGAACGTGAGCACGATGAGTGGGAAGAAAGAATGCGTATTAAAAACAAGGGCGATATGTACCCAATCTGGGGAATGTTGGCGTTCGGCCTGTTTTGCATGTCACTCGGATTTCTCCTGGCTCGATCGATCTGATCAAGTCCTGTCGTTCGAATTGGCGCTGAAACTTGCCGGAAAACGACATCTCGCGTATCCGTAGCCGACAGGATTTTTCCCGAAACGACAACCCGCTGATCTGCTCCGTACAACCATTCCTCAGCTAAGTCTTTGCTTCTGCTCATTTATCGCGGAGAATCGCGCCCCTGTTTCGGCCGGAGCATGTCTGTCGGTTTTTTCCGACGCGTCCTGACCGAGTGGCAAGTGACCGGAATGCGGAGATCCGACCGGATGAATGATCAGGCCAATAGCGTCGACGAACGCTATGAAACGGCAGCACCAGCTGAACTGTCGAGCTGGAATCGCCATGACACCACGTGGATGTTGGGACTGTTCGGGACGGCCATTGGCGCCGGTACCCTGTTTTTGCCGATCAACGCCGGTCTGGGTGGCTTTTGGCCGCTGGTGATCCTCGCGCTGCTGGCCTTCCCGATGACGTTCTTCGCCCACCGAGGCCTGACCCGCTTCGTACTTTCTGGTCGCGAAGGCGCGGACATCACCGACGTGGTCGAGCAGCATTTCGGCATCAAGGCCGGCGCGCTGATCACCCTGCTGTACTTCTTCGCCATTTTCCCGATCCTGCTGATCTACAGCGTCGGTCTGACCAACACGGTCGCCAGTTTCCTCGAACATCAACTGCACATCACGCCGCCACCGCGCGCGCTGCTGTCGTTCGTGCTGATCCTCGGCCTGCTGGCCGTGGTGCGTTGCGGCGAGCAGGTGATCGTCAAGGCGATGAGCCTGATGGTGTACCCGTTCATCGTTGCGTTGCTGTTCCTCGCGGTGTACCTGATTCCGCACTGGAATGGCGGCATTCTCACCACCGCTTCGCAAGTACCGGCGCCGTCGGCGCTGCTGCACACGCTGTGGCTGGCGATTCCGGTGATGGTGTTCTCGTTCAACCACTCGCCGATCATCTCGGCGTTTGCGGTGGACCAGAAGCGTCGCTACGGGGTCAACGCTGACCAGCGCAGCTCGCAGATCCTCTGCCGCGCCCACCTGCTGATGGTGGTGATGGTGCTGTTCTTCGTCTTCAGTTGCGTGCTGACCCTGTCGCCGGAACAACTGGCCGAAGCCAAGGCGCAGAACCTGTCGATCCTGTCGTACCTGGCCAACCACTTCAGCAATCCGACCATCGCGTTCGCGGCGCCGTTGATTGCGTTCGTGGCAATCTCCAAGTCGTTCCTCGGCCACTACATCGGTGCCAGCGAAGGCCTCAAGGGCCTGATCGTCAAGAGCGGCAAGCGTCCGGGCGCCAAGGCGCTGGATCGCATCGTGGCGGCGTTCATGCTGGTGGTGTGCTGGATCGTCGCGACCCTGAACCCGAGCATCCTCGGCATGATCGAGACCATCGGTGGCCCGGTGATCGCCGCGATTCTGTTCCTGATGCCGATGTACGCGATCCGTAAAGTGCCGGCGATGGCACGCTATCGCGGTCAGGCGTCGAACGTGTTTGTCACCGCCGTAGGTCTGGTGGCGATTTCGGCGTTGATTTATTCGCTGACGGCGTAAGCCAAAGCTCCAGATACTCAGCTACAGTGGCCGCTGTGCGTGATGCGCACAGCGGCTTTTTTTTCGTCTGGAGACAGTGGATTGTCGAGCGCGCCCCAACCTGTAGAACCACCCAATCGCTGGCAGGACATCCTCGCCGGTCTGTCGATTGCCGGTCTGTTGTTGCCCGAAGCAGTCGCTTATTCCACCATCGCCGCGCTGGCGCCCCAGGCCGGGGTGATCGCCTTGTTTGCCGGGTTACTCTGTTATGGGCTGTTTGGCACCAGTCGTTTTGCGATTGTTTCGGCCACTTCTTCCTCGGCGGCGGTGTTGGCGGCGGCGACTGCAACCCTGGCCAATGGCGATCCGCAGCTGCGTTCTACGCTGGCCATCGGGCTGGTACTGGTCAGCGGTGGGTTGTTCTTGCTGGCCGGAATATTCCGCTTGGGCACTGTCACGTCGTTTATCGCCAAGCCGGTGCTGCGTGGGTTTGCCTTCGGCTTGGCCCTGACCATCATCCTCAAGCAGGTCGCCAGCGTGGTCGGCGTGCATCTGACCGACGCCAATCTGGTGCGCTTCGCCCCGCAATTACTCGAACAACTGCCGCAATGGAACTGGCCGGCGGCGGCTGTCGCAGCGGTGGCGTTGCTGCTGTTGGGACTGTTTTCGCGCTTCCCACGGGTCCCCGGTGGTTTGCTGGTGGTGGTGATCGGCATTGTCGCCGGGCAATGGCTGAACCTGCCGGCTCATGGCGTGAGCATGATCGGTTTAATCGACCTGAGCCTTGAAGTGCCGAGCCTGCCGGTGTTGCCGTTTGCCGACTGGCTGCGGCTGGGTGAGGTCGGGTTCGCGCTGGTAATGATTCTGTACGCCGAGTCTTACGGTTCGATCAGCTCTTACGCGCTTAAGCACGGTGACCGTGTGACCTCCAACCGTGATCTGCTGGCGCTGGGTGCCTCGAATCTGTTGTCGGGATTGTTCCATGGCATGCCGGCGGGGGCCGGGTATTCGGCGACGTCGGCGAACGAGGCTGCCGGGGCGACTTCACGCTGGGCTGGTGGGGTGGCGGCGCTGGTGGTGCTGGTGATCGTGCTGACGGTACTGCCGTGGATCGCTCTGACGCCGGAGCCGATTCTGGCGGCCATCGTGATTCATGCGCTGGCGCGGGGCTTGAGTCTGCAGCCGCTGGGGCGCTATTTCGTCTGGCGCCGGGATCGGGTGCTGGTGTTGTGCGCGGTGGGGGCGGTGCTGGTACTGGGCATTCTCGACGGGTTGCTGGTGTCGGTGGCCATCAGCGTGCTGCTGATGCTCAAACAGATGTCGGCGGCGGACATTCAGGTGCTCGGACGGATCGACGGCGGGCATGATTTTGTCGATCTGCAACGTCATCCAACGGCCACAACCGAGCCGGGAGTGTTGATTGTGCGGCCCAGTGAGGCGTTGTTCTTTGCCAACGTCGAGCGGATTCTCGGTGCAGCGTTGCGCCTGATTCGCCATTCGGAGGCGCCGGTGCACACGGTGATCCTGAGTCTGGAGGAAACTCCGGACCTGGACGGCACCAGCATCGAGGCGATGCAGGAGTTTTTCCTGCGGGTGCATCAGGAAGGCAAACGGTTGATTCTGGCGCGGCTCAAGCATGAGGCACTGGCGGTGCTGGAGGCGTTGCCTGAAGTGCAAGCAAATGGCGTGACGCTTAGCGGGCTGAGCGTTGATGGCGCGGTCCGGCAAGCCCTCAAACTCAACACTTAACCCCCGGTATTCCAAGGCATAAAAAAACGCCGCGCATCTCACGATGGGCGGCGTTTTCTATTGCTTTGTAACGTTAGGCTTGAACGACCGGGATCTTGGCGTTCGCAGCTGCTTCACGGAACTCGGCGATCTGGTCGAAGGACAGGTAGCGGTAGACATCGGCCGCCATGCTGTCGATCTTGCCAGCGTATTCCATGTACTCCTCGACGGTCGGCAGGCGACCCAGGATCGAAGCCACGGACGCCAGCTCGGCCGAAGCCAGGTAGACATTCGCGCCGTCGCCCAGGCGGTTCGGGAAGTTACGGGTCGAAGTCGAGACCACGGTGCTGTTCGGCTCAACGCGTGCCTGGTTACCCATGCACAGCGAGCAGCCTGGCATTTCCATGCGCGCGCCTGCTTTGCCGTAGATGCCGTAGTAGCCTTCTTCGGTCAGTTGGTGAGCGTCCATCTTGGTCGGCGGCGACAGCCACAGACGGGTAGGCAGCTGACCCTTGACCTGATCCAGCAGTTTACCGGCAGCGCGGAAGTGACCAATGTTGGTCATGCACGAACCGATGAACACTTCGTCGATCTTCTCGCCAGCAACGCTGGACAGCAGACGGGCGTCGTCCGGATCGTTCGGTGCGCACAGTACCGGCTCGTTGATGTCGGCCAGATCGATTTCGATGACTTCGGCGTATTCGGCGTCGGCATCGGCTTCCATCAGCTCAGGGTTGGCGATCCAGGCTTCCATCGCTTGAGCGCGACGTTCCAGGGTACGTGCATCGCCGTAGCCTTCGCCGATCATCCAGCGCAGCAGGGTGATGTTGGACTGCAGGTACTCGGTGATCGACTCTTTCGACAGCTTGATGGTGCAACCGGCAGCCGAACGTTCGGCCGAGGCGTCGGACAGTTCGAACGCCTGCTCCAGGGTCAGACCTTCCAGGCCTTCGATTTCCAGGATGCGGCCGGAGAAGGCGTTTTTCTTGCCTTTCTTCTCGACGGTCAGCAGACCGTTCTGGATGGCGAAGTAAGGAATGGCATGAACCAGGTCACGCAGGGTGATGCCAGGTTTCATTTTGCCTTTGAAGCGCACCAGGATCGATTCCGGCATGTCCAGCGGCATGACGCCGGTGGCAGCGGCGAACGCGACCAGGCCGGAACCGGCCGGGAACGAGATGCCCATCGGGAAACGGGTGTGCGAGTCACCACCGGTACCCACGGTGTCCGGCAGCAGCATGCGGTTCAGCCACGAGTGGATGATGCCGTCGCCCGGACGCAGGGAAACGCCGCCGCGGGTCATGATGAAGTCAGGCAGGGTGTGGTGGGTGGTCACGTCGATCGGCTTCGGATACGCCGCGGTGTGGCAGAAAGACTGCATCACCAGGTCAGCGGAGAAGCCCAGGCACGCCAGGTCTTTCAGTTCGTCACGGGTCATTGGACCGGTGGTGTCCTGAGAACCCACGGTGGTCATCTTCGGTTCGCAGTAGGTGCCAGGACGAACGCCTTGGCCTTCTGCCAGACCGCAAGCCTTGCCGACCATTTTCTGCGCCAGGGTGAAGCCCTTGGTGCTTTCAGCCGGTGCTTCAGGCTTCTTGAACAGATCGAATGCTGGCAGACCCAGTTCGGCGCGAGCCTTTTCGGTCAGGCCACGGCCGATGATCAGCGGAATACGACCGCCGGCACGGACTTCGTCCAGCAGCACAGGGGTCTTCATTTCGAAGGTGGTGATGACTTCGTCGGTACCGTGCTTGCAGACTTTGCCTGCGTGCGGGTACAGGTCGATCACGTCGCCCATGTTCATGTTCGACACGTCGAACTCGATTGGCAGTGCGCCGGCATCTTCCATGGTGTTGTAGAAGATCGGAGCGATTTTGCTGCCGAAGCAGAAACCGCCAGCGCGCTTGTTCGGCACGTAAGGGATGTCGTCGCCGAAGAACCACAGGACCGAGTTGGTCGCCGATTTACGCGAGGAACCGGTACCGACCACGTCACCGACGTAGGCGATCGGGAAGCCTTGGCCGCGCATCTCTTCGATCTGCTTCATCGGGCCGGTCTTGCCTTGCTCGTCCGGAACGATGCCGTCACGAGCCATTTTCAGCATGGCCAGGGCGTGCAGCGGGATGTCAGGACGCGACCAGGCGTCTGGCGCAGGGGACAGGTCGTCGGTGTTGGTTTCGCCGGTGACCTTGAACACGCGCAGGCTGATCTTGTCGGCCAGTACCGGGCGCTTCTTGAACCACTCGCCGTCAGCCCAGGATTGCAGCACGGCTTTGGCGTGAACGTTGCCGTTCTTGGCTTTTTCAGCCACGTCGTGGAAGGCATCGAACATCAGCAGGGTGTGCTTGAGTTCTTCGGCAGCCACTGGCGCCAGTTCGGCGTTGTCCAGCAGTTCAACCAGGGTCACGATGTTGTAGCCACCCTGCATGGTGCCGAGCAGTTCTACAGCGCGCTTCTTGTCCAGCAGAGGGGAGGTGACTTCGCCTTTGGCCAGGGCCGACAGGAAACCGGCTTTGACGTAAGCGGCTTCGTCCACGCCTGGTGGTACGCGATTGGTGATCAGGTCAACGAGGAAAGCTTCTTCGCCAGCCGGAGGATTCTTCAGCAGCTCGACCAGGCCTGCAGTTTGTTCGGCGTTAAGCGGCTGGGGAACGATACCCAGGGCTGCACGCTCTTCGATATGTTTGCGGTAGGCTTCAAGCACAGTTATTACCCTCATCAGTGGTCCCAAATGGGTGTCCGGGACGCTCGTCGCGAAATGCTCGTACTCATGCGCTGCGCGGCGTTGTGGGCCGCTTAGCCAGAATTACCGACCATTCCTTACAGAAGCTGCTTTCAAAGTTTTACGCCTGCAGAACGGGGAGCTGATGAGGGTTGGCGTTGGGCTTTTCCCCGCTGGAAAAACCCTTCGCCAACACCGCTCTGAAGGAACGACTGTGCTCGTGACGCTTTGAAAACAGCTTCTAACGGACATTGGCGCCTTAAAAGGCTGGCTGATTCTACGGCAAAAAAAATTTAAAGGTAAGTCGCGCTCTATTGGACTTTGGTGGCGTTGTGCGCGGGCGAGGCAAACCGCGAGCCAGCGCTTGCCCCTGACGTTTGAGGGGTGATCAATGCCCGACAAAGGGCTAACATGCCGGCCTGTTCCGCGTTTCAGTGTTTTGCCAATTTATGCCCAATCAGACCATCAAGACCCCCTGCGTCGGCCTCTGCTCCACTGTTTACGGAGATCTGGTGTGCCGTGGCTGCAAGCGTTTCCACCACGAAGTGATCCACTGGAATGGTTACGGCGAGGAGGAAAAGCGTGCGGTGTGGTTGCGGCTGGAGCAATTGCTGTCACAAGTGATGGCCAGCAAGGTCGAGATCTTCGATCCGGCGCGCCTGCGCCTGCAACTGGAACAGCGCAAGATCCGCTTCGTGCCGCATCAGTCGGAGTATTGCTGGGCCTATCAGCTGATTGCTCGCGGGGCGCGGGTGATCATTAATCTGGAAGCCTACGGGATGGTGTTGCTGCCGGAGTTCCGCGACTGGAACCTGCCGGAATTGCGTGACGCCATTGATCGGGAATTCTTCCTGCTGTCGGAAGCGCATTATCAGCGCTACATCGCTCCCGGTTTCCTCAAGGACGCCTTCGGCGCCTGAAGATCAAAGCTTCGCGAGCAAGCCCGCTCCCACAGGGATTTTGTGTTCGACATCAATCCACTGTGGGAGCGGGCTTGCTCGCGAAGAGGCCGTTTCAGGCACCGCAACGCTTAATGCTTCACCGCCAACTCCACCAGATGATCCTCAACCTCCAGCGGCTTGAGTACCAGCACATCGCTTTCCAGCGCATCCAGCACCACTTCGGCGGTATTGCCGATCAATGCGCCCGACAACCCGGTTCGCGCCACGGTGCCGATCACCGTCACCGCCGCCTGCAGCTTGTGCGCCATGAACGGAATCAGCACGTCCGCCGGGCCTTCCTCGATGTGCAGATGCTCGTCATCCACATCGAATTCAGCCTGAAACGCCTTGCATTGCTCGCGGTACTTCGCCTCGATCGTCGACTTGAGCTGGAACACCGGATCCGCCGAGGACAGCATCGGCGACGGATGGGCCGTGATGACATGCAGATGCCCCTTGGCGAGGCTCGCGATGTCGTAGCCGTGATCGATGATCGTGGTGTGCAAATGCCGGTGTTCGCCATCGGCATTGCCGACATCGACGGCCGCCAGAATCACCCGGTCTTTCCACGGTGTGCTGGTTTTCACCAGCAGTACCGGGGTCGGGCAGTGCCGCAGCAGTTTCCAGTCGGCCGGGGTCAGCAGGGCTTTTTTCAGGGCGCTGTCGGGGAAGTGCTGTTTGACCACCAGCCCGCAGCCTTCGGCCTGCTGCACATCGATGATGGTTTCGTGCAGGCTCTCGTTCCACGCCTGTTCGGTGGTCACGCTGTAGCCATCGGCGATCAGCGCGGCTTTGAGTACACCGAGCATGGCAGCGTGGTCGTGCTTGCGGTCGCACACCAGCAGGTGCAGATGGGCCTGCGTCACACCGGCGATCAACTTGGCGCGCTTGAGCGCCAGGCTTTCCGAATGTTCGGGGTCGATGACCACCAGAATGCTGCGAATGGCTTGCATGAGCGGAGTCTCCAGCAAAGAAAAGGCACGGCGTAGCACAACTATAGTTGCTGCTCATGTGCCTGCGACTTGATGCATATCAACGCCTGCGACTGGTGGTCTGCGGGCAGGCCGGTATAATCGGCGGCCTTTGCTCGTACACCTTTTACCGTGAGCCCCATGATCCTTCCCGAAATCCACGAATTCCTTGGCTGCCGCACGCCCGACGCCTGGGTCCAGGCGGCACTGGCCGATCAGGAAACCCTGCTGATCGACCACAAGAACTGCGAGTTCAAGGCCGCCAGTACCGCGTTGAGCCTGATTGCCAAGTACCATTCCCACGTCGACCTGATCAACATGATGTCGCGTCTGGCCCGGGAAGAACTGGTGCACCACGAACAAGTCATGCGCATCATGAAGCGCCGCAAGATCGAGCTGCGCCAGCTGCACGCCGGACGGTACGCGTCGAGTCTGCGCAAAGTGGTGCGCAGCCACGAACCGGTGAAACTGGTGGATACGCTGGTGGTCGGCGCATTTATCGAAGCGCGCAGTTGCGAGCGTTTCGAAGCGCTGGTGCCGCATCTGGACGAAGAACTCGGCAAGTTCTATTTCGGCCTGTTGAAAAGCGAGGCGCGGCATTTTCAGGGTTATCTGAAACTGGCTTACCAGTACGGCGACGCGAAGGACATCGCTCAGGTGATCGACAAGGTCCGTGCTGCCGAGCAGGAGCTGATCGAGTCGCCTGATGAAGAGTTCCGCTTTCACAGTGGTGTGCCGGCTGCGGCCTGAGACACAAACTGTAAAAAACTCTTAAGAGTATGAAATATCACCGAAAACCGGCCCCTGCGGCCGGTTTTTGCTGCCCGAAACAACGCCTCGGCGGCGATTGCCGCCATACTGTCGCCCACTTCACACATGGGTTGGCAGACGGTCGTTATGGATAACCTGGGTTTTGGCAAAGTCCTGCTGGTCGAAGACGACGAGCGTCTGGCCACGCTGATTGCGCACTTTCTCGAACAGCATGGCTACGAAGTGCGCGCGGTGCACCGCGGCGATCTGGCGGTGGCCGCGTTTCTCGAGTTCCAGCCCAAGGTGGTGGTGCTCGACCTGATGCTGCCGGGGCAGAGCGGCTTGCACGTGTGCCGGGAAATTCGCAGTGTGGCGGACACGCCGATTGTCATCCTCACCGCCAAGGAAGACGATCTCGACCACATTCTCGGTCTGGAATCCGGCGCCGATGACTACGTGATCAAACCGATCAAACCGCCGGTATTGCTTGCTCGGCTGCGCGCCTTGCAGCGGCGCCAGGTGCCGGACAGCGGCGTGGTCAGCTCGCTGGAATTCGGACGGTTGAGCATCGATCGCAGCTGCCGCGAAGTGCGTCTGGCCGGCGAGATCATCGAAATGACCACCATGGAATTCGAGCTGCTGTGGCTGCTGGCCAGCGCCGCCGGCAAGACCCTGTCCCGCGATGACATCCTCAATCGCATGCGCGGTATCGCTTTTGACGGGCTCAACCGCAGCGTCGACGTGTACATCAGCAAATTGCGCAACAAACTCAAAGACAATCCCCGCGAACCGGTGTGCATCAAGACCGTGTGGGGCAAGGGTTACCTGTTCAATCCGTTCGCGTGGGAGCTGTAAATGCTGCGGTTATTCCTCGGGCTGTTTCTGGTGATGACAGTAGGGCTGGTTCTGGCCCTGCAAACCGTCGAGCACACCTTTAACGCGTTGCTCGACAATCAGATGCAGGCCTACAACCGTGAGGCGGTGCGCGGTCAGGCGTGGTCACTGGTCGAACACATGCGCGATCAGCAGGGTGCGGCGCGTGAGCAACAACTGGAAGCATTGCGGCCGCACTACGGTCTGTCGCTGAAACTGGTCGAGGCCGATCAACTGGATCTCAGCCCCGAGGAAAAGGAAGAACTGGCGCAGAACCTGTTGGTGATTCGCGACAACTACACCCAGTTCATCAGCAACATCGACGGTGGCTCGCAACTGCTTAGCATCAAGCTGCCGCCCGAGCCGAGCCTGATGCCGTTCTACATCGCGGTGGCTTACGCGATGCTCGCAGTGCTGATCGGCATCGTCCTGTTCTTCTGGGTGCGCCCGCACTGGCGTGATCTGGAAAAACTGCGTCTGGCCGCCGAACGCTTTGGCGACAACGACCTGTCGGTGCGCATTCAACTGTCGAAACGCTCGAACATTCGCGATCTGGCCGAGCACTTCAACCTGATGGCGGCACGGATCGAGAGCCTGATCGCCAATCAGCGCGAGCTGACCAACGCGGTGTCCCACGAACTGCGTACGCCGATTGCGCGATTGTCGTTCGAACTCGACCAACTCAAGCAACAGCCGGACGCCAGTCAGAACCGCGAACTGATCGCCGACATGTACGCCGACCTTGGCGAGCTGGAAGAAATGGTCTCCGAGCTGCTGACCTACGCCAGCCTCGAACGTGGCGCGACGGTGATCAAGCGTGAAAACATCCAGGCCGCCAACTGGCTCGACAGCGTGGTCGGCAGCGTCGCGCTGGAGGCGGAAGCGGCGGGGGTGCAGTTGCTGATCGGTGACTGCCGACTCGACACCGTGCGCATCGAGCCGCGGTTCATGGCGCGGGCGGTGATCAATCTGCTGCGCAACGCCATTCGTTATGCCGAGCAGCGAGTCGAAGTGACGCTGGTGCGCAGCGGCGATTACTACGAAGTGCGGGTCAACGACGACGGTCCGGGGGTGCCGGTGGAAGGTCGGGAGAAAATCTTCGAACCGTTCTCGCGGCTGGATGCCAGTCGCGATCGGCGAACCGGTGGTTTTGGCCTGGGGCTGGCGCTGGTGCGGCGGGTGTCGCAGTCCCATGGCGGGCAGATCGAGGTCGGGGAATCGGCTTGGGGTGGGGCGTCGTTCCGGATGACCTGGGCGCATCTGGACTGATTTGGGTTGGCAGGTTGGGCCCCATCGCGAGCAGGCTCACTCCTACATTTGGAATCCATTCCTTTGTAGGAGTGAGCCTGCTCGCGATAGGGCCATCAATCACAGCGCGAAACTATGCTCATTTGACCAACCCCAACCGCTCATGCCACTGCGCAATCGACTCCTCGGGATACACCGCAAACTGCTTGTCCTTGGGTTTCGCATCCACCTCGACCCAGGACGCCTTCGACCCGAGCATCAAATGCGTGTGCTCCGGCGGCACCGGCAGCGGCGTATCGATGGCCGAAGCGAATGGGTGAATCAGTTCCGGCCATTCCAGGCTGAACAGCCACAAGCCACTGCCGCACTGCGAACAGAAATGCCGCTCGGCTGTGCTGCGATGGGCACGTTTTTCACCTTCTTCCTTCATCTTCGCGTGGTAGATCGAGATGTGCTTGCGACCCTGGACTTTCAGACTGGCCGCATCGCCGCCGAGGTTGATCGCGTAACCGCCTCCGCCCTGGGTCTTGCGGCAGATCGAGCAGTAGCAGCGTTGATAGGGGTAGGGATGGGCGCTGGTCAGGCTGAAAGTGACGGCGCCGCAATGGCAGGAGCCTTCGAGGTGCATGTTGGGCCTCCGGTTGGCTGAAGTGGGTGCGGTTGAGCCTAGAAGATTTGTGGTGATCATGTTGACGCCTTCGCGAGCAAGCCCGCTCCCACAGGGGAACGCATTTCAATGTGGGAGCGGGCTTGCTCGCGAAGAACGATAACGCGGTGCTACTGGACGCCTGCTCAAGGCCCGGTCAGCATGTCCCCAAAAAAGGCACCACAATCCATGCGAAGACTCCCCTCACTGGCGGCCCTGCGAACCTTCGAATGCGCCGCCCGCCACGCGCATTTCGGCCGGGCTGCCGCCGAGTTGTGCGTCACCGACAGCGCGGTCAGTCACCAGATCCGGCAACTCGAAGAACAACTCGGCGTCTCGCTGTTCATCCGCGAAGGCCGGCAGATCCGCCCGACCATCGCCGCCGGGCGCTTGATGCAGAGCCTGCAGCAGGCCTTCGAACTGATCGGCGAGGCTTGCGATGAACTACGCGATCCGTCCTCGTTGGCGGTGTTGCGCCTGGCGGTCACCGCCGAACTGGCGCAGAAGTGGCTGATGAACCGCCTCACCGATTTTTACGCACGCTATCCGCACATCACCCTGCATCTCTACGAGCAGCCGATTGACGCCAGTGCCCCCGGCGAAGACATCGATCTGGCAATCACCTACGGCACCGGCCCGGTGGACAGCAGCGCCTATTTCGTGCGGCCGTTGCCGGCGCTGCAATTCTTCCCGGTGTGCAGCCCCGGACTGTTCAACCAGGGCTCTCTGAAAGCCCCGAAGGACCTGGCCCGTCATTGCTTGCTGCACGACGATCAGGACGGCAAGACCTGGACCGCCTGGCTCACCAGTCATGCCGGAGATCTGCGCCCGCAGCGCCAGTTGTATTTCGCCCACGCCGGTCTGGCGCTGGAAGCGGCGGCGCAGGGGCAGGGCGTGGCGATGGGCGACAACCTCACCGCGCAGGAGGATTTGCTGAGCGGGCGCCTGGTGCGGCCGTTCGCGTCAAGCATGACCGCGCTGGGCCAATACGCGCTGGTCTGCGAGCGGCTGCGCCTGGAACGTCCGGCGGTGGCGCAGATGCTCGAATGGTTCAACGATCAACTGGCCGATTGATGAGTTGAATTCAACTGTTCCGCAATAATCATCGTTGGCGGGCCAGCCGTCCGCGACCGTAGCCTGTGGTCATTCCCAACCCCAAGACGAGGTTTGACCATGGCACGTTTGCTCGACTCCACCCCCAAACACGACGGCTTTCGTCTGCCCGGCGAATTCGAAGCCAAATCCGGTTGCTGGCTCGGCTGGCCGGAGCGCACCGACGTGTGGCGCAACGGTGCGAAACCGGCGCAGAAAGTCTGGGTACAGATTGTCAGCGCCATCGCGCAGAGCGAACCGGTCACCGTGTGCGCCTCCGCTGCGCAATTCGCCACTGCGCGCCGCCAGTTGCCACCGCAGGTGCGCGTGGTCGAGATGACCTGCAACGACACCTGGTTCCGCGACAGCGGTCCGTGTTTTGTGGTCAACGACCAGAGCGGCGAAGTGCGTGGCGTCGACTTCGAATTCAACGCTTACGGCGGCCTCGACGGCGGGCTGTACTACCCGTGGGACAAGGACGACCAGATCGCCAGCAAGATCCTCGAAATCGAACGTTTCGACCGTTACCGCGCACCGCTGATTGCCGAACTCGGCGGCATCCAGAGTGACGGCCAGGGCAGCATTCTCACCACCGAACAGTGCCTGCTCAACCGCAATCGCAACCAGCATCTGGGCAAAGACGAGGTCACTCGACGCCTGACCGATTACCTCGGCGCCGAGCAGGTGATCTGGCTGCCACGGGGCTGCAAGTTCGACGAGACCGATGGCCATGTCGATGATCTGGCGTGCTTCGTACGCCCGGGCGAAGTGGTGCTGCAATGGACCGACAACCGCGATGATCCGCAGTGGGAAATCTATCAGGAGGCCTACGACATCCTGCGCAGCACCCGCGACAGCCGGGGTCGCGAGTTGATCGTGCATAAACTGCCGCAACCGGACGTGCTGGAGTGGACTGCCGAAGAAGCCGAAGGCCTCGATCAGCAGGACAGCACGCACACCCGTCAGGCCGGCACCCAAATCTGCGCATCGTACATCAATTACTACGCCGGCAACAGCTCGATCGTGGTGCCGCTGTTCGGTGATCGCAACGACCAAGTGGCCCTGGCGACCCTCGCCGAACTGTTCCCGCAGCACAAGATCGTCGGCATCGAAAACTCCCGGGAAATCCTCCTCGGTGGCGGTAACGTTGCGTGCATCACCATGCCGCAATACGCCGGCGCGCCTCACAAGAAGGGGGTGTGATGATGGGCCTGCACAAACTGACTCAAGCGTTACTGCTGGTGCTTGCACCCCTGTGTGTGCAGGCCGCCGACACCGCCAGACCGGTGGTCAACCTGTACATCTGGGGCGAGTATCTGGCCCCGGATACGCTGAAGAATTTCGAGGCGCAGACCGGCATTCATGTGGTCGCCGATCACTTTGATTCGCTGGAAACCGTGGAGACCAAACTGCTCACCGGGCGCAGCGGTTATGACCTGGTGCTGACCGCCGGCCAGCACCTGTCGCGGGCCATCGAGAGCGGTGCGATCCAGCCGCTGGACAAGGCGCGGGTGCCGCATTTTTCCGGCGTCGGTGAAGAGTTCCGTCAGCACATGGCGGTGTTCGATCCGGGCAACCGCTTTGCTGGAATCTACGCTTGGGGCACGACCGGCGTCGGTTATCAGGAGCAGGCGATCAAGCAGCGTCTGCCGGAGGCGCCGACGGACAGTTGGGCGATGCTGTTCGATCCGGCAGTGGTCTCTAAATTTGCCGATTGCGGGGTGAGTCTGCTCAACGATCCAAACGAAGTGTTCGCCGCGGTCATGAAGTACCTGGGCCTGGACATCAACCGGCAGAACCTTGATGACCTGAAGCTCGCCGAGCAGCAACTGGCGAAGATCCGTCCGTACATTCGCTACTTCGACAACGACCTGAACATCAGCGACCTGGCCAACGGCAACACCTGCGTGGCGATGTCGTGGAACGGCAACGTGGCGATTGCAGCAGGGCAGGCGCAAGCGGCGAGCAAGCCGTTCCAGCTCAGTTACCGCATCCCGAAGGAGGGCACGCTGATCTGGTTCGACGCCATGGTCCTTCCCAAGGACGCGCCGCATCCGCAGGCCGGGCTGGCGTTGATGGATTACCTGATGACTCCCGAAGTGATCGCGCCGATCACGGACACCATCCATTACGCCAATGCGATCACGGCGGCGGATGCTTTGGTCGATGCCTCGATCCGAAATGATCCGGGGACGTATCCGTCGGAGTCGGTGCGGGCTTCGCTATACAGCAAGAATGACAATGGCAAGGCGTTCAACCGGGCTTTGATTCGGGCGTTCAGCCGGTTGAAGTCTGGTCTCTGATTTGAGGTTGAATCGACTGGCGCCTTCGCGAGCAAGCCCGCTCCCACAGGGGGAACGCATTTCAAAATGTGGGAGCGGGCTTGCTCGCGAAGAACGATAACGCGGTCTATCCCTTGGCCACACGCCACAAATACCACGCCGCCACCGTCCGATACGGACTCCACGCCAAGCCGATCTCGATCATCTGCTTGCGCGTCGGCTGCACCTCCAGCCCCTTCAAGCGCCGATAGCCCTCGCGCACGCCAAAGTCATCCGCCGGCAAAATATCCATGCGTTCGAGGCTGTAGATCAACAACATCTCCACCGTCCAGCGGCCAACCCCGCGCAGGCTGACCAAGCGTTCGATCAGCGCCTCGTCGTCCATCGCCAGCGCGGTGGGATAATCCGGCACCACGCCGTCCAGCGTCGCCTGGGCGATGCCCTGAATAGTCGCAATCTTGCCCGCCGAAAAGCCGCAGCCGCGCAACTGATCGAAGTCGGTCGCGAGAATCTGCTCAGGCCGGGGAAACGTCTGCCCAGGAAACAACGCCACCAGGCGCCCGACAATCGCATCCCCAGCCTTGGCGTGCAGCTGCTGATAGGCAATCGCCCGCACCAGCGATTCGTAAGGATCACGCGTCGGGTGCGGTTGATGCAGGCAAGGGCCGATGGCTGCAATGTGTCGCTGCCAGTCCTCGTCGAGCGCGGCCAGAAACTCGCTGGCCACCTGATAACGATCCAACATGCTATTTCAGCAGGCCGTTGACTTCGCCGTAGGTCAGCGCCTTGAGGTCGTGGGTGTCGAGCTTGCCACTGGCGAGGAAGCTCTTCACCAGCGAACCCATCGCGCCATAAAGGAATTCGGCGATACCGGAACCGGCACTCAAGCGGCGCACGCCCAGGGCTTGCAGCTCAGTCGGCGAGGGCAGGCAGGCGAAGCCGAGCACGTTCACCGGCAGTGACGTGCCCTTGCAGATTGCTTCGATTTCATACGCGGCAGTCACGCCGGCAGCAAACAAGCCATCGGCCCCGGCCGCCTGGTACAACGCCGAACGGCGCAGGGTTTCGGCGACGCGATCCTCGGCCGGTACCAGACTCTTGAGGTAGACGTCGGTGCGCGCGTTGATGAACAGCTTCACCTCGCGCTTGCGGGCGACTTCGCGTGCCACTTCGATCTTGCGCACCAACAGTTCCGGGGCGCCGCTGCCGTCCTCGATATTGATCCCGACCGCACCGGCAGCGAGCACCGCGTCGATGACTTCGGCCACGCGCCCGAGGTCATCGGAATAACCGGCCTCGATGTCCACGCTCAACGGCACCTTGATCACACGGGCGATGGATTCCACGGTTGAAATCAGCCGTTCGAGGGGCAGGGTGTTGCCATCCGCATAGCCGTGCGCCCACGCGACCGCCGCGCTACTGGTAGCGACAGCCTTGCCGCCCGCTTGCTCGACCAGCCGCGCACCGGTGGCGTCGGCGACGTTGGTCAGGATCAGCAGGCCATCCTGGTGTAACTGGTGAAACCGAGTGTCGAGCGCGTTCATCGAAATCCCTTCTAGTGAGTGGTGCAAATCTTCAGAAAGCCAGTGGTTGCGTGAGCTGCACCGCAGCGTTTTCCAGCCGCAGCAGAAACGCCTTGCGCGGCTGCCCACCACCATAGCCGGTCAGCGAACCGTCCGCACCGATCACCCGATGGCACGGCACCACGATCGCCAACCGATTGTGCCCGTTGGCCAGCCCCACCGCACGACTGGCGCCGGGTTTGCCCAGGCGTGCGGCGAGGTTGCCGTAGGTGCTGGTGTGTCCATAAGGAATGTGCAGCAGTTGCTCCCAGACTTGCCGGTCGAACGCGCTGCCGGGCAGGTGCAGCGGCACGCTGAACAGAGTGCGCGTCCCGGCAAAATATTCGTTGAGCTGCTCTTCGATCTGCTGCAAATGCGCGTTGTGCCCAGGCGCGACCACGTAGCCATGGCGGGTCTGTAACGCTTCGACTTCGCGGGTCAGCGCCGGGCGATCGAGAAACTCCAGCAACACCAGTCCGCGCCGTTCGGCCATGGCGATCATCGGCCCCAGCGGCGTGGTCAGGCGGGTGAACAGTAGCGGCTCACTGTTGGCCGCGCGCCCCGGGGTGATGTGGAACGACTTTTGGAACGCATCGCGAAAACCACTGAGCGATTCGTAGCCTGAGTCGAACGCCGCATGGTCAATCGAGGTGCCTTGGCGAATCCCGCCCAGCGCCATGCCGAGCCGGCGGGTACGCAGCCACGCATGAAAAGTCATGCCGAAATGC
Source organism: Pseudomonas sp. 14P5.3.2 (assembly GCF_057799175.1). Classification (NCBI taxonomy): domain Bacteria; kingdom Pseudomonadati; phylum Pseudomonadota; class Gammaproteobacteria; order Pseudomonadales; family Pseudomonadaceae; genus Pseudomonas; species Pseudomonas sp. 14P5.3.2. The sequence goes on along the minus strand of NZ_JBYOKU010000013.1, from coordinate 103,733 downwards.
TGCTTGAACCAGCGCCGCAGTTTCAGCGGTTCAATACCTTCGGCCAGCAACTGTGCATCACTCCAGCGCACCTCCGGGTCGGCATCGACGGCTTTCAGCAGGCGCTGCACCCAGTCGGGGGCGATGGCAGCAGCGTCCAGCGGTTTGCAGCGCAGGCAGGCGCGATAACCGGCCGACAGGCACTCATCGGCATGGGCGAAGAACTCGACGTTCTCCGGTTTCGGCTTGCGCGCCGTGCAACTGGGGCGGCAGAAGATCCCGGTGGTTTTCACGGCCGTGAAGAACACTCCTTCGTAGGCAGTGTCACGTTCGAGCATGGCGCGAACCATCTCGGCGAGGGGCGGCAGCAGTGCGGTTTGTATGTTCATGGCCTGAGAGTAAAACCAGATTCTCGATGGCTCCACCGAAAAATCGACAGTGAATTTTTTCGATTCTGCACCACAATCAGCGGATCGCCGATTCGATGGAGCCAACCCATGCAGCCGTTCATCATTCAACACCTCGATCACATCGTCCTGCGGGTCGCCGATCTGCGACGCAGTATCGATTTCTACGGTCAGGTATTCGGTGCCGAGGTGGTCAAGCACAACGAGCCATTGGGGCTGGTGCATCTGCGCGCCGGGACTTCGATGATCGACCTTGTCGACTTGCAGGGCGAGCTGGGCAAGAAGGGCGGCGGGGCGGCCGGCACTGAGCGACGCAACGTCGATCACTTCTGCCTGCGTATCGAACCCTTCGACGAACCGGCGCTGACCCAACACTTGCAGGCACACGGCCTGAGCGTGGAAAAAGCCGCCAGACGCTTCGGCGCCGAGGGCTACGGTCTGTCGCTGTATTGTTTCGACCCGGACGGCAATCAGGTCGAACTCAAAGGGCCGTCAGAGGCCTAGGCCTCACGCCCGTTTGGCCATCAACAGCACCGAAGCCGCCGCCGACAACAGCCCCGCGCAGCAACGGTTGAAGATCCGCTTGCCGCGCGGCTCGGCGAACCAGCGGCGCATGTGCAGGCCCATCCAGGCGTAGGCGCCGATGGCGATCCATTCCAGCAGCAGGAACAGCGCGCCGAGCACGGCGAATTGCGCTGGCACTGGGCGGTTCGGGTCAACGAATTGCGGCAGGAATGCCGTGAACAGCAGGATTGCTTTCGGATTGCCCGCCGCCACCAGGAACTCCTGACGCGCCAACCGCCAGAACCCCACCGACGCTCCCGCCACCTGCTGCTCAGCCTCGGGGTTGGCGCGCCACAGTTGCCAGGCGAGGTACAGCAGGTACGCCGCGCCAATGATCTTGATCGCATGGAACAGCCATTCCGAGGTCTGCAGCACCACCGACAACCCGGCGCCGGCGAGGGCGATCATCCCGGCGAACGCGATAATCCGCCCGACGCCGGCCGCGCAGGCCCGGCGATAGCCATAGCGGGTGGCATTGCTGACCGACAGCAGGTTGTTCGGGCCGGGGGCCATGTTCAGGGCGAAACAGGCCGGGAGAAACAGCGACAGCGTGGCGAGGTCCATGGGCTTGGGCTCCAGAAGCGATGACGCTTTTTTATCACAGGCTGCGGGCGCGCTGACCCGTACAGTCACGCGGTGCTGTCGCGGTACAGCTTCGATAACCTCTTTAATCGAGTCGAACTTTTCCGATTTTGCGGAACTCTGAAAGGTCAGAAGGCGATGGTTTCGTCCGAAAAAAAACTGTGCGCCAGGTCAGAAAAGGCATTTGCCGTGTAGTATCCGTCCAACGTTGCAAGCACCCCGCATGGCCCCGAAGCGGCCCCACCAAGAGCGATTTACATGCAAGCAAAGGCCCGTGAAGTTTATGTGCCACTGGTGCTGCAAGATCTGCGAGCCGGTACTGCCGAGTTGCATATCGCACTGGAAAAACGTCTTCCTTTTTTCTCCGATACCCTCGATTCCAACGCTTTTTTGCGGCTGATGCAGGCCTACTACGGCTTTTATCGACCGCTGGAAAGCGCATTGCTCGACAGCGGCTCGATCCCTGCCGATTTCGATCTCACGCCACGTCTCAAGTCGCAGACCCTGTTAAATGATCTGCAGGCTCTGGGCCTGACGGCCGAGACCATCGCCCGTCTGCCGCTGTGTCAGTCGTTGCCCGTGATCGACTCCAGCGCGACCTGCCTGGGGGTGTTGTATGTGCTGGAAGGGGCAACCCTTGGCGGGCAGATTCTGCGCCGCGAAATCGCCTCGAGGTTGCGCCTGAACGCCGACAATGGCGCGGCATTCCTCGACATTTATGGCGCCGCCACCGGTCGCCGCTGGCGCGATTTCATTGAATACCTGGGCAGTCGGTCGCTGGATGCGGGCGAACGTGAGGCCGTGGTTGCGGCGGCCCAAACCACATTCAGCTGTTTCGAGCGTTGGCTCGAAAGCCGGGAGGTACTGGCATGACTCCGCAAGACAAAGAAGCCTTTGAAGAACTGCTGGCCAACTGTGCCGACGAACCGATCCGCTTTCCCGGGGCGATCCAGCCCCACGGTTTGCTGCTGACTCTGAGCGAGCCGGCGCTGGAGATCATTCAGATCAGCGCCAACGTCGAGACCCTGCTGGCACGTCCGGCGCAGGAACTGATCGGCCAGCCGCTGCACAAGTTGCTGGGTGAGGCACATGCGGCGGCCGTTAGCGACGCGTTGCTGCATCCGGTGTTTGCCGATGCCGGACCGCTGCATTTTCGGCTCAACGGCACTGCGTTCGAAGGGCTGCTGCACCGTCATCAGGGCGTATTGATTCTGGAACTGGAAATCCACGTCGAGAATTTCCAGCCGCGTAACGTCGCCAGCAATCCAACCAATCTGGGACGTATGCTCCAGCGTCTGCAAGCGGCCACCACGTTGCAGGCGCTGTATGAAATCAGCGTCAAGGAAATCCAGGCGATGACCGGGTACGACCGGGTGCTGATCTATCGCTTCGAGGAGGAGGGTCACGGTCAGGTCATCGCCGAGGCGTCCGATCCGTCGATGGAAGTGTTCAATGGCCTGTTCTTCCCGGCCTCGGACATCCCCGAGCAGGCGCGCGAGCTGTACCGCACCAACTGGCTGCGGATCATCCCGAATGCCGATTACCAGCCAGTGCCGCTGGTGCCCAAGCTGCGTCCGGACACCCAGACCCCGCTGGACCTGAGTTTCGCCACCCTGCGCAGCGTGTCGCCGATTCACTGCCAGTACATGAAGAACATGGGCGTGCTGTCGTCGATGAGTATTTCCCTGCTCAAGGGCGACAAGCTCTGGGGCCTGATCAGTTGCGGCAACCGTCAGCCGCTGCATGTGCCGCACGAACTGCGCAGCGCGTGTCAGACCATCGGCCAGGTGCTGTCGCTGCAGATCAGTGCGATGGAGTCGCTGGAAATCAGCCGCCAGCGCGAAGAAAAAGTCGAGGCGCTGGCGCTGCTCAATCAAGCAATGATCGACTCGCCGGAAAATGTCTTCGATGGTCTGGCGCAGCAGCCGCAAGTGCTGATGGCGCTGGCCGGGGCCGGGGGCATTGCGATTATCGAAGACAAACAGCTGCACCGTTACGGCAACTGCCCGGAGCCGGAAGAGATTCGCGCGCTGCACAAATGGTTGCAGGAAACCGGCGAGCCGGTGTTCGCCAGCCATCACTTGGCGAGCGTCTATCCGCCGGCCACGCAGTTTCAGCCAGTGGCCAGCGGCGTGCTCGCCATGAGCCTGCCCAAACCGGTGGACAACGGCGTGTTGTGGTTCCGCCCCGAGGTCAAGGAGAACATCAACTGGAGCGGTGACCCGCGCAAACCGCTGGACCTGGAAAACTCCGACGCCGGCCTGCGTCTGCGTCCGCGCACCTCGTTCGAAATCTGGAAAGTCGAGATGGCCGGGATCTCCACCAAATGGAGCCATGGCGATCTGTTTGCCGCCAATGATCTGCGTCGTTCGGCACTGGAAAATGACCTCGCCCGCCAAGTGTGCCGCGAGCAGGAAGCGGTACGCGCCCGTGATGAACTGGTGGCGGTGGTCTCGCATGATCTGCGCAATCCGATGACGGTGATTTCGATGCTCTGCGGCATGTTGCACAAGGCCTTCAGCTCCGATGGGCCGCACACTTCGCGGCGCATCTCCACGGCCATCGACACCATGCAGCAGGCAGCCGGGCGGATGAACACGCTGCTGGAAGACTTGCTCGATACCTCGAAAATCGATGCCGGGCGCTACACCATTGCGCCGCAGACCCTGGATGTCGGGCAGATGTTCGAAGAAACCCAGTCACTGCTCGGACCACTGGCGCTGGACAAGGACATCAGCATCTCGTTCGAAGCCGATCCCGACCTGAAAATCCATGCCGACCCGGAACGCCTGTTTCAGGTGTTGTCGAACCTGATCGGCAACGCGATCAAGTTCACCCCGCGCAAAGGCTCGGTGGGCGTGCTGGCCAAATCTGACGGTAAAGAGATCGTGTTTACTGTGCGTGACACTGGCGAAGGCATTCCCAAGGAAAACCTGGCGCGGGTGTTTGATCGTTACTGGACGGTGAAGGAGGGGAATCCGACCGGAACCGGACTGGGTTTGTACATCACCCAAGGCATCGTCGAGGCCCACGGCGGGCGGATCGAGGCCAGCAGTGAGCCGGGGCAGGGCACGGAGTTTCGGTTTACGGTGCCGGTGATGCTTGCGGGCGAATGATGAAATAGCCCGGTCGGTTGATACCGGCCGGGCCATAGGTCTAGTCGGGATTACAAATCGCCGTCGAGGCCATGGAGCGCGCTGATCGATTCTTTTGACAGCGGACTGAAACGGTTGTGTCGCAGCTCGTGGATCGCATACAGGGCGCGACCCGTGCGGCCGTTGCCGTCACCGAACACATGAAAGCCCGCGACCGTAGCGAACATTTGCTTGCCGAAGTGTTCATGGGCGGGGTCGAGAAGCTTCAGATGACCCTTCATCAAAGAAAAGCCACTGATGTTGCTGCCATATTTTGTAGGGTGCGTGCCTACACGAATGATGTCAGCGGTCGCCGGCGCGATACTGACGTGTAACTGGCGGATCAGATCCGGGTCAGTGAGGGGCTTGTTGCTGTTGGCGTACTCTCGCAGTATGGCTACGATACTGTCGAGGTCGTTGCCCGGTGAGTTCGAAGCATGAACGATCCACGCTCCGGCTCGCTGGGCGTTATCGGTAAAGCCTTTAGGGTTGTAACGTGACTCGGGCACCACGCCGTTGTAAGGCGCTGCGCCCAGATCCTGTTTCAGCACATTCTGCTGATGGTTTTTCATGTAGATAACCTTACGCGCCTCCAACTCGCTGAACGACTCCAGCAAATCAGAATATTCGCTGCCGGCTGAGCGCGCGGCGCTGTATTCGTGGCGGTTCTTTGTCATGAACGTTGTCAACAGATCATCGAGTGCCGTCTGGCCGATCAGGGCCTCCAGCTCCTGAGTCTTTTGCAGTTTGCGTGTGGTACTCACCAGTGCATTTTTGTACAGCTGGTCCAGCTCCGCGTAGCTGGCACCTTTGGGTAGCGTAGTGTTCTGGTCCAGCAGGCGCTTGAGGATCTGGCTGGCGGTTTCAATGCTGTCATCCTGAAACAGTGCTCGCCCGTGCGCCACCGTCGGTAATGTCATGCGAATCTCCGCCGCCGCCCCGGACTTGCCCAGCGCTTTGACCAGGTCATAAGAGCCGCTGCTGGTGCTGGTCAGCCGCCGGAGTTGACGAGCACTGATACGGCTGACGGTGTTGCCGTAATGAGTGAGCTTCAGCGCACTTTTACCCAGCAGTTTGCCGGTGCCGACCAGCAGTTGTGGAACGCCGTCCAGCGGGTTGAACAGCGATACCAGAACATTGCCGGCCACGCGGCTGAGGCTTAACAGCCGCGTGCTGCTGGCCGCGGCTTTGGCCAGGGCCCCGGCCGCCCCGATAAAGACAAAGGCCACGGCGAGGGCGTCGATGACACAGCTGAAGGCCGCCCCGCTGCGTTGATCCGGATCATCCGACGTCAGTTGCTGAATACAGCCCCGGAACGGAATGAAGATATTCAGAATGATGTTGGCAACGCGTTCGTACTCCTCCTGCTGCTCTTCGTATTCAGTCTGGTCATAGCCCATCCGGTAATACTCGTCATAGGTGATGGCCGGGTTCTTTTGTGCAATGAAGTCGGCCATGTCCTTGAGCCTGGCGGAGCGAAAACTGTCCATCGGCGAGACATGCCAGGCGGAAGGTTCGTTGTGCTCGGCAAATTCCCCCAGCCGATCAAGCAGCATGCCGAACTCGCGAATCTGCGCATACTCTTCAAGTTGCCAATGGTGGCGCGGCAGTAACCGGTTGATGTCCGCCTGTTCGGTTGGCCGAGGCGTTGCGCCTTCGAAGTAAGCCTTGTGCTCGCTCACGATGTTTTCGAGGTAGGTGAGGCGCGGGAAAACTCCTGTTTCCTCATTGGTCGCTTCGTCGAAGCTGCCGGTGTCTTCGTTGAACGCTGACGCCTTGAAGTAAGCCTCGGCCAGACGTTCGCTGGTACGGCACAGCCCCTGTAGCGGGAACAACTCGAAGCAATGGTGCTTCGATTTGTGACGACACAGGATGACCACGCCGTGCGGGGAGAAGTGGTCGGCGCTGTGACCGGGAATGTTGCGGTTGCCGCGCACCAGGTACACGGTTGACGCGCCCTGGGTCAGCGCTTGCCGTTCACTCAGGCTCAGGTTGGAAAACGCCAGCCGGATCATCGTGCTGATACCCGCCTTGAAGCGTTCGTGCTGCGGTTTGAGCTGCTCAGCGTACAACCCGTTGACGGGCGCAAGATCCGCCAGGCCGGGATGCACATCGTGCAGATTGCGCTTGCTCGATTTGCTGGTGAGGTTTTTCCGATGCAGCTGGTTGGCGAGGTAAAGATTGATCACCGTGTCGCGGATCAAACCACCCTTGTTGTGCGGTGAAGCGAACATTTCTCCCTGATTAGCAATGCCGGCGTCCAGCAGCGTTTGTCTTGCCAGTTTGCGGCGGCTGACCGGGGCCGCCGTAATGGCGTGCAGTGCGTCTTCCAATTCCTTGGCATAAGCGCTGTAGTGATTCATCGCTGCTGTTGCAACGCCTTCTGGCGTCAGTGCCGCGTTTTCATCGGGGAGCATTTCGTTGATGGCTGCCCAGTCCATCACGCATTGCAGATTGAGGACTTGATGCACGGTCCTTTGAGCGTCGCTGAGCGGTGCAAGCGCGGCGAATTTGATCAGTTGGGCGTAGGACAGTGTCAGGGACAGCCCGGGCGCGATGCGTTCCGTCAGCAGCACCGCTTTGCGCAACAATACCCAACCGGGCGAACCGATCAACAGCGTCTGCGGGGTCAGCACCAGGAACTCCGGGGACTGGCCCGCCAGCACCAGCTCCACCGCCAGGTGCGCGGCGAACGGATCGGCACGGTTGATCTGCTCGAACTGCTGTTTCAGGCGAGCACGGGCCTGGGCCGAGGTTTCGTGCACGTGCAACGGCGCGTAACGCAAGCCACGATGCGTCGCGACCCGTTCTTCCGAACCCATGTCCAGATCCAGCACGACAGCGGCGAGCAGCAACCGACTGCGCGTGATTTCGGTCATTGCCGGTGCCGGGTCCGGGCCATGCAGGGCTTCGAGACAGGTTTGCGCAAACTCCCGGGCTTCACGCGTTTCCAGCAGGTGTTCCCACGCCAGGCGCGGATCCTCCATCACCAGCGCGCCACTTTTCTTCACCAGCAGCGCATCTGTCAGATAGTTGATCAACGGTTCGGCATGCCGGCCAGCATCGGCCATGCGCTTGCGCACCTGCTGCAGGATCAGCGGGTATTGCTCGGGTTCGACAATCAGCGCAGCGTCGGCGGCTTCTTCGCTGATGCCCCAGTAGTTGCCGAACTTCGGCGCGGGCGGCAGGGTGAATTTCAGGCAGTCGATCAGGTTGGCGATGGCGGCTTCGTCTTCAGGTCGGTCGATATCCTGAAAGATCAACCAGTTGCGCAAGGGGACTTTGTTGCCGGAAGAAATGATGCCGCCAGTACGCCGGGCGCCATTGGCCAGAAGTTCAACATCGGCGCGCAGCGCTTCGACTTCATAAAGTTGATCGGTAATGATGCTGTAATGAATGTAAGTGCCGGTAGAACCTGTTTCTTCATGGGCGGCATAAACTTCGCCATTGCTCAACACCATGAACCAATGGTTCTTGTCGATGCTCAGTTTTTCAGTGAGGCTGGCGAATTCCGGATGGTGGATTACCGTGCGTAGCAATAGTTTGCCGGCGTGATGTGCATGGTCGAAATCGCTACCTGCAATCACCTCGGTGACGAGTTGCAGGGCATCATCGCTGGTGCTGGAGTTTTGCAGAAGGAAGTGTCTGTTTTCCAGGGCTTTGGCAATGTTCAGGCGCTCTTGCTCATCGGCGGAAGCGGGGGCGGCGCTGAACAGGTTGCGGGTAATATCCATATCGAACTCTTCTGTTTCCAGGTTGATGTAATACAGCGATCAGTCACCGGTGGGGTGGCTGTTTGTGAAGTTACCGGGGAATATAAAACATTGCCCGTCGTGATTTATCTGTTTTGAGTTTCAGACTGTTTTCAAAAGTATCTGGATATTTGTTAGTTGGATTAACGTTAAAAGTTAATTCGTGATGGGCAGGTGATATGCCCTTCAAGGATGCTGTAGATTAATCGGGGTAATTTTGTTCAATACACCCAAGGGTGGCGCTGGTTAGTGTTGCGATCTTGTTCCTTGAATTGAAACAGGTGTGCGATGAGTCTGATTGTGTCGATGGCGGCGTTTGCATTGGTGGCGTCCATTACCCCGGGACCGGTGAATATCGTGGCGTTGAGTTCCGGCGCGCAATTCGGCTTCCGGGCCAGTCAGCGGCATGTGGCGGGGGCGACGTTGGGGTTTGTGTTGCTGCTGGTGCTGATGGGCTTGGGGCTGCATGAAGTGCTGACGTTGTGGCCGTCCCTGACCCGGGTGGTGCAACTGGCCGGGGTGGCGTTTCTGTTGTTCATGGCCTGGAAACTGGCGGCTGATGACGGCCAGTTGAATGCCGGCGAGGCGGCGCGTGCGCCGTCGATGTTGTACGGCGCGGTGATGCAATGGCTCAACCCGAAAGCCTGGCTGGCTTGCGTGGCGGGGATGGGCGCGTTTGTCGCCGATGGCGAGGCGCGGCTGGTCTGGCAGTTTGCGGCGGTGTATCTGGTGATCTGTTATTTGTCAGTGGGTTGCTGGGTATATGCCGGGACGTTTTTACGTGGGTATCTGGGCAATCCGGCGGGGATGCGCCTGTTCAATCGGTTCATGGCTTTGTTGCTGGCGGCGAGTGCGATTTATCTGTTGTTGCCATAAGTCTCGTGTCATTCACCCAGCCGATCGTGCTTGCAGCATGGCGACCCATTCTTTGGCGAAGCGATGGCAATCACCGGGCCAGCGCGCCGTCAGCAGATTGCCGTCGCGCACCACAAACCCTTTTTGCGGCGCTTTTGCGCTATCACGCCTGGCGATGAGGGGACCGCGTACAAAGTCGGATTGGCGCGACAGTGCGGCAGTCACCTCTGCCTCGACGGTCTGCGGGTAAGTGCGGAAGTAACGCCCCAGCCAGGCGCAGGTCATCAGCCAGGCCGGTAACTCCATGGTGGCCGCCAGCAACGCTGTGACCTTGCGCCCGAACAACACCGAACGTCCGGTGTCAGGGTCAAGGGTGCGGGCCAGTAACAGCACGCCATGACACACCGCCGCCACGGGTTTTTGTGCCTTGAAAAACTGCAGGGCGATTTGCCGTGCCTGTCCGGACTCCAGCAGGCTGCGCATGCCTTTGGCATGACCGCCGGGAATCAGCAGACCGTCGAACTGAGACGGGTCGACATCGGCATACGCCAGCGGTTGAAGAAATGCCGCGCTGTCGATCATCCGGGCGTAACTGTCCAGGTCGGCCTTGCGCGTCATCAGCATCGGGTTCAGCGGCCCGAACCCAACGCTCACCAACCGTGAATCGGCGTAGGCAGGCAGGCCTTGCGGCGTGGCAAAACGGGCTTCGATGCCCGCGTTGTGCAGCGCTTGCCACGGCACGCTGCTTTCAGTCGGGTCGTAATCGGCGGACGGCAACAGAATCAGAATCATCCAGAGCAAACTCCCGGGCCGGGATTGGCCGCTGATCTGGAGCGTAGTCGATTTTAACTGTCAGCCGCGATATTGGCCGGGTGTCGCGGCCAGATGCTGTTTGAACGCGCGCTGGAAGTGCGCTTGATCGGCAAACCCTGCTTCAAGGGCGACATCGGCAATCAACTGGCCGCTGCGCAGGCGTTCGCGGGCGAACTGGATGCGCTGGTTGACCACGAACGCGTGCGGGGTCATGCCGTAATGCTGCTTGAAGGCGCGGATCAGGTACGAGGGCGACAGCTGCGCCGCCGTGCAGATGTCCTCCAGGCTGAGCAGATCGGTACAGCGTTCACGAATGAAATCGGCGGCGCGTTCGAGCTTGAAATTCGGCTCGCGCAACGGTTGTTCCGCCGGGTTCAGGCGCAGCTGCAGGTCGCTGAAAAACTCCACCGCTGCGCTCTGTTTACGCAGTACATCCTGCTGCTCATCGACCAGTGTGGCGTACAACCCTTGCAGCGCCCGGAACAGCCGAGCGTCATTCAAATGCGTGGTGGAAAATCGGCGGAACTCAAGCTCGGTACTGAACCCCAACTGATGCTGCAAGTCCGTCAGCCACGGCGTTTCCACATACAACATCAGATACGACCACGGCTGATCATCGATCGGATTGCAGGCGTGCACATCGCCCGGGTTCATCAGTACCACGGTGCCGGCGGCGACGTCGAACGTCGATTGCTCATGCACATAAATGCTGCGCCCGGCGGTGATCGCACCGATGGAAAAATGCGCATGGGAATGGCGCGAGTAGCAGACCTCACGGCCATCGGCGATAGCCCGCGCTTCGATGAAGGGCAGGGCGTCGTCACGCCAGAAGTGTGGCGCTTTTTCAGGGCTTTTGGCGGCGGCGTGTTTCATCGTTATTGTTCCCGGCAGGCCAGAACCGGAGTGTATTAGCTCTGGCCGGCAAAGGCCCGCTCAAGTTCGGCGATGTCGAGTTTTTTCATCTTGAACATGGCCTGCATCGCCCTTTGCGACTTAGTGGTGTCGGGGTCTTGCATCATGTGCATGAAGGCCACCGGTACAATTTGCCACGACACCCCGAACTTGTCCTTGAGCCAACCGCATTGCTGGGCCTCAACCGGGCCGCCGGCCGACAGGTTGCCCCAGAAGTGGTCGACTTCTTCCTGATTCTGGCAATTGACCTGAAACGATATGGCTTCACTGAACTTGAACATCGGCCCGCCGTTGAGCCCGGTGAAGGTCTGGCCGTCGAGTTCGAAACTGACGGTCATCACCGCACCTTCCGGCTTGCCGTGAAATTCCTGGCCGACCTTGCTGTAGTGGGTCAGGCCGGTGATTTTCGAATGATCGAAGACCGAGCAGTAGAACTTCGCAGCGGCTTCGGCCTGATCATCGAACCACAGGCACGGTGTGAGTTTTTGAAAGCGTTGCATGGCAGTCATCCTCGGCAGGTTAGACACGCAGGATAATCAGCGTAGTCAGTCCTTGGTCGAGTGGCGGTGCCGTAGATCGACAAGTGCTTCGCGGTCGAACACAAACCCCTGTAGGAGTGAGCCTGCTCGCGATGGCGTCGGTACAGGCGTTGGGGTTGCCTGAGCCTACGCCATCGCGAGCAGGCTCACTCCTACAAGGGGCGCTGCTCGGCAATCATCAACAGGGACTGCGGCACCGCACTTTGCGGATGCTGCGGTTCGTGCAGGCCGACCAGTCTGAACCCCGCCATGTCCAAGGCATTCAGCCAACTCGACAGCGTGCGGAAATACCACGGCATCGGCTGCCACTGGCCCTTGAACCCGGCGAAGGATTCTTCACGCCAGCCATCCTGATAATCGCCGGCCGCCACGGCCCAAGGATGCAGGGTCTGGATGATCAAGGAGCCGCCGGGAACCAGCAACGCATTCATCGCGGCGAGCAGCGCAATGATGTCCTGATGCAGCAGCGAGAAATTAGCGCAGACCAAATCGTAATCACTGCCGACATCGACCCGGGCGTCGACCAGCGCCTCGTAACTGGCAACATGCAGCTTGCCCGAACCGGCCTCACGTGCTGCCTCGATCAGCTTCGCATCGCCATCGACACCCGCCGCATCGATGCCCCGGTCTGCCAGCGCCCGCAACAACCAGCCTTCACCGCATCCCAGATCCAGCACTCGCTCGGGTTGACGGCTCATGATCGCCAGCAGGATCGCCTGATCGGTGACCTGCTGACGGCTTTCGATGGAACCGCTGCGGATCACTTCGATCCAGGCATCGGCGTTGTCGTGCCAACTCTGCAGAAGGGTGGATTCGGGTGAAGGCATGGCGCTGTCTCCGGTAAAAGGCAGATTGTGAGCGTTCGCTGGTGCGCCTGCTATGTTCAAAGGCTGAACAGAGTCTGGCAGAGGATAGACACCATGAGCCCATTAACTGGCGGTTGCCTGTGCGGCGATGTGCGTTTCGAAGCATCGGGCCAGCCTTACCGCGTCGGCATCTGCCACTGCCTCGATTGCCGCAAACATCACGGTGCGTTGTTCCATGCCTCGGCGATATTCCCCGAAAATGCGGTGACCATCAGCGGCAAGACTGGCACGTATCAAGGGCGAGTGTTCTGTCCGCGCTGTGGTTCACCGGTACTTGCGCATTCGGGGGATGAAATTGAAGTGAATGTCGGCTCGCTAGACGAGCCTGACCAGTTCAAGCCGACTTATGAGTTGTGGACTATCCGTCGTGAGGCCTGGTTGCCGGCGCTGCCATTGGCTCACCACTACGAACGTGATCGAGAGCGTACGAGTCGTTCCGAGGAGTAGTGCACTTCAGGCCAATCAAGTCCCCTTGTAGGAGTGAGCCTGCTCGCGATAGCGTCAGCAAAGCTTGAACATTTGTTGCCTGATACATCGCCATCGCGAGCAGGCTCGCTCCTACAGGAGATAGGCGGCACTCTCCTCAGCCGCGAATAAACGCCAGCAGATCGGCATTGATCGTCGCTGCCTCTGTCGTCGGCATCCCGTGCGGAAACCCCGGGTACGACTTCAACGTGCCATTTGGAAGCAATTTCGCCGACAAAGGCCCCGAGTTCGCATACGGCACAATCTGATCATCCTCTCCATGCATCACCAGCACCGGCACGGTGACCTTCTTCAGGTCTTCGGTGAAATCGGTCTGCGAGAACGCGACGATCCCGTCGTAATGCGCCTTGGCGCCGCCGATCATGCCCTGACGCCACCAGTTGCCGATGATCCCCTCGGAGGGCTTGGCCCCCGGGCGGTTGTAGCCGTAGAACGGCCCGCTGGGAACATCGCGATAGAACTGCGCGCGATTGGCCGCCAGCTGCGCTTGCAAGTCATCGAACACCGATTTCGGCAAGCCACCGGGATTGCTTTCGGTCTTGACCATCAGCGGCGGTACCGCGCTGATCAGCACGCCTTTGGCGACGTTGTCCTGACCATGCCGGGCAATGTAGTGGATGACCTCGCCGCCGCCGGTGGAGTGGCCGACATGCACCACGTTCTTCACCCCCAGATGCTGAACCACCGCCAGCGCATCGTCGGCGTAATGGTCCATGTCGTGGCCGTCCCAGACCTGGCTCGAGCGTCCGTGCCCGCGACGGTCATGGGCAATCACCCGAAAGCCCTGGGCCAGAAAGAACAGCATCTGCGCGTCCCAGTCATCCGAACTGAGCGGCCAGCCGTGGTGGAAGTGGATCACCGGGGCGCCTTTCGGCCCCCAGTCCTTGTAGAAAATATCGACGCCGTCTTGGGTGGTGACAAATCCCATGTTCGCGACTCCTGACCATTGTGATGGGTTACCGCGCTCGTCGCAGACCGGTCGTGAGGGTTCGGATGAGCGCCGTTATCAGCCGTAGGATTAAAGTCGACATTTTCGGGGGCAGGCATGACCGGTGGTCGCAACGTCTGGCTTCACGCGCAAATTAGGCTTTGCTGAAAGGGATAAGCCGAGGCGCGCACAGGCTTCGATGGCCGTAGCGACGCCCCTTCAGAACACCGTGAGTCTGAGGAAAATCCCCGATGCTGACCTTGAATATCAATGGCAAGGATCAGGAACTCGATGTGCCGGCCGACATGCCGTTGCTCTGGGTCCTGCGTGACGTTGCGCACCTGACCGGTACCAAATTCGGCTGTGGCATGGCCCAGTGCGGCGCCTGCACCGTACACGTCGATGGCGCTCCGTTGCGTGCCTGTATCACGCCCGCCACCGCCGTGGCCCACGGCCAGAAAATTCTCACCATCGAAGGCCTTTCGACCGATGGCTCGCACCCGGTGCAGCAGGCCTGGGCCGAACTCGATGTGGTGCAGTGCGGTTACTGCCAGTCGGGGCAGATCATGTCTGCCGCCGCGCTGCTGGCGAAAATCCCCAAACCCACCGACAGCGATATCGATCAGGCGCTCTCCGGCAACATTTGCCGCTGCGGCACCTATCCACGGATCCGCGCGGCAGTTAAGCGCGCGTCCGAAATCGGCTGATGCATGTTGGGAGAAGGGTAATGAACAGTCCTGTATCGCGTCGCGGATTTCTCAAGGGCAGTGCCGTGCTGGGTGGCGGTCTGGTGGTGGCGTTCGTGGTCCCCGGTGCCCATCGGTTTGCCATGGCGGCGGAGAATGAAGGCAAGGTCTTCGCGCCGAATGCGTTTTTGCGCATCGCCGCCGACAACAGCGTGACGGTGTTGCTCGGGCATTCGGAAATGGGCCAGGGCATCTGGACCGGCCTGACCATGCTGATCGCCGAAGAGCTGGACGCCGACTGGTCGACGATCCGCGTCGAACACTCGCCGGCCTCGGCGGCCAATTACGGCATGCCGGCGTTTGGCGGGATGCAGATTACCGGCGGCTCGACCTCGACCTGGATGGAGTTCGACCGTTACCGACTCGCCGGGGCCACGGCGCGACAGATGCTGGTGGAGGCGGCGGCCAAGCGTTTCGACGTGGCGCCTTCAGCCATTCGTACTGAATCGGGCGTGGTGATCGCCGGCGATAAACGCGCGACGTATGGCGAACTGGCGGACGCCGCCGGGCAACTGCCGGTGCCGGATCCCAAGTCGATCACCTTCAAGGAGGCCAAAGACTGGAAGGTCATCGGCAAGCCGACCAAACGCCTCGATACCCCGGAGAAAATCACCGGCCGCGCCAAATTCGGCATGGACGTGCAGTTCGACGGTTTGATGACCGCGATGGTCGCCCGTGCGCCGGTGTTCGGTGCCACGGTCAAATCCTTCGAAGGCGCCGAGGCGCTGGCGGTGCCGGGTGTGCACAAAGTGGTGCAAGTACCGACGGGCGTGGCGGTGATTGCCGATCATTACTGGGCGGCGAAACTCGGTCGTGATGCATTGAAAGTCGATTGGGATCTGGGGCCGCATACGGATCTGAGCAGCCAGGGCTTGCTCGACAGCTTCCGCAAACTGGCGGCGACACCGGGCACTTCCGCCAGCCAGGCTGGGGATCCGAAAGGCAACTTCGACAAGGCGGCGAAGAAAATCGACGTCGAGTACAGCGTGCCGTATCTGGCGCATGCACCGATGGAACCTCTGAACTGCACAGTGAAAATCAGCGCCGAAAAGTGCGAGATCTGGACCGGCACGCAATTCCAGACCCTCGACCAGATGGTCGCCGGCAAGATCACCGGACTCAAATCCGAGCAGGTGGAGATTCACACCGAGTTTCTTGGCGGCGGTTTCGGGCGCCGGGCCAATCCGACCTCGGACTTCATCGCCGAAGCGGTGCAAGTGGCGAAGGCTGCCGGGATGCCGGTGAAAACCGTGTGGTCCCGCGAAGATGACATTCGTGGCGGGTATTACCGCTCGATGTTCCTGCATCAGGCGCGCATCGGCCTCGATGGGCAGGGCCTGCCGCTGAGCTGGCAGCATGTGCTGGTCGGCCAGTCGATCATGACCGGCACTCTGCTGGAAGCGACCATGGTCAAGAACGGCATCGACCCGACGTCGGTCGAAGGCGTGGCCGACAGCCCGTATATCAAAGGCCTGGCCCATCAACAGGTCGAGCTGCATTCGCCGCAGACCGGGATCAATGTGCTGTGGCTGCGTTCGGTGGGGCACAGCCACACCGCGTTCGTCATGGAGTCGCTGATCGATGAAATGGCCGCCGCGGCGAACAAGGATCCGGTGGAATACCGACGCACCTTGCTCAAGGATCATGCGCGGCATCTCGGGGTGCTGAATCTGGCGGTGGAGAAGGCCAACTGGCAAGCGCCATTGCCGGACGGGCATGCGTTGGGCGTGGCGGTGCATGAGTCGTTCGGCAGTTATGTGGCGCAGGTGGCCGAGGTCTCGCAGGACAATCTGGCGATTCGCGTGCACCGCGTGGTCTGTGCGGTGGACTGCGGGATCGCGGTCAACCCGCAGAGCATCGCCGCGCAGATGGAATCGTGCATCACCTTTGGCCTGGGCATGGCGCTGCACAGCAAACTGACGGTCAAGGATGGCGCGGTGGTGCAATCCAATTATCACGACTATCAGGTGCTGCGGCTCAACGAGATGCCGCTGGTCGAGGTGCATATCGTGCCCAGCAGCGACAAACCCGGCGGCATCGGCGAGGCCGGTGTCCCGCCCACCGCACCGGCGGTGGCCAACGCGGTGTATGCGCTGACCGGGCAACGGTTGCGTGAACTGCCGCTGCAACTGGCGGGGGTGTGAGATGAAACGACATCTGCTGTTGGGCACCATGATCTTGCTGGGGCTGGGCGGCTACGCCTCGGACCTGTTTGCCGATGATCAGGAGGCGCTCAAGGCGTTCGGTACGGTGCAGAAGGTGTTCCAGAGCCCGCGCTGCCAGAACTGTCACATCCCCGGCGACTCGCCGCTGCAGTTCGATGCGGGCAAACCGCACGCGATGAACGTGGTGCGCGGCATGGACGGCAAGGGCGCCGCCGGTTTGCCCTGCGCCACCTGCCACGCCGAGAGCAACCCGCCCGACAGTTATGGCCCGCATGCGCCACCGGGTGCGCCGCACTGGAGCCTGCCACCGGCGACGCACAAAATGGCGTGGATCGGCCTGCCACCGGACAAGTTGTGCGCAATGATCAAGGATCGTTCGAGCAACGGCGACCGGGATTTCGCCGCGCTGATAAAACATGTCAGCGATGACAAGTTGGTGCTGTGGGGCTGGAACCCCGGAGCAGGGCGCGCGCCGGTGCCGGTGCCGCATGACATTTTTGTGGCTCAGTTCAAGCTTTGGGCCGACGCGGGCGGCCCGTGTCCGGTGGCGGGCGGTTGATGTGTGTGAGTCGCTGGCGAATCAGGCTACTCTAACGGTCATTGACCCTGATGGAGTGCGTGATGCTGGCCCCGATCAAACCCGCCAATGAAGCAACCCGAATTCAAGCGCTGCACGGCTTGAATGTCCTCGACTCCGCGCCGGAGGAGCGTTTCGACCGGCTTACGCGGCTGGCCAAGCGCCTGTTCAACGTGCCGATTGCCTTGGTGACGTTGGTGGATAGCGATCGTCAGTGGTTCAAGTCTTGCGTGGGGCTGGGCGTCAGTGAAACGCCGAGGGATGTGTCATTCTGCGGTCATGCGATCCTTCAGAACGAACTGCTGTTGGTGGCTGATGCCAAGGAGGACGCGCGCTTTCACGACAATCCGCTGGTCACCGGCGAGCCGAAGATTCGTTTCTATGCCGGCTACCCGCTGACGGTGCCCAATGGCAACAAAATGGGCACGCTGTGCCTGATCGACACCAGACCGCGGGAACTCGACGACGAGGAGCGCGCCCTGTTGCGCGACCTCGCCGGCATGGCCGAGCAGGAATTGATGGCGGTGCAGATGGCGAGCATGGATGAGCTGACGCTGCTGTCCAACCGCCGTGGCTTCAAGACCCTGGCCCAGCATGCGCTGGACGCCTGCAAACACCGGGACAAACCGGCGACGCTACTGTTTTTCGATCTCAATGATTTCAAGCAGATCAACGATCGCTACGGCCATGCCGAGGGCGACAGTGCGCTGAAGACCTTCGCCGACGTGCTGCGCATCGCTTTTCGCGAAAGCGATGTGATCGGGCGATTGGGCGGCGATGAGTTCGTGGCGCTGCTGACCGGTTCCAGTCACGTCGAAACCACGGCAATCATGGCGCGGCTCAAGGAAATCCTCGACGAGCGCAATGCAATGTTGCAGCGCGGCTACGACATTCGCTTCAGCGTCGGCCAGATCGAATACGATTCCCGACGGCATGACACGGTGGATCGGCTGCTGGCCGATGCCGACGAGGCCATGTATGCGCACAAGCAGGCGTTGAAGCGGCGCTGATTCGGCCTCATCGCTGGCTTGCCAGCTCCCACAAGTTTCTCGGGTGTTCACGAAATCCCGGTGCTGCGTAGGCCCCCTGTGGGAGCGGGCTTGCTCGCGAAAGCGTCCGATCAGGTGGTATCCATGTTGAATGTACCGGCCTCTTCGTGAGCAAGCCCACTCCCACAAGTTTCTCGGGTGTTCACGAAATCCCGGTACTGCGCAGGACCCTGTGGGAGCGGGCTTGCTCGCGAAAGCGTCTGGTCAGGCGATATCGATGTTGAATGTGCTGGCCTCTTCGTGAGCAAGCCCACTCCCACAAGTTTCTCGGGTGTTCACGAAATCCCGGTGCTGCGCAGGACCCTGTGGGAGCGGGCTTGCTCGCGAAAGCGTCCGGTCAGGTGGGATCCATGTTGAATGTGCCGGCCTCTTCGTGAGCAAGCCCACTCCCACAAGTTTCTCGGGTGTTCACGAAATCCCGGTGCTGCGCGCAACCCTGTGGGAGCGGGCTTGCTCGCGAAGGCGTCCGGTCAGGTGGTATCCATGTTGAATGTACCGGCCTCTTCGTGAGCAAGCCCACTCCTACAAGTTTCTCGGGTGTTCACGAAATCCCGGTGCTGCGCGCAACCCTGTGGGAGCGGGCTTGCTCGCGAAGGCGTCCGGTCAGGTGGTATCCATGTTGAATGTACCGGCCTCTTAGTGAGCAAGCCCACTCCCACAAGTGTCTCGGGTGTTCACGAAATCCCGGTGCTGCGCAGGCCCCCTGTGGGAGCGGGCTTGCTCGCGAAAGCGCCTGGTCAGGCGATATCGATGTTGAATGTGCCGGCCTCTTCGTGAGCAAGCCCACTCCTACAAGTTTCTCGGGTGTTCACGAAATCCCGGTGCTGCGCGCAACCCTGTGGGAGTGAGCTTGCTCGCGAAAGCGGTGTGTCAGGCCATGAGTAATTGCCTGAAGGAATGCCTTCGCGAGCAAGCCCGCTCCCACAGGGAGGGCAGTGTTACCGGCACAAAAAACCCGCCTTACGAGGCGGGTTTTTTATTGGCAGACCGAAGATTACTCTTCGATATTGCCCATCGCGGTGGTGTTGAAGCCGCCGTCGACGTACATGATTTCACCGCTGATGCCCGACGCCAGGTCGGAGCACAGGAAGGCGCCGGCGTTGCCGACTTCTTCGATGGTGACGTTGCGGCGCAGTGGGGTTTGCGCTTCGTTGGCGGCCAGCATCTTGCGGAAGTTCTTGATGCCCGAGGCTGCCAGGGTACGGATCGGGCCGGCCGATACGCAGTTGACGCGGGTGCCGTCCGGGCCCAGGGAGCCGGCCAGGTAACGCACGCCAGCTTCCAGCGAAGCCTTGGCCATGCCCATCACGTTGTAGTTCGGCATGGTGCGCTCGGCGCCCAGGTACGACAGGGTCAGCAGGCTGCCGTTGCGGCCTTTCATCATTTCGCGGCCAGCCTTGGCCAGGGCCACGAAGCTGTAGGCGCTGATGTCGTGAGCGATGCGGAAACCTTCACGGGTGGTGGCTTCGGTGAAGTCGCCGTCCAGTTGGTCGCCCGGGGCGAAGCCGACGGAGTGCACGATGCAGTCCAGGCCGTCCCACTTCTTGCTCAACTCTTCGAAGACCTTGGCGATTTCTTCATCGCTGGCCACGTCGCACGGGAAGCACAGCTCAGGGCTCGAACCCCAGCCTTGAGCGAATTCCTCAACACGACCTTTCAGTTTGTCGTTCTGATAAGTGAAGGCAAGCTCAGCGCCCTCGCGATGCATGGCGGCAGCGATGCCGGATGCGATGGACAGCTTGCTGGCGACACCGACGATCAGTACGCGCTTACCGGCGAGAAAACCCATGTGTTGCTCCTCTTTCAGGTTATTGCGCAGTGGCTGGTGCCAAAAAAGCGGCTTCCAGCAACTGCTGTGTATACGGATGTTTGGGGGCGGCAAAAATATCTTGCGCAGCTCCCTGTTCGACCACTTGGCCATGCTTGACCACCATCAACTGGTGGCTCAGCGCTTTGACGACAGCCAGGTCATGGCTGATGAACAAATACGTCAGGTTGTACTTGGCTTGCAGTGAACGCAACAGCTCCACCACTTGCCGCTGCACCGTGCGGTCGAGCGCGGAAGTCGGCTCGTCCAGCAGGATCAGCGCCGGTTTCAGCACCAAAGCCCGGGCAATGGCGATACGTTGCCGTTGCCCACCGGAAAATTCGTGAGGGTAGCGGTGCCGGGTTTCCGGATCCAGACCTACCTCCTTCAATGCCGCAATAATCGCCGCTTCCTGCTCGGCGGCGGTGCCCATCTTGTGAATCCGCAGGCCTTCGCCAACGATGTCGCTGACGCACATCCGCGGGCTCAGGCTGCCGAACGGATCCTGAAACACCACCTGCATCTCCCGACGCAACGGACGAACCTCGTTCTGCGTCAGGCAGTCTAGCTGTTTGCCCTCAAAGCGAATGGCGCCTTTGCTGCCGATCAGCCGCAAAATCGCCAGACCCAGCGTGGATTTGCCGGAACCGCTTTCCCCCACGATCCCCAGAGTCTGTCCCTGAGGCAGGCTGAAATTGATGCCGTCCACTGCCTTGACGTAATCCACCGTGCGCTTGAGCAGGCCTTTCTTGATCGGGAACCAGACTTTCAGGTTCTCGACTTCGAGCAGCGGCGCCCCGATTTTATTGGTCGCCGGGCCTCCGCTGGGCTCCGCGCCGAGCAATTCCCGAGTGTACGGATGCTGCGGCGAACGGAACAGCTCTGCGCACGATGCCTGTTCGACGATGCAACCGCGCTGCATGACACATACGCGATGCGCAATTCTTCGCACCAGGTTCAAATCGTGACTGATCAGTAGCAGCGACATGCCCAATCGAGCCTGAAGTTCCTTGAGCAAATCGAGGATTTTCAGCTGAACGGTCACGTCCAGTGCGGTGGTCGGTTCGTCGGCGATCAGCAACTCCGGCTCGTTGGCCAGGGCCATGGCGATCATCACTCGCTGGCGCTGACCGCCGGACAATTCGTGGGGCAGGGCCTTGAGGCGCTTGTGCGGCTCGGGGATGCCGACCATCTCCAAAAGCTCCAGCGTGCGCTTGGTTGCGACTTTACCGGTCAGGCCCTTGTGGATGCCCAGCACCTCGTTGATCTGCTTCTCGATCGAATGCAGCGGGTTGAGAGAGGTCATCGGCTCCTGAAAGATCATCGCGATCCGGTTACCGCGGATGTGGCGGATGGTTTTTTCGCTCAGGCCGAGCAGATTCTGCCCCGCATAGTTGATGCTGCCGGCCGGATGTCGGGCCAGCGGGTAGGGCAGCAGGCGCAGGATCGAGTGCGCCGTCACCGATTTGCCCGAGCCGGACTCGCCGACCAGCGCCAGGGTTTCACCGCGCTTGATGTCGAAACTCACGCCCTCGACTACTCGGTGCCGCCGCTCGTTCAAGCCGAACTCGACGGCGAGGTCGCGCACTTCGATCAGATTATCCTGATTCATTTCACTTCCTCGGGTCGAAGGCATCGCGAGCGGACTCGCCGATAAACACCAGCAGACTCAACATCAGCGCCAGCACGGCGAACGCGCTAATGCCCAGCCACGGTGCCTGGAGGTTGGATTTGCCCTGGGCCACCAGTTCACCCAGCGACGGGCTGCCGGCCGGCAAGCCGAAGCCGAGGAAATCCAGCGCAGTCAGGGTGCCGATGGCGCCGGTGAGGATGAACGGCATGAAGGTCATGGTAGAAACCATGGCGTTGGGCAGAATATGGCGGAACATGATCGCACCGTTCTGCATGCCCAGCGCCCGCGCGGCGCGCACGTATTCTAGGTTGCGCCCGCGCAGGAACTCGGCGCGCACCACGTCGACCAGACTCATCCACGAGAACAACAGCATGATCCCCAGCAGCCACCAGAAATTCGGCTGGACGAAACTGGCGAGGATGATCAGCAGGTACAGCACTGGCAATCCCGACCAGATCTCCAGAAAGCGTTGCCCGGCCAGATCGACCCAGCCGCCATAGAAACCCTGCAGCGCGCCGGCAATCACGCCGATGATCGAGCTGAGCACGGTCAGCGTCAGGGCAAACAGTACGGAAATGCGGAAGCCGTAGATCACCCGTGCCAGCACATCGCGGCCCTGATCGTCAGTGCCCAGCAGGTTGTCCGCCGACGGCGGGGCCGGGGCCGGGACTTTCAGGTCGTAGTTGATGCTTTGGTAGCTGTAGGGGATCGGCGCCCACAACACCCACGCATCCTTGGCCTTGAGCAGTTCGCGGATGTACGGGCTCTTGTAGTTGGCTTCCAGCGGGAATTCTCCGCCGAAGGTGGTTTCCGGGTAGCGCTTGATCGCCGGGAAGTACCAGTGGTTGTCGTAATGCACCACCAGCGGCTTGTCGTTGGCGATCAGCTCGGCACCGAGGCTCAGGCCGAACAGGATCAGGAACAGCCACAGCGACCACCAGCCACGCTTGTTGGCCTTGAACAGTTCGAACCGGCGGCGATTGAGAGGGGACAGGTTCATCTCAATGCTCCCGGCTGGCGAAGTCGATGCGCGGATCGACCAGGGTGTAGGTGAGGTCGCCGATCAGTTTCACCACCAGGCCGAGCAGGGTGAAGATGAACAGGGTGCCGAACACCACCGGGTAATCGCGGTTGATCGCCGCTTCGAAGCTCATCAGGCCGAGGCCGTCGAGGGAGAAGATCACCTCCACCAGCAACGAGCCGGTGAAGAAGATGCCGATGAACGCTGACGGGAACCCGGCAATCACCAGCAGCATCGCGTTGCGGAACACGTGGCCGTAGAGCACGCGATTACGCGTCAGGCCCTTGGCCTTGGCGGTGACCACGTACTGCTTGTTGATCTCGTCGAGGAAGCTGTTTTTGGTCAGCAGGGTCATGGTCGCGAAGTTGCCGATCACCAGTGCCGTCACCGGCAGCGCGAGGTGCCAGAAGTAGTCGAGGATCTTGCCGCCCAGGCTCAGTTCATCGAAGTTGTTCGAGGTCAGCCCGCGTAGCGGGAACCAGTCCAGATAACTGCCGCCGGCAAACACCACGATCAGCAGAATCGCAAACAGGAACGCCGGAATCGCATAGCCGATGATGATCGCCGAACTGGTCCACACGTCGAAGTGGCTGCCGTGCCGCGTGGCCTTGGCGATCCCCAGCGGGATCGACACCAGGTACATGATCAGCGTGCTCCACAGCCCGAGCGAGATCGATACCGGCATCTTTTCCTTGATCAGGTCGATAACCTTGGCGTCGCGGAAAAAACTGTCGCCGAAGTCCAGCTTCGCGTAGTTCTTGACCATGATCCACAGGCGTTCCGGGGCCGACTTGTCGAACCCGTACATGTGCTCGATTTCCTTGATCAGTGCCGGGTCCAGACCTTGCGCGCCGCGATAGGCGGAGCCGGCCACCGACACTTCGGCACCGCCACCGGCGATGCGGCTGGTGGCGCCTTCGAAGCCTTCGAGCTTGGCGATCATCTGCTCCACCGGGCCGCCGGGCGCGGCCTGGATGATCACGAAGTTGATCAGCAGAATCCCGAACAGGGTAGGGATGATCAGCAGCAGTCGCCGAAAAATATACGCCAGCATCTGATTACTCCGTGCCCACAGGGTCGGCTTGCAGTTTGGTTTCGACTTCTATGGCGGGTTTCGCGTCAGGCTTGACCCACCAGGTGTTAATCCCGATGTCGTATTTGGGCGAGACTTTCGGGTGGCCGATGTGATTCCAGTAGGCCACGCGCCAGGTCTTGATGTGCCAGTTGGGGATCACGTAATAGCCCCATTGCAGCACCCGATCCAGCGCCCGGGCGTGAGCCACGAGGCTGCTGCGCGAGTCGGCGTTGATCAGATTTTCCACCAGGTGATCGACGATCGGGTCCTTGAGGCCCATGGTATTGCGGCTGCTCGGTTTGTCGGCGGCGGCGCTCATCCAGAATTCGCGTTGCTCGTTACCCGGCGAGTTGGACTGCGGGAAGCTGCCGACGATCATGTCGAAGTCCCGCGAGCGCACACGGTTGATGTACTGCGAAACATCGACACGGCGGATCACCAGATCGATGCCGAGGTCGGCCAGGTTGCGCTTGAACGGCAGCAGCACGCGTTCGAATTCGGTCTGCGCGAGGAGGAATTCGATGACCACCGGTTTGCCGCTGGCGTCGACCATTTTGTCGTCGACGATCTTCCAGCCAGCCTCTTGCAACAGCTGATAGGCCTCGCGCTGCTGGGCGCGGATCATGCCGCTGGCGTCGGTCTTGGGGTTTTCGAAGGCTTCGCTGAACACCTGGGCCGGGAGCTTGCTGCGAAACGGTTCGAGGATCGCCCGTTGCTCGGCGTCGGGCAGGCCGGTGGCGGCCATTTCCGAGTTCTCGAAATAACTGCGGGTGCGGAAGTAGGCACCGTTGAACAGCTGTTTATTGGTCCATTCGAAATCAAACAGCAAGCCGAGCGCCTGACGCACCCGCACATCCTGAAACACCGGACGGCGCAGGTTGTAAACGAAGCCCTGCATGCCGGTCGGGTTGCTGTTGGCGATCTGTTCCTTGATCAAGCGACCTTCGGTGACCGCCGGGATGTTGTAAGCGTTGGCCCAGTTCTTCGCGGTCATTTCCAGCCAGTAATCGAACTGGCCGGCCTTCAGCGCTTCGACGGCGACGGTGTTGTCGCGGTAGTAATCGGTGGTCATCACGTCGAAGTTGTAGAACCCGCGATTGACCGGCAGGTCCTTGCCCCAGTAGTCCTTGACCCGTTCATAGCGCACCGAGCGCCCGGCCTTCACTTCGGCGACCTTGTACGGGCCGCTGCCCAGCGGAATCTCCAGATTGCCTTTGGTGAAATCGCGATTGGCCCACCAGTGTTTCGGCAGCACCGGGAGCTGGCCGAGGATCAGCGGTAACTCACGGTTATTGTTGTGCTTGAACTTGAACAACACTTTGAGCGGGTCTTCGGCGATGGCTTCGTCGACATCGCTGTAGTAGCCACGAAACAGCGGCGAGCCGTCCTTGGTCAGGGTCTGGAAGCTGAACACCACGTCTTCGGCGCGCACCGGGTGGCCGTCGTTGAAGCGGGCTTCCGGGCGCAGGTAGAAACGCACCCAACTGTTGTCCGGGGCTTTTTCGATTTTGGCGGCAATCAGGCCGTATTCGGTGAACGGTTCGTCGAGGCTGTGCTTGGTCAGGGTGTCGTAGATCTGCCCGACGTCATCGGCCGGCACGCCTTTGCTGATGAACGGGTTGAGGCTGTCGAAGCCGCCAAACCCGGCCTGGCGGAAGATCCCGCCCTTGGGCGCGTCGGGGTTCACGTAGTCGAAGTTCTTGAAGTCGGCCGGGTACTTCGGCGGCTCGTTGTACAGGGTCACGGCGTGTTGCGGGGCGGCGCAGGCCAACCCGGCGAACAGCAGACCGCTGGCCTGCACAAGCAGGGCGCGGATGGCGTTCATTGAGCTTTCTCCGAAGATTTCAGCCACCACGTGTTCAGACCCAGGGTGTAGGGCGGCGTGGTGACGAAGGCCAACCGGTTGCGGTAGGCCAGTCGGTGATAATTGAGGTACCAGTTGGGAATGCTGTAGTGCTGCCAGAGCAGCACGCGGTCCAGCGCCTTGCCGGCGGCAACTTGTTCGTCGCGGGTTTGCGCGGCGAGCAACTGTTCGAGCAGGTGATCGACCACCGGGTTGGCGATGCCCGCGTAATTCTTGCTGCCCTTGACCCCGACCTGACTGGAATGGAAGTACTGCCATTGCTCCAGGCCCGGGCTGAGGGTCTGGTTGAGCGTCATCAGGATCATGTCGAAATCGAACTGGTCCAGACGCTGTTTGTACTGCGCGCGATCCACTGTGCGCAGGCGCGCGTCGATACCGATGCTGTTGAGGTTCTCGATGTACGGCTGGAGTATCCGCTCAAGGTTCGGGTTGACCAGCAGCAGTTCGAAGCTCAGCGGCTGGCCCTTCGCGTTTTGCAGGCGCTGGCCATTGAGTTTCCAGCCGGCCTCGGCGAGCAGCGCCAGGGCCTTGCGCATGGTTTCCCGGGGGATGCCGCGGCCATCGGTCTGCGGCAGGCTGAACGGTTCAGTGAGCAGCTTCGCCGGCAATTGATCCTTGTACGGCTTGAGCATCAGCCATTCATGGCCGATCGGCAGGCCGCTGGCGCTGAACTCGCTGTTGGGATAGTAGCTGGTGGAGCGTTGGTAGGCGTCGCTGAAAAGTGCCCGGTTGGTCCACTCGAAGTCGAACATCAGGCCCATGGCTTCGCGGACTTTGACGTCGGCAAAGGTCGGACGCCGGGTGTTCATGAACAGCCCCTGGCTCTGCGTCGGGATCTGGTGCGGGATCTGCGCCTTGATCACCTCGCCACGGCGCACCGCCGGGAAGTTGTAGCCGTTGGCCCAGTTCTTCGCCTGATGCTCGATGTAGATGTCGAATTCGCCGGCCTTGAACGCTTCGAACGCCACGTCGCTGTCGCGGTAGAACTCGACTTCCATGCGATCGAAGTTGTACTTGCCGCGATTGACCGGCAGATCCTTGCCCCAGTAATCCTTGACCCGCTCGAAAATCAGCTGCCGCCCCGGCGTCACCGAGGTGATGCGGTACGGGCCGCTGCCCAGCGGTGGCTCGAAGGTAGTGGCCTTGAAGTCGCGATCCTTCCAGTAATGCTGCGGCAGCACTGGCAACTCACCCAGTCGCAGGATCAGCAGCGGATTGCCGGCGCGCTTCATCACGAAGCGGATGCGCTGCGGGTTGAGGATGTCCACGCGTGCGACTTCCTGCAAAGCGGTGCGGTACAGCGGATGACCTTCCTTGAGCAGCAAGCGATAGGAGAACGCCACGTCGTACGCGGTGATCGGCGTGCCATCGTGAAAGCGTGCTTCCGGGCGCAGATTGAACACCACCCAGCTGCGATCTTCGCTGTACTCCACCGATTGCGCGATCAAGCCATAGCTCGACGCCGGTTCGTCACCGGAGGGCGAATACTGGCCGGTGCCGATCATCAGCGGTTCGTTCAGCTCGTTGATGCCGTACTGCAGGAAATTCGGGGTGGTCACCGGGCTGGTGCCCTTGAAGGTGTACGGATTGACCGTATCGAAGGTGCCGAACGCCATCACCCGCAACGTACCGCCCTTGGGCGCTTGCGGGTTGACCCAGTCGAAGTGGGTAAATCTGGCCGGGTACTTGAGCGTGCCGAACTGCGCATAACCGTGACTCTCGGTAATCGTCGCGCTTGCGGGTGAGCTCAAGGCCAGGCTGATCAGGAGCAGGAGGAGGGGACGCTTCAAGTCAGATCCGATCCAGGCGGCTTGGGCTTTGTGGGCCGTACAGTAACAGCTTGTCTGGACAGGAAAAAGATGCGGGTTAATGCGGGCTTAATCGCCTTCGATTGCGTTTGCTTTTGGTGGGAGCGGGCTTGCTCGCGAATGCGGCCTGTCAGCCGCATATGAAGGTCACTGATACGCCGCATTCGCGAGCAAGCTCGCTCCCACAAAAGCAAAAAAGCCCCTGAATTCAGGGGCTTTGCTGTCAGTGCGGCTGGTAAACCGTGAGCATCTGCCCAGGCTTGAGGGCCTTGCCGGCACCCGGGTTCCAGCGCTTGAGATGCTGCATCTCGACGTTGAAACGCTTGGCCACCACATACAAGGTGTCGCCACGCTTGACCTTGTACTGGGTCTGCTGCTGGCTGTCAGCCTTGCCTTTGGTCTTGCTGTTGGCCGCGATGACGGTATTGACCCGGCCACTGTTGCGAGCCGGGGCGCGCTGGGTGGTGTCTTGCATCACCAGGGTCTGGCCGACCTTGAGGTTTTTGCCGGACAACTTGTTCCAGCGTTGCAGATCCTTGACTTCGACCTTGTTGGCCTTGGCAATGGAACCGAGGTTGTCACCGCGCTTGACCCGATAGGCGCGCTTGAGCTTCGCCACTTCACTTGGGTCGGCCCCGTCGAACACCGGCTTCAGCGAGCGCGGGCTGATCAGTTCTTCAGGTCGCATGGTCTGCAGGCTGGCGGTCAGCAGTTGCGCCTTGGAGGTCGGCACCAGCAGGTGCTGGGGGCCGTCGATGGTGGTGCGCTGCTTGAATGCCGGATTGAGCTGGAACAGTTCGTCTTCGTCGATGTTGGCCACCGCCGCGACCTTGGAAAGGTCCATGCGCTGGTTGATTTCGACGACCTGGAAATACGGTTCGTTGGCGATCGGGTTGAGATTCACCCCGTATGCTTCCGGGGCCAGTACCACTTGCGACAAGGCCAGCAGTTTGGGCACGTAGGCCTGGGTTTCTGCCGGCAGCGACGACAGGTTCCAGTAGTCGGTTGGCAGACCGAGCTTTTCGTTACGCTCGATGGCACGGCTGACGGTGCCTTCACCCGCGTTATAGGCAGCCAGGGCCAGCAGCCAGTCACCGTTGAACATGTCATGCAGGCGGGTCAGGTAGTCCATCGCGGCGGTGGTCGAGGCGGTAATATCGCGACGGCCATCATAGAAGCGGGTCTGGCGCAGGTTGTAGTAGCGGCCGGTGGACGGAATGAATTGCCACAGGCCCGAAGCATCGGCCCGGGAGTAGGCCATCGGGTTGTAGGCGCTCTCGATCACTGGCAGCAGGGCCAGTTCCAGCGGCATGTTGCGCTCTTCGAGACGCTCGACGATGTAATGAATGTAGAGACTGCCGCGTTCGCCGGCGTTTTCGAGAAAGGACGGGTTACTGGCAAACCACAGGCGCTGCTGCTCGATGCGCGGGTTGACGCCCAGGCCGTCCTGCAGCTGGAAACCACCGCGCATGCGCTCCCAGATGTCCTGAGGCACCTGCGGACTTGGCTTTTCGCTCAGCCAGATCGGCTTCTGCTTGGCTCGCGCAGCAATGTTCGGCGTATGGCTCGCCTCGGACTGCGGAGCATGGCTGGAGCAGCCCGCCAACGTGGCGGACACAGCGACCGCGATGGCTTGAGCCAGGCGGGTCAACGTGTCTGAATTGACGGACTTACGTATGGATGACGACATTGGCTGGAAGTAAGTTCCGGGCAAAAATGTCGGGCGATTCTAGAAAGCGCACCCCCTGCGGTCAACCATTCAGAATTTTTGTACCAAGTGGTGAGTCACTTAGAACGTATCTTTCCACGCCCGCAGAGCCGCAAAAACCTCACTCGGCGCCCGGTTTTGAGCGCCTGCCCGTTCGTCCACTTTTTGTGTAACTAATGTTTCAGTGGTACGCAAAAACGGATTGGTGAGCTTTTCCAGGGCCAGGGTCGAGGGCAGGGTCATCACGCCTTTTTCCCGTTGTTGGGTGACTTTTTCCAGACGGGCGGCAATGTCCGGGTTACTCGGTTCGACGGCCGCGGCAAATTTCAGATTGCTCAGGGTGTATTCATGGGTGCAATACACCAGCGTATCCTCGGGCAAGCTGGCGAGGCGGCTGAGCGAGTGGTGCATCTGTTCTGGCGTACCTTCGAACAGGCGTCCGCAACCGGCGGCGAACAGGGTGTCGCCGCAAAACAGCAGGCCGTGGTGGTAATAGGCGATGTGGCCGAGGGTGTGACCGGGCACCGCATAGACATCGAAGTCCCAGCCGAGGACGCTGACCTTGTCGTTGTCCTTGAGCGCCACGTCGCGCCCCGGGATGTTTTCGCTGGCCGGGCCGTAGACTTTGGCGCCGCTCGCCGCTTTCAGGCGTTCGACGCCGCCGACGTGATCGTGATGGTGATGGGTGATCAGAATGTCGCTCAACACCCAGCCCGGGTGCGCGGCCAGCCAGGCCTGCACCGGCGCGGCATCGCCCGGGTCGACCACGGCGCAGCGCTGGGTGCGGTGATCCTGTAACAACCAGATGTAGTTGTCGGTGAACGCGGGCAGGGCACTGATCTGTATCATCGTCGGAATTCGCCAAGCGGAAAACATTGGCGCATCTTAGAGCTTCTAGCGGCGTTGGAGAATGACATGACCGATAAAGCGTTCGCTCAGGCCGATCCCGACTGGCTGGCGTTGATCGGCGCGGCCCGAGAATGGCTGGCCGGCCCGCTCGGGCAATTTTTGCTGGATGAAGAACGGCGCATGCTCGAGGACGAGTTGGGGCGGTTCTTCGGCGGCTACCTGGTGCATTACGGGCCGTCGGCCCAGACTCCGCCGTCGGCGCCGCAGGTGCAGCGCAACGTGCGGCTCGGCGCGCCATTGCCGGGGGTCGAGATCGTCTGCGAGGAACAGGCCTGGCCATTGAGTGAGCACGCTGCCGACGTGGTGGTGTTGCAGCACGGTCTGGATTTCTGTCTGTCGCCCCACGGTTTGCTGCGCGAAGCGGCAAGCAGCGTGCGCCCCGGCGGGCATCTGCTGATCATCGGCATCAACCCCTGGAGCACCTGGGGCTTGCGCCATGTATTCGCCCACGACGCGTTGCGTCAGGCACGCTGCATCTCGCCGTCGCGGGTGGCCGACTGGCTCAATCTGCTGGGCTTTGCGCTGGAGAAACGCCGCTTCGGGTGCTATCGTCCGCCGCTCGCGTCGCCCAAGTGGCAGGCCCGACTGGCCGGCTGGGAACGCAAGGCCGGCGACTGGCAACTGTCGGGCGGTGGCTTCTATTTATTGGTCGCGCGCAAGATCGTGGTGGGCCTGCGTCCGGTGCGTCAGGAGCGCCGCGAGCCAATGGGCAAGCTGATTCCGCTGCCGATGGCCAAGGTCAACCGCCGTCGTATCGAACCGTAAACCTTCTTTTTATAGTGGCCGGACTTGTTCCGGCCGCGGCCATCGTCGATCCGCGATTGACGGGGCCAGGCATTTTTCTGGATAGAGTGGCATGAGCGAAAGCGTCGATAGCGTAGAACTGTTCACCGACGGTGCCTGCAAGGGCAATCCCGGCCCGGGCGGCTGGGGCGCCTTGCTGGTGTGCAAGGGCGTCGAAAAGGAACTGTGGGGCGGCGAAGCCAACACCACCAACAATCGCATGGAACTGCTCGGCGCCATCCGTGGCCTCGAAGCCTTGAAGCGGCCGTGCGAAGTGCTGCTGGTGACCGACTCGCAATACGTGATGAAGGGCATCAACGAGTGGATGGCCAACTGGAAAAAACGCGGCTGGAAGACAGCGGCGAAAGAGCCGGTGAAAAACGCTGACCTGTGGAAAGAGCTGGATGAGCAGGTCAACCGGCACAAGGTCACCTGGAAGTGGGTGCGTGGGCACATTGGTCACCACGGTAACGAACGGGCTGACCAGTTGGCCAACCGTGGGGTGGATGAGGTTCGCGGGTACAAGCAGAGCTGATTCCCTCCGTTGCACCGAGTCGTGGCCTTCGCGAGCAAGCCCGCTCCCACACTGGGTCTCCTGCTTACATCAACATTGTGACCACCGCAGATCCTGTGTGGGAGCGGGCTTGCTCGCGAATGGGCGCGACACGGTCTGACTGAAACACCCCCACCGAGCGTGTTAACATCGCCGCTTTTGCACGATTGACCCCGTTGAGAATTGAACACTGATGGCCACCAGATCCGTTGTACTCGATACCGAAACCACCGGCATGCCGGTGACCGATGGTCACCGGATCATTGAAATCGGCTGTGTTGAACTGATCGGTCGGCGCCTGACGGGCCGGCACTTTCACGTCTATCTGCAACCGGATCGCGAGAGTGACGAGGGCGCGATCGGCGTCCACGGCATCACCAACGAATTCCTCGTCGGCAAGCCCCGTTTCGCCGAAGTCGCCGACGAGTTCTTCGAGTTCATCAACGGCGCGCAGCTGATCATCCATAACGCGGCGTTCGACGTTGGCTTCATCAACAACGAATTCGCCTTGATGGGGCAGCACGATCGCGCTGACATCACCCGGCATTGCACCATCCTCGACACCCTGATGATGGCCCGGGAACGTCACCCGGGGCAGCGCAACAGCCTTGACGCGTTGTGCAAACGTTATGGCGTCGACAACTCCGGCCGTGAATTGCACGGCGCCTTGCTCGACTCGGAGATTCTCGCCGACGTCTACCTGACCATGACCGGTGGCCAGACCAGCCTGTCGCTGGCCGGCAACGCTTCCGACGGCAATGGTACGGGTGAGGGCGCGGACAACTCCGCTACGGAAATCCGCCGTCTGCCGGCGGATCGTCAGCCTGCGCGGATCATTCGGGCGACGGAAGAGGAACTGGCGGCGCATATGGCGCGACTCGAAATCATCGCCAAATCTGCGGGTGGCCCGGCGTTGTGGACGCAGATCGCCGAGGCTGACGCTCAGGCCTGAACACATTTTGTGGCGAGGGAGCTTGCTCCCGCTTGGCTGCGAAGCAGTCATAAAACCTGAATGCACATTGCTGCTGAACGAATACCAGGGGCCGCTTCGCGCCCCAGCGGGAGCAAGCTCCCTCGCCACAAAAGCCGAGTCAGGCTGAGTGAAGCCAACTGGCCACCCTCGCCACTTTCGCTGCAACCCTCTACCCTGAGTGCATTGGCAGACTTTGATCTGCCGCCTCGGGACACTGAGCCTCATGTACAAAGATTTGAAGTTTCCGGTGTTGATCGTCCACCGCGACATCAAGGCCGACACGGTCGCCGGTGACCGTATCCGTGGCATCGCCCGGGAGTTGGAGCAGGAAGGTTTCAATATCGTTTCGGCCATCGACTATACCGAAGGTCGGTTGGTGGCCTCGACCCATCACGGCCTGGCGTGCATGCTGATCGCTGCCGAAGACGCCAGCACCCATTCCCATCTCTTACAAAACATGGCCGAACTGATCGGTCTGGCCCGGGTGCGCGCGCCGGATCTGCCGATCTTCGCCCTGGGCGAACAGGTGACCCTGGAAAACGCCCCGGCCGATGCCATGGCCGAGCTCAATCAGCTGCGCGGCATTCTTTATCTGTTCGAAGACACCGTGCCGTTTCTCGCCCGGCAAGTGGCGCGGGCGGCGCGCAAATATCTGGATGGTCTGCTGCCGCCGTTCTTCAAGGCACTGGTGCAGCACACCGCCGATTCCAACTATTCCTGGCACACCCCCGGGCATGGCGGCGGCGTGGCCTATCACAAGAGCCCGGTGGGGCAGGCGTTTCATCAGTTCTTTGGTGAAAACACTCTGCGTTCGGACTTGTCGGTATCGGTGCCGGAGCTGGGTTCGCTGCTCGATCACACTGGCCCGCTCGCTGAAGCGGAAGAGCGTGCGGCGCGCAACTTCGGCGCCGATCACACGTTTTTCGTGATCAATGGCACCTCGACTGCCAACAAGATCGTCTGGCATTCGATGGTCGGTCGCGATGATCTGGTGCTGGTGGATCGCAACTGCCACAAGTCAGTGCTGCACGCGATCATCATGACCGGCGCGATCCCGCTGTACCTGTGCCCGGAGCGCAATGAGCTGGGGATCATCGGCCCGATTCCGCTGAGCGAATTCAGCCGCGAATCGATCCAGGCCAAAATCGACGCCAGCCCGTTGACCAAGGGCCGTGCGCCGAAAGTCAAACTGGCGGTGGTGACCAACTCGACCTACGACGGCTTGTGCTACAACGCCGAGCTGATCAAACAGAGCCTGGGCAACAGCGTGGAAGTCCTGCATTTCGACGAGGCGTGGTACGCCTACGCAGCGTTTCACGAGTTCTTCGCCGGGCGTTATGGCATGGCCACCTCGCGCACAGAAGACAGCCCGCTGGTGTTCACCACCCACTCCACGCACAAACTGCTCGCCGCGTTCAGCCAGGCCTCGATGATTCATGTGCAGGACGGCGGTGCGCGGCAACTGGACCGTGACCGTTTCAACGAAGCGTTCATGATGCACATCTCGACCTCGCCGCAGTACAGCATCATCGCTTCGCTGGATGTCGCTTCGGCGATGATGGAAGGCCCGGCCGGACGTTCGCTGTTGCAGGAAACCTTCGATGAAGCCCTGAGTTTTCGCCGGGCACTGGCCAATCTGCGCCAGCACATTGCGGCGGATGACTGGTGGTTCTCGATCTGGCAGCCGCCGGGTGTCGAAGGTATCGACCGGGTGCTAACCGAGGACTGGCTATTGCAACCGGACGCCGACTGGCATGGCTTTGGTGAAGTCAGCGACGACTATGTGCTGCTCGACCCGATCAAAGTGACCCTGGTGATGCCCGGTTTGAATGCCGGCGGCGCGCTGAGCGAGAAGGGTATTCCGGCGGCGGTGGTCAGCAAGTTCCTATGGGAGCGCGGGTTGGTGGTGGAGAAGACCGGGCTGTATTCGTTCCTGGTGCTGTTCTCCATGGGCATCACCAAGGGCAAATGGAGCACGCTGCTCACCGAGTTGCTGGAGTTCAAGCGCAGTTACGACGCCAACGTCAGTCTGGCCAATTGCCTGCCTTGCGTGGCCCAGCAAGACACCGCGCGCTATCGCGGCATGGGTTTGCGTGACCTGTGCGATCAACTGCACGCCTGTTACCGCAGCAATGCCACCGCCAAGCATCTGAAACGCATGTACACGGTACTGCCGGAAATCGCCATGAAACCGGCCCACGCCTACGATCATCTGGTGCGCGGCGAAGTCGAGGCGGTGCCGATCGATGAGCTGGAAGGGCGGATTGCCGCGGTGATGCTGGTGCCGTATCCACCGGGGATTCCGTTGATCATGCCGGGCGAACGCTTTACCGAGGCGACCCGCTCGATCATCGACTACCTGAAGTTTGCCCGCACGTTCGATAGCAGCTTCCCCGGTTTTGTCGCTGATGTGCATGGACTGCAACATGAAGACGAGGGCAATGGGCGGCAGTACACCGTCGATTGCGTCAAGGAATGAGGACTTTTCCGAGTATGCAGCCGGTCATGAATCCGAAATACCCAGGGCTGTCGGTGCGCGTCGCCGACGATGGTTTCGCGGCGTACATCTGGGGCAGCGACTTCAGTTTCGAAGTGGCCGCGTACGGCGCGGCAGTCATTGGCCAACCGGTCGAGCGCTGGGCGGTGACGCCGATCGTGCCATATCGCAAGTGCTACGGCATCGATCCTGAAGAGTTCAGCAGCTATCGCGATGGCGCCGACAGCGCGATATTCATGGCGTACTTGGATGACGAGCCGGTCGGCCATCTGGTGATCAGCACCAACTGGAACGGCTTTGCTCACATCGATGAGCTGGCGGTGCACGCCCCGGCGCGCCGGCATGGTGTGGCCAAGGCGTTGCTGGATGTCGCGCAGTTCTGGAGTCGCAAGAAGAAACTGCCGGGGATCATGCTCGAGACGCAGAACAACAACCTCGGTGCCTGTCGTTTGTATGAGCGTTGTGGCTACGAAATTGGCGGTATCGACCATTTGCGTTATCGCGGGATAGACCCGAACACTGCGGAAATCGCGCTGTTCTGGTATCGACTGTTCGATAACCCGCTGGAAAACCCGCTCAGCTCGCCAGCATCGCCTCGGCTTGTTCCGTGATGATCGCCAGCAGCGTCTGAATGGCTGCCGGCGTGGCGCTGTGTCGGTAGGTCAGGGCATACAGGCTGATCGGCACCGCCGGTGACAACGGGCAGACATCCAGTCCGCCGGCCCGTGCGCCGAGGGCGGTGAACGGGTCGACGATGGCCAGGCCTTCGCCGGCCTCGACCATGCTGCGCATCATCTGATGGGTTTGCACCCGGGTCTGAATGCTCAGCGCCGGGCGCAGGGCCTGGAGTTTGTTCTCCAGCGCCGGGCTCAACGGGTCGTGGCCTTCGAGGCCGACCATCGCCTGGCCGGCGAGATCCTGCAGGGAAATGTATTTCTGCTTCGGTTGCAGCCAGCCGTGGGGCGCGAGCAGTTGCAGCTTGCCGTGGGCCAGCGGCTGCGCATGGATGTCGGGATGTTCCGGATCGTGCAGGCTCAGGCCCAGATCGCTTTCGCGCAGCAGCAGACTGCGGACGATGTCGCACGTGGGCGAACTGAGCAAGCGGCAGGGGGCATCGGGCAAGCGCCGGCGCAGCAGCGCGATGCTTTGCGGCAACAGGTGGTGCGCCAGCGGCGGGGTGCCGATGATGCGCAGGGGTGGGGCGAGGTATTGCCTGAGGCTGCTGGCCAGCCGTTGCACCGGCTCCAGCGCTTGATAGACGCGGGCGATTTCCACCTGCAACGCCCGCGCTTCAGGCGTCGACTGCAGGCGGCCACGGACGCTGGCGAACAGCATGAACCCCAACTGACTCTCGGCTTCGCGCAATCGCTCTTCGACGTCGGCCACCGGCAGTTGCAGCCATTCGGCGGCGGTGCCCAGGTGACCGGTCTGCAAGAGCGCCTGAATCACTTCGATATGACGTAAACGCATGCGTGAAGTCCATGTTCAGCAGGTGGGGTCAGTGGCTGAATCCTACCCCAAGTCTGCGCATATGACTTCTGCTCATAACGCGCGGTTATTGAGCGGCGGTTGTCTCAGGTTCGCGGATCAGCGTGATGTCCGACTGAACCAGCAAAAACTCGCTGTCACTGAGCTTTTTGACGCGATCGCCAATGGCCAGCTTGTAGGTGGTGACAGGCTCCATGCCGGTGAGACCGTCTGCCGACGGGGTGGATTCCTGGAACTCATGCACGGAATAAACGCGGCCTTCCGCATCTCTTGCATGGAACTGACCGACGAGTACTGCTGCCATCTGCTTAGAACCTCTGGAGATAAAACACTTGATTTGCGGCTTGGTAGACCGTCATCAAGCCCTGTAAGTTTTCCTACAGGAAAAAAATAATCAGCGCGGAGGAATTTCCTTCGCTCACTGGTGGAATCGGCTTCGGATCATCTATAACTACTGGCTCTTCCCTCCGACAGTCGAGAGTCTTCCATGAGCAATGTCTACAACGTCGCTGTAGTCGTCGGCAGCCTGCGCAAAGCATCGATCAACCGCAAAGTCGCACTGGCGCTGGCCGAGCTGGCACCGGCGAGCCTCAAACTGAAGATTGTCGAAATAGGCGATCTGCCACTTTATAACGAAGACATCGACGGCGATTCACCGCCCGCAGCCTACAGCACTTTTCGCCAGGAAGTCGGCTCTTCCGACGCGGTGCTGTTTGTCACCCCGGAATATAACCGCTCGGTGCCGGCACCTTTGAAGAATGCGATTGACGTGGGCTCACGGCCTTATGGCAAAAGTGTCTGGGGCGGCAAGCCGGGGGGCGGTGATCAGCGTGTCGCCGGGGGCGATTGGCGGTTTTGGCGCCAACCAGCATTTGCGCCAGTCTTTCGTGTTTCTCGATGTACCGTGCATGCAGCAGCCAGAGGCGTATCTGGGCGGGGCGGGTTCGGCGTTCGATGAGGCCGGCAAGTTGAGCGAGTCGGTCAAGCCGTTCTTGCAGAATTTCATCAATGCATACGGGAAATTTGTGGAACAACACAAAAAATAATCTGGTCAAAGCTGCGGCAACCCAGAGATCCTGTGGGAGCGGGCTTGCTCGCGAAGGCGGTGTGTCAGACACAAAGTTGTCATCTGACACACCGCCTTCGCGAGCAAGCCCGCTCCCACATTTGTATCTCCAATCATTGAATAATTGAAGGCTGTCGCGAATGCTCGCTGCGTCACTGATCTTCCTGCTGACCATCACCCTTGTCATCTGGCAACCCAAAGGCCTCGGGGTCGGCTGGAGCGCGACGCTCGGCGCGGTGCTGGCCCTGATCTTCGGCGTCGTGCACCTGAGCGACATTCCGCTGGTGTGGCAGATCATCTGGAACGCCACCGGCACCTTCGTCGCGCTGATCATCATCAGCCTGCTGCTCGACGAAGCCGGGTTCTTCGCCTGGGCCGCGCTGCACGTGGCGCGCTGGGGGCGGGGCAGTGGGCGCAAGCTGTTTGCCTACATGGTGCTGCTCGGCGCGCTGGTATCGGCGCTGTTTGCCAATGACGGCGCGGCGCTGATCCTCACGCCTATCGTGATTTCGATGCTGCTGGCGCTGCGCTTTTCCCCGGCGGCGACCCTCGCGTTCGTCATGGGCGCTGGTTTTATCGCCGACACCGCGAGCCTGCCGCTGGTGGTGTCGAACCTGGTCAACATCGTTTCGGCGGACTTCTTTCACATTGGCTTCAACCGTTATGCGGCAGTGATGGTGCCGGTCAACTTCGTCAGCGTGGCCGCAACGCTGGGCGTGCTGATGTGGTTTTTCCGCCGCGACATTCCCAAGACTTACGACCCCGAACAGCTCGAACAGCCACACACGGCGATCCACGACAAAGCCACGTTCTATGCCGGCTGGATAGTGTTGGTGATCCTGCTGATCGGCTGCTTTTTCCTCGAACAACTGGGCATCCCGATCAGCGCGATCTCGGCGGTCTGCGCGGCACTGCTGCTGGGGATCGCCGCGCGAGGCCACAAGATTTCCACGCGCAAGGTACTGAAAGAAGCACCGTGGCAGATCGTGATTTTCTCCCTCGGCATGTATCTGGTGGTGTATGGCCTGCGCAATGCCGGACTCACCGGGTATCTGGCTGGCTGGCTGGATGTGTTCGCCGGGTACGGCGTGTGGGGCGCGGCGCTGGGCACCGGGGTGCTGACGGCGTTGCTGTCGTCGATCATGAACAACTTGCCGACGGTGCTGATCGGCTTGTTGTCGATCGATGCGAGTCA
Source organism: Pseudomonas sp. 14P5.3.2 (assembly GCF_057799175.1). NCBI lineage: Bacteria > Pseudomonadati > Pseudomonadota > Gammaproteobacteria > Pseudomonadales > Pseudomonadaceae > Pseudomonas > Pseudomonas sp. 14P5.3.2. The sequence goes on along the minus strand of NZ_JBYOKU010000013.1, from coordinate 64,999 downwards.
GGCCAGCGGTGTGGTCAAGGAAGCGATGATCTATGCCAACGTGATCGGCAGCGACCTGGGGCCGAAAATCACCCCGATCGGCAGTCTGGCGACCTTGTTGTGGCTGCATGTGCTGGCGCGCAAGGATATCCGGATTGGTTGGGGCTATTACTTCAAGGTCGGGATTGTGCTGACGGTGCCGGTGTTGTTGGTCACCTTGGCGGCTTTGGCGCTGCGGCTTTCGCTTTAAACCGAGTTGCCCCTATCGCGAGCAGGCTCACTCCTACCTTGGAATGCGTTCCCCTGTAGGAGTGAGCCTGCTCGCGATAGGGGCGGTTAAGGCACTACAACTCTCACACCTGCCCCGGCACATTCGGCCAAAGATCCGCCACCAGAAACAACCGCTCCGCCTCTTCCCATTCGCCCTGCGCATTCTCGGTCAGGCGCACCAGCAGTTGCGCCGGGGCCATCGGTTCCAGGTCATCCAGCCACATCTGCAGGTGTTCAGCGCTCCAGGTCTGATCCGCCAGATAGTGCGCCGGTGCCAGCCAGGCATGGCGGGGCAGGGGTTGCCAGCGGCCGGCCGGGCGTTGAGCGACGAACGCCGGCCAGTCCTTCTGATGCAACCAACTGCCACGCAGGTGCTGCGGATGCGCGCCTCTGGGCGGTTCGGCCTGGCCGGGCCACGGGTACAGCAGGTATCCGCCCAGCCACAGCTGCGCACTGAACACTTCGATGTCCAGCTTGGCCAGCGCCTCGCGGCTTTCCGGGCGCGCCGAGATCGGCAGTTGATGCTCGGCCAGATGCGCCAGTTTGCGGTCGAGCCGATCGTGACAGCCCGGCCCCAGCCACTGCGCCGGATCGTGGCCGTTGCCCTCCTGCGGGCCGAGGTAGAGCTTGATCGCCAGTTCCAGGTGATGCACGCCGTCGCGGTCGCGCAGCAGCATATCGAGTTCGCCGAGGGTGTGGCCTTCGCGGCGGATTGGCAGGTTGGCGGCAATCAGCTCGATGCCCGGCGCATGCTCCACGGCAAACTGCCACAACCGCTCGTAATACAGGCCCAGCCGCCGGGTTCGCGCCTGCGCCAGCCAGTGCAGCAAGCCATAACTGTCGCGATCCAGTTGCCGCAGCCAGTGCTCCAGACGCGCGGGATCGCTCACCCAATTGCTGCCGGCCAGCGGATGGCGCTGCGGCCACGGCGTCGCGGCCAACATTGGCGGGGCGAGAATCACCCACGCCAGGTCACGCACTTCCGGATGGCGTAATTGGTGTGGCAACTGGAGCAAGTCGGGAAACAGGATCATCTTGCGAGCATAGCCTTAAACACGAGCGCACCCTTGTGGCTGAAAGGATTTTGTCTATGGCGGGCTTTCGCCCATAATCGTGCTTTTCGCGTTTTCGATTGTCCGCAGAGGTCCCATGGAGCAATTTCGTAATATCGGCATCATCGGTCGCCTGGGCAGTTCCCAGGTGCTGGATACCGTCCGCCGACTGAAACGCTTTCTGCTCGATCGTCACCTGCACGTGATTCTCGAAGACACCATCGCCGAAGTTCTGCCGGGCCACGGCCTGCAGACCTCGTCACGCAAGATGCTCGGCGAAGTCTGCGACATGGTCATCGTCGTCGGCGGTGACGGCAGCCTGCTCGGCGCCGCTCGCGCATTGGCCAAGCACAATATTCCGGTGCTGGGGATCAACCGTGGCAGCCTCGGTTTTCTCACCGACATTCGCCCCGATGAACTGGAAGTCGAAGTGGCCAAGGTGCTCGACGGCCATTATCTGGTGGAAAACCGCTTCCTGCTGCAAGCCGAAGTTCGCCGGCATGCCGAGGCCATTGGCCAGGGCGATGCGCTGAACGACGTGGTACTGCACCCGGGCAAATCGACGCGGATGATCGAGTTCGAGCTGTACATCGACGGCCAGTTCGTCTGCAGCCAGAAGGCCGACGGCCTGATCGTCGCCACGCCGACCGGTTCCACCGCGTATGCGCTGTCCGCCGGTGGCCCGATCATGCATCCCAAGCTCGATGCCATTGTGATCGTGCCGATGTACCCCCATATGTTGTCGAGCCGGCCAATTGTGGTCGATGGCAACAGTGAGCTGAAAATCGTCGTGTCGAAAAACATGCAGATTTACCCGCAAGTCTCCTGCGACGGGCAGAACCACTTCACCTGCGCGCCGGGCGACACCATCACCGTGAGCAAGAAAGCGCAGAAGCTGCGACTGATTCACCCGCTCGACCACAACTACTACGAAGTCTGCCGGACCAAGCTCGGCTGGGGCAGCAAGTTGGGTGGTGGAGGCGACTGATGCTCGATCCCGCGCGCAGTTATGACTTGATTGGTGACGTGCACGGATGCGCCCTGACCCTCGAACACTTGCTTGACCGTCTCGGTTACCACAAGCAGGGCGGGGTCTGGCGGCATCCATCGCGCATGGCCGTGTTCGTCGGCGACATCATCGACCGTGGCCCGCGGATTCGCGAGGCGCTGCACATTGTCCACGACATGGTCGTGGCCGGGCAGGCGCTGTGCATCATGGGCAACCACGAATTCAACGCCCTGGGCTGGAGCACGCCGGCGCCTCCGGGCAGCGGCAAGCAGTTCGTCCGTGAGCACACGCCGCGCCATGCGCGCCTGCTGCAGGAAACCCTGACTCAGTTCGAAGGCCACCCCGGTGACTGGCACGATTTCCAGCGCTGGTTCTACCAACTGCCGCTGTTTGTCGACGCCGGACGTTTCCGCGTGGTGCACGCTTGCTGGGATGCCGGACTGATCGAACCGTTGCGCGCGCTGTTTCCCGATGGCTGCATCGATGAGCATTTTCTGCAGGCCTCGGCGGTTCCGGACAGCTTCGCCTGCACGGTGTTTGATCGACTGCTGCGCGGCACCGACATGCGCCTGCCGGATGGCTTGACCATGACCAGCGGCGACGGTCTGGTGCGTTCGTTCTTCCGTACCAAGTTCTGGGAAGACGACCCGAAAACCTACGGTGACATCGTCTTCCAGCCGGATGCACTGCCGGAGCCGGTGGCGCAGAAGCCGCTGACTTCGAGTGAAAAAAACAACCTGCTGCGCTACGGCATCGATGAGCCATTGCTGTTCGTCGGCCACTACTGGCGCAGCGGCAAACCGGCGCCGATCCGCCCGAACCTCGCGTGTCTCGACTACAGCGCGGTGCTCTACGGCAAACTGGTGGCCTATCGTCTGGATCAGGAAACACGCCTGGATCCGCATAAATTTGTCTGGGTCGATGTCGAGCGGCCGGAGGTGCTGCAATGAGTGCGGTAGCGGTATTGCGTCTGCCGTTGGCGGTGGATCTGAGCGGTTTCGTCAAACTGCTGCAACGGATGCAGGTGCCGCATCGGGTCAGCGAAGAGGCGGGCGAGCAGGTGCTGTGGGCGCCGTCGGAAATCAGTGAGGACGTGCGCTCGCTGTACGAGCGCTTCCCGGCCGGTGACCCCGATCAACAGCTGGACATCCCGGTGGCCCCGACCTTCAAGCGTCCGGGTTTCGCCGAACAACTCAAACACGCCAAGGCCACCGGTTTCATCCTGCTGCTGAGCCTGCTGGTCGGCGGCCTGACCTATCTGGGCGACAACCTGGAAACCCTGCGTTGGCTGACCTTCCTCGATTTCCGCGTGGTCGGCGAGTACATCCACTTCACGCCGCTGGCCGACAGTCTGGCGGCGGGGCAGTGGTGGCGCCTGTTCACCCCGATGCTGCTGCACTTCGGCATTCTGCACCTGGCCATGAACGGCATGTGGTACTGGGAGCTGGGGCGGCGCATCGAGTCGCGTCAGGGCAGCATCAATCTGCTCGGTCTGACGTTGTTGTTCAGCCTGGTGTCGAACTACGCGCAGTTTGCCTGGAGTGGCCCGAGCCTGTTCGGCGGCCTGTCCGGCGTGCTTTACGGATTGCTCGGCCACTGCTGGATTTTCCAGTTGCTGGCGCCGAACCCGGCGTATCGCCTGCCGCGTGGCGTGCTGGTGATGATGCTGGTGTGGCTGGTGATTTGCATGTCCGGGCTGGTCTCGATGATTGGTTTCGGCCAGATCGCCAACGCCGCGCACGTCAGCGGGTTACTCATCGGATGCCTCACCGGTTTGTTGGGCGGTTTGTATAACCGCCGTAAACTGGCCGCCTAAAATTTTCAGTGAATAAAGAGCACGGAGACCCAGATGTCCTCTTTTAACGACATGATCAAGAACATCACCCTGGACATCTACGAGAGCCTGAAACTGGCCGTGGAAATCGGCAAGTGGTCCGACGGTGGCAAACTCACCGCCGAACAACGCGAGCTGTCGTTGCAGGCGATGATCGCCTGGGAAATCCAGAACCTGCCTGAAGACCAGCGCACCGGTTACATGGGCCCGCAAGAATGTGCGTCGAAGTCGATCGAAGTGCCGAACATCCTGTTCAAGTCGGATGCCATCCATTGATCGAGATTGGCCGCGGTGCAATCAGCAAAATGTCGGCGCGCCTGGACGGGCCGAATGTGCAATACGCGTTTCGTCTGGATGACGTCGAGGTGCCGGTCAATCCCATGATCGGCACCACGGTGCGTCTGGAGTACCTGGGGGCGATCCACTGCACCCATTGCGGGCGCAAGACCAAAACCAGTTTCAGCCAGGGTTACTGCTACCCGTGCATGACCAAACTGGCGCAGTGCGACATCTGCATCATGAGCCCGGAGCGCTGCCACTTCGAGGCCGGCACCTGCCGCGACCCGGTGTGGGGCCAGCAGTTCTGCATGACCGATCACGTGGTGTATCTGGCCAACTCGTCGGGGATCAAGGTCGGCATCACTCGCGCCACGCAACTGCCGACCCGCTGGCTCGATCAGGGCGCGAGTCAGGCGCTGCCGATCATGCGTGTGTCGACGCGGCAACAGTCGGGCTTCGTCGAAGACCTGTTCCGCAGTCAGGTGGCAGACAAGACCAACTGGCGCGCCTTGCTCAAGGGCGATGCGGCGGCGGTGGACCTGGCCCAGGTGCGCGACCAGCTGTTCGACAGCTGTGCCGAAGGCCTGGACGGCTTGCAGCAGCGATTCGGCCTACAAGCTATTCAGAAGATTACCGATGTAGAACCTCTCGAAATCCGCTATCCGGTCGAGCAATACCCGGCCAAAATCGTCAGCTTCAACCTGGACAAGAACCCGATTGCCGAAGGCACGCTGCTGGGGATCAAGGGTCAGTACCTGATTTTTGACACCGGCGTGATCAACATTCGCAAATACACGGCCTATCAGCTCGCCGTGCATCAATAAGGATTCCAGCATGCGCACCGAACAACCGAAGATGATTTACCTGAAGGACTATCAGGCACCCGAGTACCTGATAGACGAGACGCACCTGACCTTCGAGCTGTTCGAGGACCACATCCTGGTCCACGCGCAACTGGTGATGCGCCGCAACCCGGAGCGTGGCCCGGGCCTGCCGCCGCTGGTGCTCGACGGCCAGCAACTGGAGCTGCTGTCGGTGACCCTGGCCGACCAGGAACTGAGCGCCGGCGATTATCAGCTGACCGAAAACACCCTGACCCTGCAACCGGCCAGCGCCAGCTTCACGGTCGATACCAGCGTCAGGATCCACCCGGAAACCAACACCGCGCTGGAAGGCCTGTACAAGTCCGGCACGATGTTCTGCACCCAGTGCGAGGCCGAAGGCTTCCGCAAGATCACCTATTACCTCGACCGCCCGGACGTGATGAGCAAGTTCACCACCACGGTGGTCGCCGAACAGCACAGCTATCCGGTGCTGCTGTCCAACGGCAACCCGATTGCCTCGGGCCCTGGCGAAGATGGCCGGCACTGGGCGACCTGGGAAGACCCGTTCATGAAACCGGCGTACCTGTTCGCGCTGGTGGCTGGTGATTTGTGGTGCGTCGAAGACACCTTCACCACCATGACCCAGCGCAATGTCGCGCTGCGCATCTACGTCGAGCCGGAAAACATCGACAAGTGCCAGCACGCGATGAACAGCCTGAAGAAGTCGATGCGCTGGGACGAAGAGGTCTACGGTCGCGAGTACGATCTGGACATCTTCATGATCGTCGCCGTCAACGACTTCAACATGGGCGCGATGGAGAACAAGGGTCTCAACATCTTCAACTCCAGCGCCGTGCTGGCTCGCGCCGAAACCGCCACCGACGCCGCGCACCAGCGGGTCGAGGCGATCGTCGCCCACGAATACTTCCACAACTGGTCGGGCAACCGCGTGACCTGCCGCGACTGGTTCCAGCTGTCGCTCAAGGAAGGCTTTACCGTATTCCGCGACGCCGGTTTCTCCTCGGACATGAACTCGGCCACGGTCAAACGCATTCAGGACGTGGCGTACCTGCGTACCCACCAGTTCGCCGAAGATGCAGGTCCCATGGCTCATGCGGTGCGTCCGGACAGCTTCATCGAGATTTCCAACTTCTACACCCTGACCGTGTACGAAAAAGGCTCGGAAGTGGTCGGCATGATCCACACCCTGCTGGGCGCCGAAGGTTTCCGCAAGGGCAGTGACCTGTACTTCGAACGCCATGACGGCCAGGCCGTGACCTGCGACGATTTCGTCAAGGCCATGGAAGACGCCAACGGTGTCGACCTGACCCAGTTCAAGCGCTGGTACAGCCAGGCTGGTACACCGCGTCTGGCGGTCAGCGAGTCGTATGACGCCGCGGCGAAAACCTACAGCCTGACCTTCCGCCAGAGCTGCCCGGAAACCCCGGACAAGGTGGAAAAACTGCCGTTCGTGATCCCGGTCGAACTCGGTCTGCTCGACAGCAAAGGCAACGAGATTGCCCTGCGTCTGGCCGATGAAGCATCGGCCCAGGGCACCAGCCGCGTGATCTCGGTGACCGAGGCTGAGCAGACCTTCACCTTCGTCGACATCGCTGAACACCCGCTGCCATCGTTGCTGCGTGGTTTCTCGGCACCGGTGAAACTGAGCTTCCCGTACAACCGCGATCAGTTGATGTTCCTGATGCAGCACGACAGTGACGGCTTCAATCGCTGGGATGCCGGTCAGCAGCTGTCGGTGCAGGTGCTGCAGGAGCTGATCGCCCAGCAGCAGAAGGGCGAGAGCCTGGTGCTCGATCCGCGTCTGATCTCGGCGCTGAAAACCGTGCTGTCCGACGAGTCGCTGGATCAGGCCATGGTCGCCGAAATGCTCTCGCTGCCTAGCGAAGCCTATCTGACCGAAATCAGCGAAGTGGCGGATGTCGAGGCGATCCACACCGCCCGCGAGTTTGCCCGCAAGCAACTGGCGGACAACCTGTTCGAAGCGCTGTGGCTGCGTTACCAGGCCAACCGTGATCTGTCGAAGCAAACACCGTATGTGGCCGAGGCCGAGCACTTTGCCCGTCGCGCGCTGCAGAACATTGCGCTGTCGTACCTGATGCTCAGCGGCAAGCCGGAAGTGCTGGCCGCTACGCAAGAACAGTTCGAAAACAGCGACAACATGACCGAGCGCCTGACCGCGCTGGCGGTGCTGGTCAACTCGCCGTTCGAAGAACAAAAGGCCAAAGCACTGGCGACTTTCGCCGAGCACTTCAAGGACAATCCGCTGGTCATGGATCAGTGGTTCAGCGTGCAGGCCGGCAGCACGCTGCCGGGCGGTCTGGAACGCGTGAAAGCCTTGATGCAGCACCCGGCGTTCAACATCAAGAACCCGAACAAGGTGCGTGCGCTGGTCGGTGCGTTTGCCGGGCAGAACCTGATCAACTTCCACGCCGCCGACGGTTCGGGCTACCGCTTCCTCGCGGATCTGGTGATCGAACTGAACGGCTTCAACCCGCAGATCGCCTCGCGCCAACTGGCGCCACTGACCCGCTGGCGTAAATACGACAGCGCCCGTCAGGCGTTGATGAAGGCTGAGCTGGAGCGGATTCTGGCTTCGGGGCAGTTGTCGAGCGATGTGTACGAAGTGGTGAGCAAAAGCCTGGCGTAACACGTAACGACATGTGGGAGCGGGCTTGCTCGCGAAAGCGGTGTGTCAGACACGGAGATGTCGACTGGTACACCGCATTCGCGAGCAAGCCCGCTCCCACAGTTATTTGCGTCGTGCACAAACCCCTGTAGGAGCTGTCGAGTGCAACGAGGCTGCGATCTTTTGATTCTGGTTGTTTGAATCAGGATCAAAAGATCGCAGCGTGCCGCAGCTCCTACAGGGTTATTGCGTTATTTCAGATCAAACCGATCCAGATCCATCACCTTGGCCCACGCCGCCACGAAGTCTTTGACGAACTGTTCCTTCGCATCAGAACTCGCATACACCTCGGCCAGCGCACGCAGGATCGCGTTGGAACCAAACACCAGATCAACCCGCGTCGCCGTCCACTTCACGCTGCCGGTTTTACGGTCGCGCCCTTCGAACTCGTCCGCTGCCGGAGAGGTCGGCTTCCACTCCACGCCCATTTCCAGCAGGTTGGTGAAGAAGTCGTTGCTCAGCGTTTCAGTGCGCGAGGTGAACACACCATGCCGGCTCTGCCCGACGTTGGCCCCGAGTACGCGCAGACCACCGACCAGAACGGTCATTTCCGGCGCGGAGAGAGTGAGCAGTTGCGCCTTGTCGATCAGCAGCGCTTCGGCGGAAACGGTGTATTTACCCTTGCTGTAGTTACGGAAACCATCGGCAATCGGTTCGAGGAAACCAAACGACTCGACGTCGGTTTGCTCCTGAGTCGCATCGGTGCGGCCTGGATTGAACGGCACAGAAACCGAGTGTCCGGCGTTTTTCGCCGCTTGTTCGACCCCGGCGTTACCCGCCAGCACGATCAGGTCTGCCAGTGAAACTTTCTTGCCGGATGAGCCGGCGTTGAACTCGTTCTGAATGCCCTCAAGGGTCTTCAGCACCTTGTCCAGTTGCTCCGGCTGGTTGGCCTGCCAGAATTTCTGCGGGGCCAGACGCAGACGGCCACCGTTGGCGCCGCCACGTTTATCGGAACCACGGAAGGTCGATGCGGCGGCCCACGCCGTCGAAACCAGCTCCGAGACGGAAAGCCCCGACGCTAGCACCTTGCTTTTCAGCGCCGCCGCATCGTTGCTGTCGATCAGCGGGTGAGTGGCTTCAGGAATCGGGTCTTGCCACAGCAGTTCTTCGTTGGGCAGTTCCGGGCCGAGGTAGCGCGACAGCGGACCCATGTCACGGTGGATCAGCTTGTACCAGGCGCGGGCGAAAGCGTCCGCCAGTTGATCCGGGTTGGCCAGGAAACGTCGGGCGATCGGCTCGTAGATCGGGTCGAAGCGCAGCGCCAGATCGGAGGTGAGCATGGTCGGCGAGAGCTTTTTGCTCGGATCGTGCGCATGGGGAACGGTGCCGGCCCCCGCGCCGTTTTTCGGTTTCCATTGGTGCGCACCGGCTGGGCTTTTGAACAGTTCCCACTCGAAACCGAACAGGTTTTCCAGGTAGTTGTTGCTCCACTGGGTCGGGGTGGTGGTCCAGGTCACTTCCAGGCCGCTGGTGATGGTGTCGGCGCCTTTGCCGGTACCGAATGCGTTGCGCCAGCCAAGGCCTTGTTCTTCCAGGCCGGCCGCTTCCGGCTCAGGCCCGACATTGTCGGCAGGGCCGGCACCGTGGGTCTTGCCGAAAGCGTGACCGCCAGCGATCAACGCCACGGTTTCTTCGTCATTCATCGCCATGCGGCCAAAGGTTTCGCGGATATCGCGACCCGAAGCCACCGGATCCGGGTTGCCCTCGGGGCCTTCCGGGTTCACATAAATCAGGCCCATCTGCACCGCGGCGAGCGGGTTCTCCAGATTGCGTTCGCCCTGATCGGTGCGGCTTTGCTCTTTGCCGTGCAGGTCCGGTTCGGCCACCAGCGTGCCGTCACCGGGTTCCTGCATGGCGGATTTGTCCTTGCCGTAGCGGCTGTCGCCACCAAGCCATTCGTGTTCCGAACCCCAATAAACGTCTTCGTCCGGTTCCCAGACATCGGGACGTCCGCCGGAGAAGCCGAAAGTCTTGAAGCCCATGGATTCCAGCGCGACGTTGCCGGTGAGTACGATCAGGTCAGCCCAGGAAATATTGCGACCGTATTTCTGTTTGATCGGCCATAGCAGTCGGCGGGCTTTGTCGAGGCTGACGTTGTCCGGCCAGCTGTTAAGCGGGGCGAAACGCTGTTGACCGGAGCCGGCGCCACCACGGCCATCGGCGGTGCGATAGGTGCCGGCGCTGTGCCAGGCCATGCGGATGAACAGCGGGCCGTAGTGACCGAAGTCGGCGGGCCACCAGTCCTGGGAGTCGGTCATCAGCGCGCGCAGGTCTTGTTTCAGGGCCTGGAAGTCCAGGCTCTGGAAGGCTTTGGCGTAGTCGAAGTCCTTGCCCAGCGGATCGGACTTGGGCGAGTGCTGGCTGAGGATCTTCAGGTTCAGTTGATTCGGCCACCAGTCACGGTTCGTCGTACCACCACCGGCGGCGTGGTTGAACGGGCATTTCGATTCGTTTGCCATGTTCGAGTCCTTATCAGGTCTTGTACGGCCGGCTCGTGCCGACTTCGGAGTAGTAAGGCTAGACCCGACTCGGGCAACCAGCTAATAGGCCGACTATTGGAGGCTGATAGGCACAGTCTTTCAGCGTCTTTGAGCTATTGCACAGGCGGCCTGATTGCCTGAATCAGGCCTGAAATCCGCGTGCTTGAGCGCTTGCTGCAAAACGAATTGGAAGAATCGTGATGACAGAAAGAAATGTTATTGTATAACATAAAAAAGATTTCATTCTGTTTCTGCCGGTAATGTTTGCAACACGCCGGCAGCGATTCTCACTTTTCTGCTCACGGAAGTTTTGAAATGCCTGCCCGTTCCCAACTCCTTCAACGACGCCTGACTCCGCTGGCCGCCGCGCTGCTGATCGCCTCACCGGTGTTTGCCGCCGAGCCGCTCGAGTTGCAACCGCAAGTCATCACCGGCAACCCTTTGGGCAGCCAGACTCTGGCATCGCCCTCGACCGTCCTCAGCGGCGACGACCTTACGTTTCAACAGAAGGGCAGCCTCGGCGAGACCCTGAACAAGCAGCCCGGCGTGTCCTCGTCGTACTTCGGCCCCGGCGCGAGTCGGCCGATCATTCGCGGTCAGGACGGTGATCGCATTCGCATCTTGCGTAACGGTGTCGGCGCGCTGGACGCCTCGTCGTTGTCGTACGACCACGCGGTGCCATTGGACCCGGTCAACGTCGAGCGCATTGAAATCGTCCGTGGCCCGGCAGCGTTGCTGTATGGCGGCAGCGCGATCGGCGGGGTGGTCAACACCTTCGATAACCGCATCCCCACCGAAGCCATCGACGGCATTCACGGTGCCGGCGAGTTGCGCTACGGCGGCGCCGACACCACCCGCAGCAGCGCCGGAAAACTGGAGGCCGGTAATGGTCAGTTCGCCTTGCATCTGGACACCAGCGCCCGTGAGTTCAACGACCTGAAGATTCCCGGCTACGCCAAGACCGGCGCGGCACGCGCCAACGACGACGGCGATTCGCGCAAACATCGGCTGGCCAACAGCGACGGTCGTCAGGACGGCGGCGCCGTCGGCGGTTCCTACACTTGGGATGACGGCTACGCCGGTCTGTCCTACAGCAATTACGATTCGAACTACGGCTCGCCCGCCGAAGACGACGTGCGCATCCGCATGCAGCAGGAGCATTACGCATTCGCCTCGGAAATGCGCAATCTCGACGGGCCGTTCAGCTCGATCAAGCTCGACGCCGGCTACACCGATTACCAGCACCGGGAAATCGAGGGCGGCGAGGTTGGTACCACGTTCAAGAACAAGGGTTACGAAGCACGGGTCGAGGCCCGGCATCAGCCGTTGGGCCCGTTCAACGGGGTGGTCGGCGCCCAGGTCAGCCGCAACGAATTCTCGGCGCTGGGCGAAGAAGCCTTTGTGCCGCACACCGATACCGACGCCGGCGCACTGTTCATTCTGGAAGAGTTGCAAGCCACCGAGCGCCTGCTGTTCACCCTCGGCGGGCGACTGGAACACACCACGGTCGACCCGGACGCCAAAGGCAACGAGCGCTTCGCCAATGCCGACCGCTCCAGCCGTTTCACCGCCGGCAGCCTGTCGTCCGGCGCGGTCTACACGCTGACGCCGATCTGGTCGGTCGCCGCGACACTCGGCTACACCGAGCGTGCACCGACCTTCTATGAGTTGTACGCCAACGGCGCCCACGTCGCGACCGGCACCTATGAAGTCGGCGATGCCGGGCTGTCGAAAGAAAAAGCCGTGTCCAGCGACCTCGCATTACGCTTTGACAACGGTACGCACAAGGGCAGTGTCGGCGTGTTCTACAGCCACTTTTCCAACTACATCGGCTTGCTCGGCACCGGCCGCACGCTGAATGACGAAGGCGAAGAGGATGCCGGCGGGATTCCCGAATACACCTACTCGGGCGTGCGTGCACGTTTCAGCGGCATCGAGGCGCAGGATCGCTGGACGCTTGGCGAAAATGCCTACGGCAAGTTCGCGCTGGAGCTGTCGGGCGATTACACCCGCGCCAAGAATCTCGACAACGGTCAGGATCTGCCGCGCATTGCGCCGTTGCGCTTGAACAGCGGTTTGCTGTGGGAACTGGATCGCTGGCAGGCGCGGATCGATATCGAACATGCCAGCTCGCAACATCGTGTGCCGACCAACGAAAGCAGCACCGATGGCTACACCACGCTGGGGGCGAATGTGGGGTATCACTTCGATGTCGGCCAGAGCAAATGGCTGGCCTTCGTCAACGCCGAGAACCTGACCAACCAGACCGTGCGTTACGCCAGTTCGATTCTGCGCGATATTGCACCGGCAGAAGGGCGCAGCATTCAGGTGGGGTTGCGTGCGACGTTCTGATTAGTTGACCTGTTAACACTTCCCCCTGCAGGAGCTGCCGCAGGCTGCGATCTATTGATTTTGTTTTTTCAAGATCAAGATCAAAAGATCGCAGCCTGCGGCAGCTCTTACACGGGGGGCATCAACTCGATTGCGCAGTGTCATCATCCGGCAGCGCATCCAGCGGATCTTCCTGCCCCGGCAACTCGGTAATCACGCTGAAATCCGTGACCTCGACCGCACCCAGTCCATAGCCCAGCAAGTGGAACGAAAAGGCCTTGCGCGGTTGCGGGTTGTCGAAGCTGAAATCCATCTCCAGCGGCTGATCGGCCGTGGCAACCATCTCGGTCGGCAGGCCCAGTTGCACGTCCTGTTCGAACTCCTTGGCCTTGAGCTGAATGTACGCCGCCTGCTGCGGATCCACCGAGCGCACGGTCAGGCGCACGCGGGTGTGCGAGCCCTTGGGCATTTCCAGGTATTGCGCACCGATCAGGTTGTCGGCCCAGTCATCGTTGATCTGCGCCTGCAGCGGGATCACGTTGTTGCTGCCGAACTGGTAACGCTGATTGAGCGGGGTGCGCAGCAGCGACAGGTCCAGCGCCATGGCCCGCGCGGCTATTTGTCGGGCCTGCTGGCTGCTTTCGGTGCCCTTGAAGGTGGCGCGCTCGGCAATGAAACCGGCGCTTTCGTAGTACCGACAACGGCGCGGCATGTCGCACTCGGAAAAGATTCCCTGGCCGTTGTGGTAGCGCAGTTTACCGTTGGTGTAGGACATGATTTCGCGTCCGCTGTCGTAGTCGCGGAACAGCGAACGGCCGCTCAGCGCCGACGGCACCGGCAGATCGAAATAGTCGAGGATCGACGCGCTCAGATCGACATGACCGTACACCCCGGCATTCAGTCGCGGCAGTTGCTCATGCTCCGGCGCCAGGGTCAGGTTGAAGCCCCACGACGACGCCAGACGCACGCCGTCAATGCCGTGGGATTCGTCCGAAGTGATCACCACCAGCGTGTCCTTGAGCACGCCCTGACGTTCAAGGCCACTGAGGAACTGCTCCAGTGCATCGTCGAGGTAACCGACAGCGGCCTGCTTCGGCGTCTCGTAGCGCGCCAGATACTCTTCAGGTGCGGAGTAGGGCTGGTGGGTGCCGACGGTCAACAGGGTGAGCATCCAAGGTTTTTTCTGCTTCTTCAGTTGGCCAACGTAGTCCAGCGCGCCTTCGAAGAACGCCTTGTCATCCTTGCCCCACGGGAATTCCAGATAGTTGGCGTTGGTGAACCATTCCAGACCATGGGTCGCATCGAAACCGATGTGCGGCATGATCTTGTCTTTAGCCATGAAACGCAGACCGGCGCCTTGCAGATAGTGAGTGCTGAAGCCGTTCTGCCGCAGTTGCGCCGGCAGGCAGGCCTGATTGCGCTCCTGCTGGGTGAGCATTTCAACGCCTTTGGGCGTGCCGTTGTTGAGCTTGTCGTAATCGCCACAAAGCATGGCGTACAGGCCGCGAATGGTCTGGTGTGTGTGCAGCACGTAATCCGGGGTGTTCATGCCACGCTCGGCCCAGCGGCTGAGGTTGGGCATCAGGTCTTCCTGATAGTGACTGCCGATGGCCTCGCGATTGGCGCGGATGTAAGCGCCGGGAATGCCTTCCAGAGCGATGATCAGCACGTTGCGCGCCTGCCCCGGCGCGGCCAGCAGCTTGTGGCCGTTGAGATCCAGATCCGTCAGCCCGGCCATCTGTGGCGCGGCGGGTTCGACGTCACCGTCCAGCCATTCCTCGGCCTGCAACTGCAGATCGGCCACTTGCGCGGCGAGCAATTGATGCGGCAGGTTGTACATGCGCCATGGATCTTCTTCGCTCGGCCACTGGTTTTGCACGGCCCAATGCGCGGCGAACAGCAGCGCCGGTGCGGCCCACACGGCGCGGGGCAGGGCAGCAGCGGGTTGCGCGCGATTGACGAAACGCGTCAGCAACCAGAGCAGCAGCGCCAGCAGCAGGGCAACGCCCAGCGCCGGATGGGCGAAACCGCCACCGGTGGAGTTTTCCACGAACTGCGGGTCAATCAGGTAATGCAGGTCGGTAGGATTCGGCAGCCGGCCGACAGCGCTGACCAACTCGGCCGTCGCCACCGCCAGCAACCCCCAGAACAGCAGCAACGGCAACGCCAGCCACCACGCGCGACGATGCAGCAACACCACCAACAAACTGCCAATGGCCAGGTCGGACAAATAGCCCAGGGGCGACGACCAGCCCAGCGCCGCGCGCAGGCACACCGGCACGATCAGCACCAGCAGAATCAAGGAAAACAGGCGGGCATGCGGCTGCCGCAACCAACGCAAAAGAACGCTCACAAAAAAGACCTTCCAGCCATCAAACCGTCATAAAAGTGTGCGCGATGATACCAAGGGTGGGCTGTCTGATCGCCCTTTTAAACACACGGCTGATCTGCTCTCGCAAGCGCGGTAAAGGGCCTGAAGCCATGACCGGCGTTCGTGTCAGCCC
Source organism: Pseudomonas sp. 14P5.3.2 (assembly GCF_057799175.1). Taxonomy (NCBI): domain Bacteria; kingdom Pseudomonadati; phylum Pseudomonadota; class Gammaproteobacteria; order Pseudomonadales; family Pseudomonadaceae; genus Pseudomonas; species Pseudomonas sp. 14P5.3.2. The sequence goes on along the minus strand of NZ_JBYOKU010000013.1, from coordinate 49,727 downwards.
GATAGCGGCGAAAGGGCGCGCTTCTGTCGACGGCAGATTTATTGTTTCAGGCTGTTTAAGGTCCGCAGTCGCAGGACCCGCTGGCCGCGTTTCTAGACAGCCTAATGGCCACTCAGTAGCATTCGAGCCCAACGGACTTTCCCTCTGCACGTCGTCCGACGTGGAATGCTCAAGGAATCGACATGCGCGACACCCCTAAAGGCGAACAACGAACGGTCGTGACCTTGGTCAACGGCGAGGTTCACCACGAAACCCAGATCAGTTTCAGTTCGGTATAGCCATGCAAGCGTTCACAAGTGGAAAGGTCGTCATCGAGTTCGGTGATTTCAGAGGAACGATGGTTCGCCATGAACGGTTTTTGATGCCTGCCGGCGAGTATCAGGATCGGTATTGGGTCAGGACTGCACAGGGTGATCTGCCGCTGGATCTGTTCAACAAGCATCTGCCGGTCAAGCGGGGCGAAGAGATCTCGGTACTCTACGGCTGCCTGCCGGGTGGCGAACGCAAGAGCGCGGTCTGTGTGTTCAACCACTGCGAGGGTCGGCTCACGCCGCTGTCGGAGGGGAAAATGCTTCACGAGGAATTCATTCATCGCATCCCGGTCAGCCTCCCGTATGTCGCCTGCCTGGCGACCTCGGCAGTGGCGGGGGCGTTCTTCAACTGGTGGGGCGCGCCGGCGGGATTGGTCGTCTACTACCTGCTGAAGGCCGAGAGCGCCAAACGCAAAATGCTTCTGGTCAGTGGTCTGGACCTGCACCTGGAGAAGTTGAGCAAGCGCTATCTGCGTCAAGCAGCGCGGGGCAGGATCAAGCGGTTGCTGGCGCGAAATCCTCGAATGACTGCACCGTTGGATTTGAACAAGCAGGACAGTGATTCGCTGGCGATTGCGCGAGACGCGTAACACGCAAAAAAAGGGGCGACCTGATCATCGATCAGGCCGCCCCTTTTTATTCCGCCAAGTCAGATCAATGCATCTTGCTGTGATCGTGACCTTCCATGTGCGTCAGCGCACGGACTTCAGCTTTGACTTCGACGGTTTCTTTCTCGCCCTTGGCGTTTTCCACAGTCAGGGTCAGCGGCACGCTTTCGCCTTCCTTGAGCTGGCCGGTCAGGCCCATCAGCATTACGTGGTAGCCGTTCGGGTCGAAGGTGACCGCTTTGCCGGCCGGCAGGTCGACCGATTTGACCGGGCCCATGCTCATCACGTCGTTCTTCATCGACATTTCGTGGATCTGCACATCTTTGGCCACCGGCGAGGCAACGCTCAGCAGTTTGCTGTCGCTGTCAGCAGTGACGGTCATGAACGCGCCGCTGGCCGATTGGGTCGGCACGGTCGCACGCACCCAGGCGTCGTCGACCCTGGTCTGAGCGCTAGCCTGAAAAGCCAGGCCCAGCAGGGACACAGCGAAAACGGCGCGTTTGATGTTGTTCAAAACGGGGTGCATCAGCAGACCTCCATAACGGTGAGCAAATCTTCCGTGCACTCTTGTGCCGAAAGCGATACAGACAGACCCATGCGCAACTGGCCGCGCGAGTCATAGACGTAACTGGTGGACGTGTGGGAGATGGTGTAGGTGTCGCCCGCCGGCACTTTCTCGAAGAACACGTCGAATTCCTTGGCGGTGGCCTGGGTTTCTTCCAGCGTGCCGTACAGTGCGACGAAGCTCGGGTCGAAGGCTTTGACGTAGGCGTCGAGGATCTGCGGCGTGTCGCGTTCCGGGTCAAGGGTGATGAAGATCACTTGCAGACGGTCGCCGTCCTTGCCCATCAGTTTCTTGATTTGCGCGGCGCGGGCGAGGGTGGTCGGGCACACCGCCGGGCATTGGGTGAAGCCGAAGAAGATCATCGGCATCATCCCGCGAAAGCTCGACAGCGTCATGGTTTCGCCGTCGGTGTTCTTCAGCTTGAAGGTGCGTCCGAGGATCTTGTCACTCAGGTCCTTGCCGTACTTGTACGACAGTTGGCCACGGGTGTCGCAGCCGGCGAGCAGGCCCAGGCCCAGCACGCCCATTCCCGCAAGCACCTTGCGGCGAGTCAACAAAGCCGTCATCTAATACCGCCTTTTGCAGCCCGTCAGTCGGCAGGACTGGCGGGGGGTTAACCGTAAAAGCGGCGCATGATACCAAACTGAAGGCAGACCCCGGCCACGGATCGCCGCGCGGCGCAGGATCGGGCGACAAAAGGTGTAAGAAAAAGTGACGAGTGACTACTGAACACTCGCCTCATCGGCCCGCCAGCCGCCGCCCAGCGCGGTGTACAGATTGACCTCGGCCACCAGTTGCGCCAGCCGGTCAGTGATCAGCCCCTGTTGCGAACTGAACAGTGAACGTTGCGCATCGAGAAACACCAGACTGCTGTCGACGCCATTCTGATAACGGTGCTGTGCCAGGTTGTAGTAGTCCTGAGTGGCCTGCACCAGGTCGCGCTGCGCCTGCAATTGCTGCTGATAAGTGCTGCGCGCCGCCAGGCCATCGGCGACTTCCTGAAACGCGGTTTGAATCGATTTCTCGTATTCGGCAACCGCCACGTCTTTCTGCAACTTCGAGTAATCCAGACTCGCGCGCAGGCTGCCAGCATTGAAAATCGGCAGGTTGATTTGTGGCTGGAAAGTCCAGCCTCCCGATCCGCCGCTGAACAGTCCGGAAAGGTCGCGGCTGGAAGTGCCGGCGCTGGCGGTCAGGCTGACGCTGGGAAAAAACGCCGCCCGCGCCGCACCGATATTGGCGTTGGCGGCCTTCAGTTTGTACTCGGCCTGAAGAATGTCCGGGCGTCGTTGCAGCAGATCTGACGGCAACCCGGCCGGCAGTTGTTGCACCAGATCGCTGGACAGTGGCCGCGCCGGCAGTTTCTCGGGGACCTGAGCGCCGACCAGCAGCGTCAGGCTGTTCAGATCCTGCGCCACCTGGCGTTTATAACGCGCCAGATTGGCCCGCGAACTGTCGACGCTGGTTTGCGCCTGCGCCTGTTCCAGCGCCGAGGACTTGCCAGCGTCACGGTTGCGCGTGGTCAGGCGCAGGCTTTGCTCATCGGCGGCCAGGGTCTGGCGGCTCAGCTCGAGCAACTCCTGATCGGCGCGCCAGGTCAGGTAGGCATTGGCAACGTTGGCCACCAGACTCAGCTCGGCACTGCGTCGCGCCTGCTCGGTCGCCAGCCAGGTTTGCAACGCCTGCTCACTGAGGCTGCGCACCCGGCCGAAAAAATCCAGTTCATAGGCACTGACGCCCAGATTCACCGCGTAAGTGGAATTGATCAGCGCTTTGCCGCGGGTCACGCTGGGCGGCATGCGCTGGCGCGATTCGCTGGCAGTGGCCGACACCGCCGGCAGCAAATCGGCACGCTGAATCCGGTACTGCGCCTGGAACGCTTCGACGTTCAGCGCCGCCACCCGCAGATCGCGATTGTTGACCAGCGCGCTTTCAATCAACTGTTGCAGCGCCGGGTCGTTGAACAAGGTGCGCCAGTCTTCAGTACGCGGTGCAGCCTGTGTCGGTGCCGGGTAAACGGTGCCTTGCGGATACTGCGCAGCGCTCGGTGAGGCAGGGCGCTGGTACTCGGGAATCAACGAACAACCGGCCAGCAGGGCGGCGAGGGACAGCAGGGAAATGCGCAACATCGGACGCTCTCATGCAGAAAAAACACGTGCCGGGGACTGAGTCCCCACACCACTATCGACACCGTTGAACCATGACCCTGCGGTTACGCGCCGGCCATCCAGCGCGCCAGTCCGTGCCGTCCGCTGACCCCGAGTTTGGCGGTCGCCCGTTTGAGATAGGTCTCGATCGAACTGCTCTTGACCCGCAGCTTCTCGGCCAGTTGCGGCACGGTGCCGCCGGTCAGCAGGCCCAGGCAGACTTCCTTTTCCCGCGCCGACAGCACGATGCCGCCCAGCGCCAGGCGCTCATCCAGCATTTGTTGTAACGGTGCCTGCTCCATATCGGCCAACGGTGGGCGCGGCTGTTTGGCGATGATTTGCCGACTGAGGTGCGCGTGCCGTTCAATCAGCGGCAGCAGGGTGTCGGACAGACTTTTGAGAAACGACAGCTCCGGCAGGGAAAACACCCGTTGCGTATGCGGTCGGTAGAACGAGATGACACAGCGGCGGTTGGAGGTGCGGGACACCAGATTGCACTGGTGGACGCTGTGCTGCGGATGTCGTGGCTGAAGTGATGCTTTGAGTTGAATCAGCAGGGAATCATTCATCTCGATCATCTTCTGCAACAACGGATGATCGTCCGGACTCTTCAACGGGTCCGGTGGCGGGAAGGTCTGGGGCAGGCCGGCGCTGCCCAGTGCCTTGATCTCGACCACGCTGGCCTGGCGCTCGTCGAGGATCCACTCGCTGAGGTCGACGCGATTGACCGGCACCAGGGTGTCGACCAACTGGAACATATTGCTGGCGAAATGATCGTCGCCCGTGCTGGCAATCAGTTCCCCCAGTTGCCAGTAGAAGTGCGGGTTTTCCATGTTGCGAATGCTGCCGGTCAGATTCATATCCTTGTCATCCCTGGTTCCGAGTCATCACCGAGTCGTCCGCTGTTTATGCAAAAGCCGCCCACGCAATCGTCCCTCCTTGAAACTGATCTGGGGCGGGATTTAAGCCTATGGATTTGTCCTACGTCTGTAGGGGAAAACAGGGACACAAAGTGCCATCATTTCTGAAACTTGGCGCCGGGCTTCTGACGCCATCTGGTACAGATGTCGTGCGCTGCCTGACTGTTTGGTCACGGAAAAGCCTTGAAAACCGGGACATTTACGTTGCTGTGAGGTAACCGAGAGGGCCGATGGCAGCGCTGATGTGTGGCATTTTTCCTACAAGTTTTTCAGTGTTTCCTGTCCGAACTTTTAGATAGTTCCCGCCCAGTCAGGGTCAACAAGCACTGACAGGCCCGCGCACGGGGTGGGGTTGTCCGGGTTTCACGTGTCATGTCGGCATCGGGGCCGATGCTTGAATAGGCGCAAAATCACATGAGAAGGATCTTATGCCGCCTATTTCTGCTCCTGCGGTGGCCACGCCGTCCGCATCGCTCCAGACGTATCCGCTGACCGCTGCGCAGCTGGATATCTGGCTGGATCAGCTGAGTCGCGGTGATTCGCCGCTGTACAACATTGGCGGGTACATGGACCTCAGCGGCCCGCTGGATCCGGCACTCATGCACGCCGCCCTTGAAGCGCTGGTGGCCCGGCATGACGCGATGCGCACGATCCTGCTGCCGGGCGCCGGAGTCGATGGCTTGCCTCTGCAGCAGTTTGCCCGCTCATTACCGGTGCCGATGCCGATCGACGATGTGTCGACGCACACTGACCCGGAGGCGGCAGCGCGGGCCCTGGTGCAGGCGCGCATCAATCAGCCCTTCGTGCTCGACGGCGGCTGCCTGTTCCGTTTTCTGTTGATCCGCCTTGATGGCGAGCGCCATTGGTTGTCCGCTCAGGCTCATCACTTGATCGTCGATGGCTGGAGCTTCGGCGAAATGTTCAAGTCGCTGGACGAAATCTATAACGCGCTGGCGCAGGGCCGGCCTGTGCCGGCTTCGGCGCCGTCGTACATCGACTTCATCGAAGACAATGCGCGCTATCACGCGTCGCCGCGTTATGCGCAGGACCGCACCTACTGGCTGGACAAGTACCGACAATTGCCCGAGCCGCTGTTGCTGCCGCGATATCAGCAGAGCCTGGCCGGCAATGCCGCGCAGACGCAGGTCCATGCGCAGCCCTTGCCGGCGCTGCTGCACCAGCGCATGAAGCAGGTGGCCCGGGAATTTGGCGCTTCGGCATTCCATGTGTTGCTGGCGGCGCTGCACGTGTATTTCAGCCGTACCGCCGAGCGTGACGAATGGGTTGTCGGGCTGCCGATCCTCAATCGCTCCGGCGCGCGCTTCAAGTCCACGCTTGGGCTGTTCGCCCAGGTCAGTGCGGTGCGCATGGGCTTCGGCCGCGAACGCACCTTCGCTGAACTGATCAGTACGATCCGTGAGGAACTGCGCAAGGATTTTCGCCATCAGCGTTTTTCCGTGAGTGAGATGAACCGCGCCCTGGGCCTGCTGCGTGAGGAGCGCTCGCAGTTGTTCGAGGTCACGGTGTCCTACGAGCAGGGCACTCACGATTATCGCTATGGCGAGGCGTCGGGGCGGATGATCAAGGCCTCGAACCAGGAAGAGGCCACGCCGCTTGCGGTGCACCTGCTGAGTAATCTGACCAATGACGACGCGCGCCTCTACCTGATCTACAGCGAGGCGTTTTTTGCCGCCGATGAGGTCAAGGCGCTGGCCGACCGCTGGTTGCTGATTCTGGAGCAAGGGCTGGAGGCGGTGAACCTGCCTGTCGCGGATTTCGCGCTCAGCACGCCCGAAGAAAGCGCGCTGCTGCAACAGTGGAATGCGACACGAGTGGAATACCCGAGCGCGACGACCATCCATCAGCGTATCGAGGCCCAGGCCGCGCAACGACCACAGGCGCTGGCGGCGGTTCATCAAGGGCATTGCCTGACCTATGCCGAGCTCAATCAGCGCGCCAACGCACTCGCCCATCATCTGCTCGATCTCGGTGTACGGCCGGATGATCGGGTGGCCATCGTTGCCCGGCGCGGGCTCGACACACTGGTCGGGCTGTTGGCCATTCTCAAGGCGGGTGCCGCTTATGTGCCGCTCGACCCGGCGCATCCTGCCGAGCGCCTGAGCTATCTGCTGGAGGACAGCTCGCCAATCGCGGTGCTGACCCAGAGTGCGTTGCGCGGGCACCTGCCGGCGTTGCCGGTGCCGGTGATCGAGTTGGATCACCCGACCTGGTCCAGCGCGGATGTCGGCGCATCGAAGGTGCCGGGGCTGACCCCGGAAAACCTCGCGTATGTGATTTACACCTCCGGCTCTACCGGCCTGCCCAAAGGGGTGATGGTCGAGCATCGCACGCTGTGCAATCTGGTCGATTGGCACGCTGACGTTTTCGACCTGCGTGCCGGAAGCCATACGTCGAGCCTGGCCGGCTTCGGTTTCGACGCGATGGCCTGGGAAGTCTGGCCGGCGCTGTGCGTGGGCGCGATCCTGCACCTGGCGCCGGTCAGCGATGGCAACGAAGACATTGATGCGCTGCTCGACTGGTGGCGTGCGCAGCCGCTGGACGTGAGTTTTTTGCCGACCCCGATCGCCGAATACGCGTTCAGCCGCCAACTCGATCACCCGACGTTGCGCACGCTGCTGATCGGTGGCGATCGCTTGCGTCAGTTCCCGCGTCAGCAATCGTTCGAAGTGATCAACAACTACGGGCCGACCGAAGCCACCGTGGTGGCGACTTCAGGGCGCATCGACGCCGGGCAGGCGCTGCACATCGGCAAACCGGTGAGCAACGCCACGGTGTATCTGCTCGACGAGCAGCAGCAACCGGTGCCGATTGGCGTGAGCGGCGAGTTGTACGTCGGCGGGGCCGGGGTGGCTCGCGGTTACCTGAACCGCGCGGACTTGAGCGCCGAGCGCTTCCTGCGTGATCCGTTCAGCGCTGAACCGGGCGCGCGCCTGTACCGCACCGGCGACCTTGCACGCTGGCGCGCCGACGGCAATCTGGAGTATCTGGGGCGCAACGACGATCAGGTGAAAATCCGTGGCGTACGGATCGAGCCGGGCGAGATCGAGAGCGCACTCGCCAGCCATACGGCGGTGCGCGAAGCGGTGGTACTGGTGCGCGACGGGCAACTGCTGGCGTGGTTCACTGAGCAGGCGCCGCTGGACATCAACGCGCTGCACGCGCACCTGAAAACGCGCCTGACCAGCGCCATGTTGCCCAGTGCTTATGTGCGTCTGGCGGCGTTGCCGCTGACCGCCAACGGCAAGGTCGATCGCAAGGCGCTGCCGGCCCCCGGGGCGGAAGATTTGATCCGCCGCGAATATGAGGCGCCACAAGGCGAGGTCGAAATCGCTTTGGCGCAGATCTGGGCCGAAGTCCTGCAAGTCGAGCGGGTCGGGCGTCACGACCATTTCTTCGAACTCGGCGGACACTCGTTGCTGGCGGTGATCATGATCGAACGCATGCGTCAGCTCGATTTGAGCAGCGACGTGCGTGTGCTGTTCAGTCAGCCGACCCTCGCGGCGCTGGCGGCTTCAGTCGGCAGCGGTCGCGAGATCGAAGTGCCGGCCAACCGCATCACCGCCGATTGCACCCACATCACCGCGGATATGCTGCCCCTGCTGCAACTGGATCAGCCGACGCTCGACCGGATCGTGGCCACTGTGCCGGGCGGCGCCGCCAACGTGCAGGACATCTACCCGCTGGCACCGCTGCAGGAAGGCATTCTCTATCACCACATCACCGCCGCTCAGGGCGATCCGTACCTGCTGCAATCGCAACTGGCGTTCGACAGTCTTGAACGCGTCGAAGCCTTCGCCGCTGCGCTGCGCCAGGTCATGGCGCGCCACGACATTCTGCGCACCGCGGTGCTCTGGGAAGGCCTGACCACCCCGGTGCAGGTGGTATGGCGCGAGGCGATTCTGCCGTTGCAGGAGGTCGAGCTGGACCCGGCCAACGGCCCGATCATCGACCAGTTGCACGCGCGCTTCAACGCCCGGCGTTATCGCCTCGACGTCAGTCAGGCGCCACTGATGCGTCTGGTGTATGCCCGCGATCCGGCGCTGGATCGGGTGGTGGGCATTCTGCTGTTCCATCACCTGGCCATGGACCACATCGCTCTTGAAGTAATGCGCGGCGAGATGCAGGCCAGCCTGTCGGGGCAGGTCGTGGCGCTGGCGCCGCCGGTGCCGTATCGCAATTACGTGGCGCAGACGCGGCTGGGTGTCACGGAGCAGGAACACGAGGTGTTTTTCCGCGCGCAACTGGCGGACATCGACGAGCCGACCCTGCCGTTCGGGCTGCAGGAAGTGCAGGGTGATGGTAACGGTATCGAGGAAGCGCAGCAGGTGCTGCCGGCGGACGTGTATCAGCGATTGCGCACCCAGGCGCGACAGGCCGGTGTCAGCGTCGCCAGTCTGATTCATCTGGCGTGGGCACGGGTACTGGCGGCGACTTCGGGCCAGCAGCGCGTGGTGTTCGGCACCGTGCTGATGGGGCGCATGCAGGGGGGCGAGGGTGCCGACCGCGCCTTGGGTGTGTTTATCAATAGCTTGCCGCTGCGCATCGATGTCGATGCAGGCGTGCTGGACGCGGTGCGCGCCACCCATGCGCGGCTGACCGCGCTGCTCGGGCATGAACACGCTTCGCTGGCACTGGCCCAACGCTGTAGCGGCGTCGCCTCGCCGTCGCCGCTGTTCAGCGCGCTGCTCAATTATCGCCACAGTGACGAATCCGAACTGCTGGAGCCGTCCAGCCAGGCCTGGCAAGGCATCGAAACCCTGGCCAACGAGGAGCGCACCAATTACCCGCTGACCATGAGCGTGGACGATTTTGGCAACGGCTTGCGCCTCACCGGCAGGGCCGTCGTCCAGATCGGCGCGCAACGGATTTGCGGCTACATGCAAACCGCGTTGCACGGTTTGCTGCAGGCTCTGGAGCAAACGCCGCAACAGCCGTTGAATCAGTTGCCGATCCTGCAGCCGGGGGAGTTGCAACGCTTGCTGATCACGTTCAACGCCACCGAGGTCGATTGTGCGCTGGACCAGCCGTTGCACACGCTGTTCGAAGCACAGGTGCGGCGCAAACCGCACGCCGTTGCCGCACAGGCCGGCGAGCAAAGCCTGACCTATGCGCAACTCAACGAGCGCGCCAATCGCCTGGCCCATCACCTGCGTGAACTCGGCGTGCAACCGGACTCGCGGGTGGCGATCTGCGTCGAGCGCGGGCTGGATCTGCTGGTCGGCCTGCTCGGCATTCTCAAGGCGGGCGGCGCCTATGTGCCGCTGGACCCGGACTATCCGCTGGAGCGCCTGAACTACATGTTGCAGGACAGCGCGCCTGTCGCACTGCTGGTGCATGGCGCCACGCGACAATTGCTGGGCGAACCGGGTGTGACGCTGATCAATCTGGAGCACGGCAGTTGGGAGCAGCAGCCGACAGGCAACTTGCAGGTGCCGGGCCTGAGTGCTTCTAACCTCGCTTACATGATCTACACCTCGGGTTCCACCGGGTTGCCGAAAGGCGTGATGATCGAGCATCGCAGCGCCTGCAACATGGTGCATTGGGGCTCGCAGCTCAGTCCGCCGACCGAACACGGCGCGCTGCTGCAAAAAGCGCCGTTCAGCTTCGACAGTTCGGTGTGGGAGATCTTCTGGCCGCTGTGTTCCGGGATGCGATTGGTATTGGCGCGGCCGGACGGCAACCGCGATTCGGCCTATGTGGTGCAGACCATTCGCGAGCAGCAGGTGACGGTGGTCAAGTTCGTTCCTGCGCTGCTGCAGCAGTTCATCGAGCAGGACGGTGTCGAGCAGTGCACCAGCCTGACCGATGTGCTTAACGGTGGCGGCGAACTCAGTGCAGCGCTGGCCCGCCAGGTGCGCGATCGCCTGCCGTGGGTGCGGTTGCATAACGTTTACGGCCCGACTGAAACCACGGTGGACAGTACGGGCTGGACGCTGGAACCGGACATGCCGGTGCCGGACAACGTGGTGCCGATCGGCACAGCCTTGAGCAACACGCGGCTGTACGTGCTTGATGCGTACGGTCAACCAGTGCCACAAGGCGTCAGCGGAGAGTTGCACATCGGCGGCGTCGGCGTGGCGCGTGGTTATCACGGTTTGCCGGAAATGCAGGCCGAGCGCTTCATCGACAGCCCGTTTGTGGCGGGTGATCGCCTGTACCGCACGGGAGATCTGGCGCGCTACAACAATCACGGCGAGCTGGAATTCCTTGGTCGCAACGACTTCCAGATCAAGCTGCGGGGCTTGCGCCTGGAGCCGGGGGAAATCGAGGCAAGGTTGATCGAACATCCGGCGATTCGCGAGGCGGTGGTGATGGTCCGTGATGAACGTCTGGTGGCCTGGTACACCGTGCGTTCCGGCGTAGAAGCCCCCAGTCTGGAGGCCTTGCGCGCGCATGTGCTGGAGCGTCTGCCGGAGTACATGGTGCCGGGCGCGTTTGTGCGGCTCGACGCCTTGCCGCTGACACCAAACGACAAGATCGACCGCAAGGCCTTGCCGGAGCCGGGGGCCGATGCGGTGATCAACCGTCCATACGTGGCGCCACAGGGTGAAGTCGAAACCACGCTGGCGCAGATCTGGGCTGAAGTCCTCGGCGTCGAACAGGTCGGTCGCCATGACAACTTCTTTGAACTCGGTGGGCACTCGCTGCTGGCAGTGAGTCTGGTGGCGCGCATACGTCAGAGCGGTTTGCACACCGACGCCCGGGCGCTGTTCAGCCAGCCGACCCTGGCGGCGCTGGCGCTCAGCACCACACCCGAGGCGCAGCAAGTGGTCATCCCGCAAACCACCATCCCGAGCCTCAATCGCAAACGCCGGCTCTGAACTCTGCGTCTGACACCGAACCTGTGGCGAGGGAGCTTGCTCCCGCTGGGGCGCAAAGCGTCCCCCGGTTCCTGATGCACAACATCGGGGCCTGCTACGCAGTCCAGCGGGAGCAAGCTCCCTCGCCACAGGTATTCGGTTGCTCACCCGCAGGGAGGCTGGCTTGTCCCCGCTTCCCATGTCAGCCCCGCAAGCCCTGATGTTTTAGCTTTTCCAGGCTGCGCGCAGCAGGCACGGACTCGCGGCTGCGCGCTCCTTTTTCTCGTATTTACAGCAGGTTATCCCATGCATTTCAGCGAACTGATGGCTGTTCTTTCCACCCATGCGATCCGCCTTCAACAGGAAGATGAAGACCTGGTCATTCTGGGCAGTGACGACGCGCTGGACGATGCGTTGTGGGACAGCCTCGGCGAACACAAGGCGCAATTGCTGGAACTGGTTGCCCGCCACGGTGGCGACTGGCTGAGCCCGGCGTTCCGCATCACCCCGGACATGCTGCCGCTGGTGAAGCTGGATCAGCCGACCATTGACCGGCTGGTCGCCAAGGTGCCCGGCTGCGCCGCCAACCTGCAGGACATCTACCCGCTGGCACCGCTGCAGGAAGGCATGCTCTATCTGCACCTGTCGGCGCCCGCCGGCGACCCCTACGTGTCGCAGGCGCGGTTCGCCTTCGACAGCCGCGAACGTCTGAACGCCTTCGCCGAAGCGTTGCAGTGGATGATCGAACGCCACGACATCCTGCGCACCTCATTCGTCTGGGAACGCCTGGATGAACCGCTGCAAGTGGTGCAGCGGCAGGCTCGTCTGTATTGCGAAGAAATCGCCCTCGACGCGGGTGCGGATGCACTGACGCAATTGCTGGAACGCCACGACCCACGGTTCTTCCGCCTCGACATCCAGCAGGCGCCGCTGCTGCGTCTGGTCTACGCCATGGACCCGGACAACGGTCGTGTGGTCGCGCTGTTGCTGTTTCATCACCTGATCATGGACCACGTCGCCCTCGACGTGGTGCGCCGCGAAACCCGCGCGCACCTGCTCGGCCAGACCGCGCAGGTCGGGCCGGCGGTGCCGTACCGCGATCACCTGGCCAAGGCCCGCCTGCGTCTGGACGAGCAGGTGCATGAAGCGTTTTTCCGCGAGATGCTTGCCGACATCGACGAGCCGACCTTGCCCTGTGGTTTGCAGGATGTGCAGGGCGACGGCCAAGCCATCGAAGAAGCCTTGCTGATGCTCGACACTGACTTCAGCCGGCAACTGCGCGGGCAGGCGCGCCAGCTCGGCGTCAGCGTCGCCAGTCTGATGCACTTGGCACTGGCGCGGGTGCTCGGTCAGTTGTCCGGGCGTACGGCGGTGGTGTTCGGCACCGTGCTGCTGGGACGGATGGCGGCGGGTGAGGGCGGCGAACAGGCGCTGGGGATGTTCATCAACACCTTGCCGCTGCGTGTGGATGTCGGGCAGGACGGCGTGCGTGCCGGGGTGCTGGCGACCCATCGACGCCTGACCGCGTTGCTCGGCCATGAGCAGACCTCGCTGGCACTGGCCCAGCGTTGCAGCGCGGTGGCGGTGCCGACGCCGTTGTTCAGCGCGATTCTCAACTACCGCCACAGCAGCAGCGAAGAAATCGCCGAAGTCAGCGAACTGGCCCCCGGCGTGCAAGTGCTGGGCGCCCGCGAGCGCACCAACTACCCGCTGACGATCAACATCGACGACCTCGGCGAAGACTTGCGCATCACCGCGCTGGCCGATGCGGCGCTGGGCGCCGAACGCATCGCCGCTTATCTGCACACCGCGTTGCACAGCCTGCTGCAGGCCTTGCAATCGACCCCGGATGCGCCGCTGCAACGCCTGAATATTCTGCCGGCCGCCGAGCGCGAATACCTGCTGCACGGGGTCAACTCGCCGTTGCCGCAGTTCCCGGAAACGCCGCTGATTCATCAGCAATTCGAAGCCCATGCGGCGGCGCGCCCGGAGGCCACAGCGCTGCTGTTCGAGGCGCAGACGCTGAGCTACGGCGAGCTTAACCGCCGCGCCAATCAGCTTGCCCATCACCTGCTGGCACAGGGGATTCGCCCGGATCAGCGCGTGGCGATCTGCGTCGAGCGTGGCCCGCACATGATCATCGGCCTGCTCGGTATCCTCAAGGCAGGCGCCGGTTACGTGCCGATCGACCCGGCGTATCCACTGGAGCGCATCGCCTACACCCTGCAGGACAGCGCCCCGGTGGCGGTGCTGACTCAGGCCGATACGCTGGACCGGGTTGGCGCGCTCAACGTGCCGATCATCGATCTGGACAGCCTGCAGTTGCAGGCTGAACTCAGCAGCAATCCGCAGATTCCCGAGCTGACTCCAAGTCATCTCGCCTACGTGATCTACACCTCGGGCTCCACCGGATTGCCCAAAGGCGTGATGGTCGAACACCGCAACGTAGTGCGGCTGTTTTCGGCGACCCACGACTGGTTCAACTTCAACCCGCAAGATGTGTGGGCGCTGTTCCATTCCTTCGCTTTCGATTTCTCGGTCTGGGAAATCTGGGGCGCGCTGGCGTTTGGCGGGCAATTGTTGCTGGTGCCGCAGGCCGTCAGCCGTTCGCCGGACGACTGCTACGCGCTGCTGTGCCGCAGCGGCGTCACCGTGCTCAATCAGACCCCGAGCGCCTTCCGCCAGTTGATCGCCGCGCAGGGACGCAGCCCGTTGCAGCACTCGTTGCGCGAAGTGATTTTCGGCGGCGAGGCCCTGGAACCGGGCCTGCTCAAACCGTGGTACGCGCGGGTCGGCAATGCCGGTACGCGGCTGGTGAACATGTACGGCATCACCGAAACCACGGTGCACGTGACCTATCGGCCACTGGAGGCAGCGGACGCGCTGCTGGTCGGACGCAGCCCGATCGGCGTCGGCATCCCCGATCTGCAGCTGTACGTGCTCGACGCGCAGCGCGAACCGGTGCCGGTCGGCGTGATCGGCGAGTTGTACGTCGGCGGCGCCGGGGTTGCCCGCGGCTACCTCAACCGCGAGACGCTGACAGCCGAGCGCTTTATTGCCGACCCGTTCAGCGGCCGTGCCGAGGCGCGTCTGTACAAGACCGGTGACCTCGCACGCCGGACGGTGGATGGCAGCCTTGAGTACCTGGGGCGCAACGACGATCAAGTGAAGATCCGTGGTTTCCGCATCGAACTCGGTGAAATCGAAGCTCGCCTCGCAGCCTGCGCCGGTGTGCGCGAAGCGGTGGTGATCGCCCGCGAGGACAGCCCCGGCGATCAGCGTCTGGTCGCCTACTGGCTGGCCGCCGAAGGCGCTGAGCCAAGCGCTGCGCAATTGCGCGACGAGTTGCTGCTGTCGCTGGCCGACTACATGGTGCCGAGCGCGTTTGTGCGCCTCGATGCGTTGCCGCTGACCAGCAACGGCAAGCTCGATCGCAAAGCCTTGCCACAACCGGACAGCGAGGCATTCGCCCGTCGCGGTTTCGAAGCCCCGCTGGGACCGGTGGAAACGCTGATCGCCGGGATCTGGCAGACCCTGCTCGGTGTCGAGCAGGTCGGGCGGCATGACAATTTCTTCGAACTTGGCGGCCATTCGCTGTTGGCAGTCAAACTGATCGAACGCATGCGTCAGCACGACTTGCAGTGCGACGTGCGCGTGCTGTTCGGCCAGCCGAGCGTGGCGGCACTGGCGGCGACCTTGAGCCACAGTCATGCCCTGCGAGTGCCGGACAATCTGATTCCTGCCGATTGCCCGCGGATCATCCCGGACATGCTGCCCCTGGCGACGCTGGATCAGGCCGCCATCGACCGCGTGGTCGCCACTGTGCCCGGCGGCGTTGCCAATGTGCAGGACATCTATGGCCTGGCACCGTTGCAGGCAGGGATCCTCTATCACCATCTGGCGACCAGCGCCGGTGACCCGTACGTGTTGCAGGCGCAATTTGCCTTCGCCGGACTGGCGCAGATCAAGGCCTTCGTCCGTGCGTTGAACGCGGTGATCGAGCGCCACGACATTCTGCGCACCAGCGTGGTCTGGGAAGGGCTTGAAGAACCGGTGCAAGTGGTCTGGCGCGAGGCGCCGCTGGCGCTGGAACGGGTCGATGCCGACCTGCTGGTCGGCGATGTGCTGGAGCAGATGCAGGCACGTTTCGATCCGCGGCACTATCGCCTCGACCTGCGCCGCGCACCGCTGATGCGTCTGGCCTACACCGAAGACCGTGAACAGCAGCGCTGGGTCGGCATCCTGTTGCTGCACCACATCGTGCTCGACCACACCGCACTGGAGGTGTTGCTCGCGGAAATGAACGACAGCCTGTACCCGAGCGGCGTCGATCTGCCGCCGCCGGTGCAGTACCGCAACTACGTGGCACAGGCGCAACAACAGGCCAATGCGCAGGCGCATGAAGCGTTCTTCCGCGACATGCTCGGCGACATCGACGAGCCGACCGTGGCCTTCGGTGTGCAGGATGTGCATGGCGATGGCAGCACGATCATTGACAGTGAGCAGGCGCTGGACGCCGGCGTGGCCGAGCGCTTGCGCGAGCAGGCGCGCAGGCTCGGCATCAGCGCGGCCAGTCTGGTGCATCAGGCCTGGGGTCAGGTGCTGGCGCAGGTTTCGGGGCGCGAAGAGGTGGTGTTCGGCACCGTGCTGCTCGGGCGCATGCAGGGCGGGGAGGGCGCCGATCGCGCACTCGGCATGTTCATCAATACCTTGCCGCTGCGGGTCAGTGTCGGCGCGACCGCGGTGCAGCAAGGCGTGCGCGCTACTCACGAACGTCTGGCGCAATTGCTGGCGCATGAGCAGGCCTCCCTGTCGCTGGCCCAGCGTTGCAGCGGTGTTGCCGCGTCGCTGCCGCTGTTTAGCAGCTTGCTCAACTATCGCCACAGTGCGGCGGAACCGGCAGGCGTGACCTGGGACGGGATCGAGATTCTCAGCTCGCGCGAGCGCAGCAACTATCCGCTGGTGGTCAGCGTCGATGACCTCGGCGCAGGTTTCCGCCTGAGCGTGCAGGCGGTGCCGCAAGTGGATGGCGCGCGGGTCTGCGATTACCTGCAGACCGCGCTGCACAACCTGCTGACCGCCCTCGAGCACAATCCGGCCACGCCGCTGCGGCAGATTTCGGTGATGTCGCCGAGCGAGCGGCAGCGGGTCCTGATCGGGTTCAACATCACCGGTCGCGACTACCCGCAGGCGCGGACCGTGCAGCGTTTGTTCGAGGCCCAGGCGGCCGCGCACCCCGAGGCATTGGCGGCGGTGCAAGGCACCCAGCAGTTGAGCTATGGCGAACTCAATCAGCGGGCCAATCGCCTGGCGCATCACCTGATCGGCCTTGGCGTGCAGCCCGATGATCGGGTCGCCCTGTGTGCCCGGCGCAGCCCGGACATGCTGGTCGCGTTGCTGGCGATCCTCAAGGCCGGCGCCGGTTATGTGCCGGTCGATCCGGCGTATCCGCCGGAACGCATCGCCTATCTGTTGCAGGACTGCGCCCCGGTGGCCGTCGTGGCGCAGGCATCGACCCGCGATCTGCTCGGTGGCGTGCCGGTCATTGATCTGGACAACGACCTCTGGCAGCACCTGTCGGATGCCAATCCGCAGGTGCTGGCATTGACGCCGAAGCATCTGGCTTACGTGATCTACACCTCCGGTTCCACCGGCCAACCGAAAGGGGTGATGGTCGAGCATGCGACCCTGGAAAACCTCGTGCACTGGCACGCTGAAGCCTTCGACTTGCAGGCCGGCAGCCAGACTGCGAGTGTCGCCGGCTTCGGGTTCGATGCGATGGCCTGGGAAGTCTGGCCAGCGCTGTGTGTCGGCGCCACTTTGCACCTGCCGCCGGCGTCGATCCGCAACGAGCACCTCGACGAGCTGCTCGACTGGTGGTGCGCGCAGCCGTTGCAGGTCAGCTTCTTGCCGACGCCGGTGGCCGAATACGCGTTCAGCCGGCAATTGCAGCACCCGACCTTGCGCACGTTGCTGATCGGTGGCGACCGACTGCGTCAGTTCAGTCGTCAGCAAACCTTCGCCGTGATCAACAACTATGGCCCGACCGAAGCGACGGTGGTCGCCACCTCGGGGCGGGTAGAGCTTGACCAGCCGTTGCATATCGGCCGTCCGATCGCCAATGCCAAAGTCTACGTGCTGGACGCTGAACAGCGCCCGGTGCCGGTGGGTGTGGCCGGCGAGTTGTATGTTGGCGGGGCGGGTGTGGCGCGCGGTTATCTGAATCGCCCGGAGCTGAGCGCTACGCAGTTTCTCTTCGATCCGTTCAGCGACGAGCCGCAGGCACGCATGTACCGCACCGGCGATCAGGCGCGTTGGCTGGCCGACGGCAACATCGAGTACCTGGGGCGCAACGACGATCAGGTCAAATTGCGTGGCGTGCGTATCGAACTCGGTGAAATCGAAGCCGCGCTCGGCAGCCACGCTGCGTTGCAGGAAGCGGTGGTGCTGGTCCGCGACGGGCGGCTGATTGCGTGGTTTACCGAGCGCACAGCGGTCGATATTCAACAGTTGCATACGCATTTACAGGCACGCTTGCCGGATGCGCTGCTGCCGGCGGCTTACGTGCGGCTGGACGCATTGCCGTTGACCGCCAACGGCAAGATCGACCGCAAGGCCTTGCCGGAACCGGAGCATGGCGCGTGGCTCAGTCGCGAGTATCAGGCCCCACAAGGGCCGGTCGAGATGGCGCTGGCGCAGATCTGGATCGACGTGCTGAAAGTCGAGCGGGTCGGGCGTCACGACAACTTCTTCGAACTGGGCGGGCATTCGCTGCTGGCGGTGAGCCTGATCGAACGCATGCGCCAGATCGACCTCGCGGCCGACGTTCGCGTGCTGTTCAATCAGCCGACCCTGGCCGCACTCGCCGCCGCCGTAGGCAGCGGTCGCGAAATCGAGGTGCCGGCCAACCGCATTCCGCCGGGCTGCACGCACATCACCCCGGACATGCTCAGCCTGACCGAACTCGATCAGGCCAGCATCGAGCGCATCGTCGCCACCGTGCCGGGCGGGGCCGCCAACGTGCAGGACATTTATCCGCTGGCACCGTTGCAGGAAGGCATTCTTTACCACCACCTGAGCGCCGAACAGGGCGATCCGTACTTGCTGCAATCGCGGCTGATCTTCGACAGCGTCGAGCGCCTGCGCACCTTCAGCCATGCCTTGCAGCAGGTCATCGAGCGCCACGACATTCTGCGCACCAGTGTGGTCTGGGAAGGGCTGGCGAGTCCGCAGCAAGTGGTCTGGCGTCAGGCGCCGCTGGTGGTGCAAGCGGTGCCTCTGGATCCGGCGCAGGGCGACGTCCTCGAGCAGTTGCACGCGCGGTTCGATGCCCGGCACAACCGCCTCGACCTGAGCCAGGCGCCGCTGATGCGCATCGTCTACGCCGAGGACCCGGCGCAGCAACGTGTGGTAGCGATCATCCTGTTCCAGCACTTGATTCTCGACCACACCGCCATGGAGGTGGTGGGCCAGGAAATGCGCGCGTTCATGTTCAATCAGGCCGACAGCCTCGGCACGCCGATGCCGTATCGCAACTACGTGGCGCAGGCGCGTATGGGTGCCAGCGAGCAGGAGCACGAAACGTTCTTCCGCGACATGCTCGGCGATATCGATGAACCGACCCTGCCGTTCGGTCTGCACGACGTGCAAGGCGATGGCGGCGACATCGAGGAGGCGCAGCAAGCCGTGGATGCCGGGTTGACCCTGCGCCTGCGTGAACAGGCGCGGCAGCTGGGTGTCAGTCCGGCGAGCCTGATGCACCTGGCCTGGGCGCAGGTGTTGGGCGTGCTTGCCAACCGCCGCGACGTGGTGTTCGGCACGGTGCTGTTGGGTCGCTTGCAGGGCGGCGAGGGCGCGGATCGCACCCTTGGTGTGTTCATCAATACCTTGCCGTTGCGGGTGGATGTCAGCGAAGGCGTGCGCGCTGCGGTCAAGACCACGCACGCACGACTGACGGCATTGCTCGCCCATGAACACGCGCCATTGGCGCTGGCCCAGCGCTGCAGCGCAGTATCCGGCGCGCCGCTGTTCAGCGCCTTGCTCAACTACCGGCATAGCGCCGCCGAGGCACAGCCGCGTGACGGTCAGGGCATCTGGGAAGGCGTGCAATTGCTCGGTGGCGAAGAGCGTAGCAACTATCCGCTGACCCTCAGCGTCGACGATCTCGGCGAAGACTTTTCCCTGTCGGTGCTGGCGTTGGCGCAGATCGGCGCGCAACGGATCTGCGGCTACATGCATACCGCGCTGGAACATCTGGTGCACGCACTGGAGCAGACGCCACAGCGTGCGCTCAACCGTTTGCCGATTCTTTCGGTGGAGGAATACGAGCGCTTGCTGGTCGGATTCAACCCGACCGCGGCGGCGTATCCGCGCGGTGCAACGATTCAGGCGCTGGTGCAAGCGCAGGCCGAGCAGCAGCCGCAGGCATTGGCGGTGGTGCAAGGCTCGCAGCAACTGACCTATGCGCAACTCAATCAGCAGGCCAATCGCCTGGCCCATCACTTGCTCGGCCTCGGCGTGCAGCCGGACGACCGGATTGCCGTGTGCCTGCAACGCGGCCCGCAGATGCTGGTGGCGCTGCTGGCGATTCTCAAGGCCGGCGCCGGTTATGTGCCGGTCGATCCGGCGTACCCGGCCGAACGCATCGCCTACCTGTTGCAGGACAGCGATCCGGTGGCGGTGCTGGCGCAGGGCTCGACCCGCGAGCTGCTGGGCCGGGTGCCGGTGATCGATCTGGACAACGCCCTCTGGCAACACCTGCCGGCTACCAATCCGCAACTGCCGACCCTGACCCCGGCGCATCTGGCCTACGTGATCTACACCTCGGGTTCGACCGGTCAGCCGAAAGGCGTGATGGTCGAACACGCAACCCTGGAAAACCTTGTGCACTGGCACTGCGAGGCGTTCGATCTGCGTGCCGGCAGCCACACCGCGAGCGTCGCCGGTTGCGGTTTCGACGCGATGGCCTGGGAAGTCTGGCCGGCGCTGTGTGTTGGCGCGACCCTGCATCTGCCGCCGCCGTCGATCAGCAACGAACACCTGGATGAACTGCTCGACTGGTGGCGCGCGCAACCGTTGCAGGTGAGCTTCCTGCCGACGCCGATTGCCGAATACGCCTTCAGTCGTGAGTTGGGTCATCCGACTTTGCGCACGCTGCTGATCGGCGGCGACAAGTTGCGGCAGTTCTCGCGTGAGCAGACATTCGACGTCATCAACAACTACGGCCCGACCGAGGCCACGGTGGTCGCCACCTCCGGACAGGTCAATGTCGGGCAGTTGCTGCACATCGGCCGGCCCATCAGCAACGCCCGGATCTACCTGCTCGATGAACAGCAGCGTCCGGTGCCGGTTGGCGTGGCGGGTGAGTTGTACGTCGGTGGCGCGGGTGTCGCCCGTGGTTATCTGAACCGTCCCGAGCTGACCGCCGAACGCTTCCTCGAAGACCCGTTCAGTGACGAGCCACAGGCGCGCATGTACCGCACCGGCGACCTCGCGCGCTGGTTGGCCGACGGCAATATCGAGTACCTGGGGCGTAACGACGATCAGGTCAAACTGCGCGGCGTGCGGGTGGAACTGGGTGAAATCGAAGCCGCGCTGTCCAGCCATCCGGCAGTGCAGGACGCGGTGGTGCTGGTGCGTGAGGCGCGGTTGATCGCCTGGTTTACTGCTCGCACAACAGTCGATATCGAGGCTCTGCGCGCGCATCTGCAAGCGCGCCTGCCGCAGGCGCTGGTGCCGGCAGCTTACGTGCGGCTTGAGGCGCTGCCGCTGACCGCCAACGGCAAACTCGACCGCAAGGCCTTGCCCGAACCGGATCAGGACGCCTGGCTCAGCCGCGAATACGCCGCGCCGCAAGGGCCGGTGGAAAACGCGCTGGCGCAGGTATGGGCCGAGGTGCTGCAAGTCGAACAGGTCGGGCGTCACGACAACTTCTTCGAACTGGGCGGGCATTCGCTGCTGGCGGTGACCCTGATCGAGCGCATGCGTCAGCTCGGCCTGAGCACCGACGTGCGCGTGCTGTTCAGCCAGCCAACCCTCGCCGCACTGGCCGCCGCCGTCGGCAGTGGTCGCGAAGTTGCGGTGCCGGCCAACCTGATTGCGCCCGGTTGCACGCGCATTACCCCGGATCTGCTACCGCTTGTACAACTGGATCAGGCCAGCATCGAGCGCATCGTCGCCACGGTGCCAGGCGGGGCCGCCAATGTGCAGGACATCTATCCGCTGGCGCCGTTGCAGGAAGGCATTCTTTACCACCACCTGAGCGCCGGGCAGGGCGATCCATACCTGCTGCAATCGCGGCTGGCATTCGACAGCCTTGAACGCTTGCACGCCTTTGCCGCCGCGCTGCGCCAGGTCATGACACGTCACGATATTCTGCGCACCGGAGTGGTCTGGGAAGGGTTGGCGACGCCGGTGCAAGTGGTCTGGCGCGAAGCTGAGTTGCCGCTGCAGGAAGTCGCACTCGACCCGGCCGCCGGTGACGTACTCGCGCAATTGTTTGAGCGTTTCGACGCCCGGCATTTCCGCATCGACCTCAGTCAGGCGCCGCTGATTCGCCTGGTGTATGCGCAAGATCCGGCCAACGACCGGGTGGTCGCCATGCTGCTGTTCCATCACATCGCCATGGATCACACGGCGCTGGAAGTGGTGCAGCAGGAACTGCAGGCGCTGCTCTTCGGTCACGGCGAAGCCCTGATCCCCGCCGTGCCGTATCGCAATTACGTGGCGCAGACCCGGCTGGGTGTCAGCGAGCAGGAGCACGAAGCATTCTTCCGCGCGATGCTCGGCGAGATCGACGAACCGACGCTGCCGTTCGGTCTGCTCGATGTGCACGGTGACGGCCATGACATCGAAGAAGTCCGGCAGCGCGTGCCCGACGACTTGGCGCGGCGCTTGCGCAGCCAGGCGCGGCAGATGGGCGTGAGTGTCGCGAGCCTGTTTCATCTGGCGTTTGCCCAAGTATTGGCGGCGACCTCCGGGCATGACCGCGTGGTATTCGGCACCGTGCTGCTGGGGCGGATGCAGGGCGGTACCGGCGCCGATCGCGGCCTCGGGATGTTCATCAACACGCTGCCGCTGCGGGTGGATCTGGGCGATGTTTCGGTGCGTGCCGGGGTGCGCGCCACCCATGCGCAACTGACCGCATTGCTCGGCCATGAACATGCGTCACTGGCATTGGCCCAGCGTTGCAGCGGGGTGGCGGCGCCGTCGCCGCTGTTCAGCGCCATGCTCAACTACCGGCACAGCGTCAGCGAGGAACAGTTGCAGGCCAATCGCCTGGCCTGGCAAGGCATCGAAAACCTCTCCAGCGAAGAGCGCACCAACTATCCGCTGAGCTTCAACGTCGATGACCTGGGTCAGGGCTTTGACCTCACGGCCATGACCCCTGCGCAGATTGGCGCGGCGCGGGTGTGTGGCTACATGCAGCAGGCGTTGGCGGGGCTAGTCGAGGCGCTGGAGCAGACACCGCAGCAGGCCTTGAACCGCCTGCCGGTGCTGGCGGATGCCGAGCGCCAGCAGTTGCTGTTCGGCCTCAATGCCACGCAGGTCGATTACAACCTCGATCAGACCATTCATGGTTTGTTCGAGGCGCAAGTGGCGCGCACGCCGCAGGCGCCAGCGGTGGTCGCGAGCGAGCAGCAACTGAGCTACGCCGAACTCAATGCCCGGGCCAATCAACTGGCGCGGAACCTGCGTGAATTGGGTGTAGGGCCGGATTCGCGGGTGGCGATCTGCGTCGAGCGTGGTCTGGACATGGTGGTCGGGCTGCTGGCGATCCTCAAGGCTGGCGGCGGTTACGTGCCGCTGGATCCGGCGTATCCGCTGGAGCGTCTGGCCTACATGCTCGAGGACAGCGCGCCGCTGGCGGTGCTGGTGCAGGGTTCGACGCGTTCGTTGCTCGGCGAAGTCTCAGTGCCGGTGATCGATCTGGATCAGCCGCACTGGCAGTCGCTGCCAGCGGAAAACCTGCAGGCCACTGAGCTGACCCCGAATCACACCGCCTACGTGATCTACACCTCCGGTTCCACTGGCCAACCGAAAGGCGTGATCAACGAACACGCCGGGGTGGTCAACCGTTTGCTGTGGATGCAGGACGCCTATCAACTCACCGCCAGCGACACGGTGTTGCAGAAGACCCCGTTCAGCTTCGACGTCTCGGTCTGGGAGTTCTTCTGGCCGCTGATGACCGGCGCACGTCTGGTCATGGCCCGGCCCGAGGGGCACAAGGATCCGCAGTACCTCAGCGAAATCATCGAACGCGAACAGATCACCACGCTGCACTTTGTTCCGTCGATGCTCGATGTGTTCCTCGCTCATGCTGACACCGCACGCTGCAGCAGCCTGCGGCAAGTCATGTGCAGCGGCGAAGCGTTGCCGGGCAGCGTGGTACGGCGCTTCAAGCAGCAACTGCCGGCCAGCCAATTGCACAACCTCTACGGCCCGACCGAGGCTGCGGTGGACGTGACCGCGTGGAACTGCGCCGGGCCGCTGGAACAAACGCCAGACAACACGCCGATCGGCAAACCGATCGCCAACACCCGGATGTACATCCTCGATGCCCAGCAGCAACCGGTGCCGCACGGCGTGGTCGGCGAGTTGTACATCGGTGGTGTGCAGGTGGCGCGTGGTTATCTGAATCGCCCGGAACTGAATGCCGAGCGCTTCCTCAACGATCCGTTCTACAGCAATGGACGGATGTACCGCACCGGCGACGTCGCCCGCTATCTGCCGGACGGCAATATCGAATACCTGGGCCGCAACGACGATCAGGTGAAGATCCGTGGCCTGCGCATCGAACTCGGCGAGATTCAGGCACGCCTGACCCAGATCGACGGCATTCAGGAAGCCGCCGTACTGGCCCGTGAAGATGCATCCGGCGACAAGCGTCTGGTGGCGTACTACACCGGGGCACGCCTGGAAATCGACGTGCTGCGCAGCCATTTGCTGGAGCACCTGCCGGACTACATGGTGCCCGCGCTGTTCGTGCATCTCGATGCATTGCCGCTGAGCCCCAACGGCAAACTCGACCGCAAGGCGCTGCCGGCCCCGGATCAGGCCGCATTGCCAGTGCGCGAATACGAAGCCCCGGTGGGCGAGGTGGAAATCACCCTCGCACGGCTCTGGGCCGAGTTGCTCAACGTCGAGCGGGTAGGGCGCCACGATCATTTCTTTGAACTGGGTGGTCACTCGCTGCTGGCGGTCAGTCTGATCGGCCGGCTGCGTCAGGAAGGCATGGAAGCCGATGTCAGGTCGCTGTTCGAACATCCGACCCTGGCCGGCTACGCCGCAATTACCGAACGAATGGAGATCGTCCTGTGAACGTGATCGAACTGTTGGCCACATTGAAGGCTAAAGATATCCAGCTGGCGGTCGCGGACGACCAATTGCGGGTCAATGGCAACAAACAGGCGTTGAATGACCCGGCGTTGCTGGCGCTGTTGCGCGAGCACAAACCGGCGCTGATCGAACTGATCAAGGCCGGGCAGTACTCGGCCAGCAAGCACGGTCAGGTCGAAGTGCCGGCCAACGGCATCGTCCCGGGCAGCACGCACATCACCCCGGCGATGCTGACGCTGGTCGAGCTCGACCAAGCGACCATTGACCACCTCGTCGCACAAGTCCCCGGCGGCGCCGCCAACGTGCAGGACATCTACCCGCTGGCGCCGTTGCAGGAAGGCATCCTGTATCACCACGTCAGTGGCGGTGACGGCGATCCGTATGTCATGCAATCGCATTTCGCCTTTGCCAGCCGTGAGCGTTTTCAGGCGTTCGCCCAGGCCCTGCAAAGCGTGATCGATCGCCATGACATTCTGCGCACCGCTGTTCATTGGGCGGGGCTGGACGCGCCGGTGCAGGTGGTCTGGCGTCGGGCCGAACTGCCGGTGGAAGAAGTGACGCTGCCAGATGCCGCCAGCGACGTTTTGGCGTATCTGCACGAGCGCTTCGACGCCCGGCACTTCCGCCTCGACGTCACCCAGGCGCCGCTGATGCGTCTGGCCCACGCCTGGGATGAAGCCGGGCAACGGGTGATCGCCACGCTGTTGTTTCATCACATGGCGCTCGACCACTCGGCGCTCGACGTGGTGCGCCACGAAATGCGCGCGTGCCTCACCGGGCAAAGTGAACTGCTCGGGCGCCCGGTGCCGTTTCGCAACTACGTGGCGCAGGCGCGTCTGGGCGTCAGCGAAGCCGAGCACGAGGCGTTTTTCCGCGAGATGCTCAGCGATATCGACGAGCCGACGCTGCCTTATGGTCTGCAGGATGTGCAGGGTGACGGCAGTGAAATCGTCGAACTCAGCGTGCCGGTGCCAACGTTATTGGGCCAGCGTCTGCGGGCGCAGGCGCGAACCCTTGGCGTGAGTGTTGCGAGCCTGTTCCACCTCGGCTGGGCGCAGGTACTGGCCGCGCTGACCGGCAAGCAGCAAGTGGTGTTTGGCACCGTGCTGATGGGCCGCATGCAGGGCGCCGAAGCGATTGACCGGGCGCTGGGAATTTTCATCAACACCTTGCCGTTGCGGGTGAATATCGACGGGCAGGATGTGCGCGCGGCGGTCAACGCCACCCACGCACGGTTGACCACGCTGATGCGTCACGAACACGCACCGCTGGCCCTGGCTCAGCGCTGCAGCCACGTGGTGGCGCCGACCCCGCTGTTCAGCACACTGCTCAATTATCGTCACAGCCACAACGTGGCCACTGCCAGCGCCGAAACCCTCGTGGCGTGGCAGGGCATCACCACCCTGCACTCAGAAGAGCGCACCAACTATCCGCTGACGATGAGTGTCGATGACCTCGGTGACGGTTTCAGCCTGACCCTGCTGGCCAGCACCCAGACCGATCCACAGCGCATCTGCGATTACCTGCACTGCGCGCTGGAAAACCTGCTGCTCGCTTTGGAGCAGGCGCCGCAGACACCGGTCAACCAACTGCCGATCCTGCCGGCGGCGGAGCTTGCGCAGGTACTGCTCGACTTCAATGCCACCCAGGTGGATTTCCCGACTGCACAGACCATCCAGCAACGTTTCGAGGCGCAGGTGGCCGAACGGCCGGACGCGCTGGCGGCAGTGTTTGCCGATGCGCAATTGACTTACGCCGAACTCAATCAGCAGGCCAACGCCTTGGCGCAGCACCTGATCGGCTTGGGCGTGAAACCGGATGATCGCGTGGCGATCGTCGCCCGCCGCGGGCTGGACACCCTGGTCGGGCTGGTGGCGATCCTCAAGGCCGGCGCCGGTTACGTGCCGATTGATCCGGCGCATCCGGCCGAGCGTTTGAACTACCTGCTCGACGACAGCGCGCCAGTCGCCGTACTGACCCAAAGTCATCTGCGCGAGCGACTGCCGGCGCTAAGCGTGCCGGTGCTTGACCTCGACCGCCGCACTTGGCCGCTGACTGCCACACAAAACCCGCAGGTAGCGGGCCTGAGCACCGCAAATCTGGCCTACGTGATCTACACCTCCGGCTCCACCGGCCTGCCCAAAGGGGTGATGGTCGAGCATCACACCTTGAGCAATCTGGTCGACTGGCACTGCACCGCGTTCGACCTGTGCGCCGGACGTCACACCTCAAGCCTCGCCGGTTTCGGCTTCGATGCGATGGCTTGGGAGGTCTGGCCGGCGTTGTGTGCGGGCGCGACCCTGCATCTGGCGCCGACCCACGAGGGCGGCGAGGACATCGATGCCTTGCTCGCGTGGTGGTGCGCGCAGCCGCTGGACGTGAGCTTCCTGCCGACGCCGGTGGCCGAATACGCCTTCAGCCAGAACCTCGAACACCCGACCCTGCGCACGTTGCTGATCGGCGGCGACCGCTTGCGTCAGTTCAATCGCAACCAGCATTTCGACGTGATCAACAACTACGGGCCGACCGAGGCCACGGTGGTCGCGACTTCAGGTCTGGTGCAAAGCGGCGATGCGCTGCACATCGGTAAACCGGTAAGCAATGCCACGGTGTACCTGCTCGACGAACAGCAGCGCCCGGTGCCGCTTGGCGTGGCGGGCGAGTTGTACGTTGGCGGTGCCGGGGTCGCCCGTGGCTACCTGAATCGCCCGGACATGACCGCCGAGCGCTTTCTGCGTGACCCGTTCAGCAACGTGCCGAACGCACGGATGTACCGCACCGGCGACCTTGCACGCTGGCGCGAGGACGGCAACATCGAGTACCTGGGGCGCAACGACGATCAGGTGAAAATCCGTGGCGTGCGCATCGAGCTGGGCGAGATCGAAACCTGCCTCAACCAGTTGCCGGGGATTCAGGAAGCGGTGCTGCTGGCCCGCGAAGATCAACCCGGTCAGCCGCGACTGGTGGCCTACTTCACCGAGCAGGCGCAGGTCGAAGCACTGCCGGTGGGCGAGTTGCGCGCGCAACTGCTCAGCCGTTTGCCGGAATACATGGTGCCGACGGCGTTCGTCAAACTTGCCGCGCTGCCGCTGACCGCCAATGGCAAGGTCGACCGCAAGGCCTTGCCGGCGCCGGATCTGGCGGCGCTGTTCACTCGCGAGTACGCGGCGCCCGAAGGCGAGGTGGAAACCGCGCTGGCGCAGATCTGGGCCGACGTGCTGCAGGTCGAGCGGGTCGGGCGGCAGGATCACTTTTTTGAACTCGGCGGGCATTCGTTGCTGGCGATGCGCATGGTCTCGCAAGTGCGCCAGCGCCTGGGTGTCGAGCTGGCGCTGAGCGATCTGTTCGCCAATGCCGAACTGGCGGCGGTCGCGTCAGTGCTCAGCGAGGCCGGGCGCTGTGCGCAACCGCAGATCGTGCCGGTCCCGCGTGACGGCGCGTTGCCGCTGTCGTTCGCCCAGCAACGCCTGTGGTTCCTCGCGCAAATGGAAGGCGCCAATACCGCCTACAACATTCCCGTGGCCCTGCGGCTGCGTGGCCGTCTCGACGATGCGGCGCTGCAACGCGCGCTGGCACGGATCGTCGCCCGCCACGAAACCCTGCGCAGCCGCTTCGCCCAATTCAACGATGAAGCGCAGGTGCTGATTGCCCCGGTGGACACCGGTCTGCTGCTGCGGGTCGAAGACCTGCGCCAGCACCCGCAACCTGAGGAAACCCTACAGGCGCTGATTCAGGGCGAAGCTTCGGGGCCGTTCGACTTGCAGGACGATCCGTTGATTCGTGGGCGACTGGTACGCCTGGCGGACGATCACCATGTGCTGTTGCTGACCCTGCACCACATCATCTCCGACGGCTGGTCGATGGGTGTTTTGACCCGCGAACTGATGGCGCTGTATCAGGCGTTCAGTCATGGCCAGCCGGATCCGCTGCCGCCCCTGGCGCTGCAATACACCGACTACGCGGTATGGCAACGGCGCTGGCTCAGCGGCGAAGTGCTGCAACGTCAGAGCGAATACTGGCAACAGACCCTCGCTGGCGCCCCGGCACTGCTGATGCTGCCGACCGATCGCCCGCGCCCGGCGCAGCAGGACTATGCCGGCAGCAGCGTTGCCGTCGTGCTCGACGAACGCTTGAGCGCCGGGCTCAAAGCCTTGGGTCAGCGTCACGGCGTGACCCTGTACATGACGCTGATGAGTGCCTGGGCGATGCTGCTCAGCCGCTTGTCCGGGCAGGCTGAAGTGGTGATCGGTTCGCCAGTGGCCAACCGCACCCGCGCCGAAATCGAAGGCCTGATCGGCATGTTCGTCAACACCCTGGCGCTGCGCATCGACACCTCGGGCGAGCTGAGCGTCGAAGCACTGCTGGCGCGGGTCAAGGCGCAAACCCTGCAAGCGCAGGCGCATCAGGATCTACCGTTCGAGCAAGTGGTGGAAATCACCCGGCCGGTGCGCAGCCTGGCGCACAGCCCGTTGTTCCAGACCTTGCTCAGTTGGGATGGCCTCGAAAGCCCGGCGCTGGCCCTCGGTGAACTGACGCTGGAAGGCGTGGCCGAGCCGAGCCACTTTGCCAAGTTCGACCTGTCGCTGAGCCTCAGTGAGTCCAACGGCAGCATTCGCGGTGCGCTGGAATACGCCACGGCGTTGTTCGACCAGAGCACGGTCGAGCGCTTCACCGGTTACTTCCTGCGCCTGTTGCAGGCGATGGTCACCAACGATCAGGCAGTGCTGGAACACGCGCCGCTGCTGGCGCAGGAAGAACAGCAGCGCTTGCTGGTCGAGTTCAATGCCACGCAGGTCGATTACAACCTCGATCAGACCATTCATGGCTTGTTTGAAGCGCAAGTGGCGCGTTCGCCGCAGGCCATCGCCCTGCAAAGTGAGGCGCAGCGCCTGAGCTTTGCCGAACTCAATGCCCGGGCCAATCAACTCGCGCGGCACCTGCGTGAATTGGGTGTAGGGCCGGATGCGCGGGTGGCGATCTGCGTCGAACGCGGTCTGGACATGGTGGTCGGGCTGCTGGCGATTCTCAAGGCCGGCGGCGGGTATGTGCCGCTGGACCCGGCGTATCCGCTGGAGCGTCTGGCTTACATGCTCGAGGACAGCGCGCCGCTGGCGGTGCTGGTGCAGGGTTCGACGCGTTCGTTGCTCGGCGAAGTCGCAGTGCCGCTGATCGACCTGGATCAGCCGCATTGGCAAGCGCTGCCGACAGACAATCTATCGCTCGCTGAGTTGACTCCGCAGCACACCGCCTACGTGATCTACACCTCCGGTTCCACCGGCCAGCCGAAAGGCGTGATCAACGAACACAGCGGGGTGGTCAACCGCTTGCTGTGGATGCAAGACGCCTATCAACTGACCTCCAGCGACACGGTGTTGCAGAAAACCCCGTTCAGTTTTGACGTCTCGGTATGGGAGTTCTTCTGGCCGTTGATGACCGGCGCCCGATTGGTCATGGCCCGACCTGAGGGGCACAAGGACCCGCAGTACCTCAGCGAAATCATCGAACGCGAGCACATCACCACGCTGCACTTCGTACCGTCGATGCTTGATGTGTTCCTCGCCCATGCTGACACCGCACGCTGCAGCAGCCTGCGGCAAGTCATGTGCAGCGGCGAAGCCCTGCCGGGCAGCGTGGTACGGCGCTTCAAGCAGCAAGTGCCGGGCAGTCAATTGCACAACCTCTACGGCCCGACCGAGGCCGCAGTGGACGTAACGGCGTGGAATTGCGCCGGGCCGCTGGAGCAAACGCCGGACAACACGCCGATCGGCAAACCGATCGCCAACACCCGGATGTACATCCTCGATGCTCAGCAGCAACCGGTGCCGCATGGCGTGGTTGGTGAGTTGTACATCGGTGGCGTGCAGGTGGCGCGCGGTTATTTGAACCGTCCGCAACTGAACGCCGAACGCTTCCTCAACGACCCGTTCCAGAGTAATGGGCGGATGTACCGCACCGGCGACGTCGCCCGCTATCTGCCGGACGGCAACATTGAATACCTCGGCCGTAACGATGATCAGGTGAAGATCCGTGGCCTGCGTATCGAACTCGGTGAAATCCAGGCACGCCTGACCCAGATCGATGGCGTGCAGGAAGCCGCTGTACTGGCCCGCGAGGACGTGCCGGGCGACAAGCGTCTGGTCGCTTACTACACCGGCGCACCGCTGGAAGTCGAAACGCTGCGCAGCCATCTGCTGGAAAACTTGCCGGACTACATGGTGCCCGCACTGTTCGTGCATCTCGATGCATTGCCGCTGAGCCCTAACGGCAAACTTGACCGCAAGGCGCTGCCGGCCCCCGATCTGGCGGCGCAGACCGCCCGTGAATACGAAGCACCGGTCGGCGAAGTGGAAATCGTCCTCGCGCAGCTCTGGGCGGAACTGCTCAAGGTTGAGCGGGTAGGGCGCCATGACCATTTCTTTGAACTCGGCGGCCACTCGCTGCTGGCAGTGAATCTGGTGGCACGGATGCGTCGTGCCGGTCTGACCGCCGACATCCGCGTGCTGTTCAACCAGCCGACCCTGGCTGCCCTGGCCGCTGCCGTGGGTGGCGAGCCCGAGGCCGAAGTCGCGGCCAACCTGATCACTGCGAACTGCACGCGCATCACTCCCGAGTTGCTGCCACTGGTGGCGCTCGATCAGTCGAGCATCGACCGCATCGTCGCCAGCATCCCCGGCGGCGTGGCCAACGTGCAGGACATTTACCCGCTGGCGCCGTTGCAGACGGGGATCCTGTTCCATCACCTGTCCGCCGCGCAGGGCGATCCGTATGTGTTGCAGGCGCAGTTTGCATTTGCCGATGAGCAACGCCTGAACAGCTTCACTCAGGCCTTGCAGAACGTAATCCAGCGCCACGACATTCTGCGCACTTCGCTGTTCTGGGACGGACTGCAAGACCCGGTGCAAGTGGTCTGGCGTGAGGCGCCGCTGGCGTGCGAAGGCCTGGAACTGCATGACGCGGACGGCGATGTACTGGAGCAGTTGCGCCAGCGCTTCGACGCTGCGCAATACCGCATGGCCGTCAATCAGGCGCCGCTGATGCGCGTGGTACACGCGCGGGATGCAGCCAATCAACGTGTGGTGGCGTTGTTGCTGTTCCATCACCTGGTGATGGACCATGTGGCACTGGAGGTGCTGCAACACGAAATGCAGGCGTTCCTCAGCGGCCAGCCGCGACGTCTGGCCGAGCCGGTGCCGTATCGCAATTACGTGGCGCACAGCCGTGGCGCAATCAGTGATCAGGCGCATGAAGCGTTCTTCCGCGAAATGCTCGGTGACATCAGCGAACCGAGCGCGCCGTACGGCCAGCAGAGCATTGCCGAGGGCCACGCCGCAGAAGCACGACGGGTACTCGACCTCGATCTGAGTCAGCGCGTCAGGGCCAAGGCCCGGCGTCTGGGGATCAGCGCCGCGAGCCTGATGCATCTGGCCTGGGCGCAGGTGCTGGGAAAACTCTCCGGGCGTGACGCGGTGGTGTTCGGCACCGTGTTGCTGGGGCGGTTGCAGGCGGGCGAGGGCGCCGAGCGCGCGCTGGGGGTGTTCATCAACACCTTGCCGCTGCGCGTCGATCTCGGGCAACGCTCGGCGCAGGAAGCCGCGCTCGCCACCCACCAACAGTTGAACGCGCTGCTGCAACATGAGCATGCGCAATTGGCACTGGCCCAGCGTTGCAGTGGTATGCCCGCCGGCACGCCGTTGTTCAGCACGCTGTTCAACTATCGCCACAGCGCCGCTGCCGGCACGCCTTCCCCGGAGGCGGCGAACGCGTGGCAAGGCATGCAGCTGCTCAATACCCAGGAGCACACCAATTACCAGTTGAGCGTGAGTGTCGATGACCTCGGCGAAGGTTTCGGCTTCACCGCACTGGCTGCCCCCGGCATTGATCCCGCACGCATCTGCGAGTACCTGCAGCGAGCGGTGAGCAACCTGCTGCAGGCACTGGAGCAGACACCGCAAGTGAGCGTTGACCAGGTGTCGATCCTGGCGCCGGACGAACGCCGGCAATTGCTGGTCGAGTTCAACACCACCGAGCGGGAATACCCGCGTGCGCTGACCGTGCACGCATTGTTCGAAAGGCAAGTGGCGGCAGATGCGCACGCCATCGCGGTTGTGCATGGCGGGCAAACCTCGAGTTATGGCGATTTGAATGATCGGGCCAACCGCTTGGCCCACTACCTGATCGCTCAAGGTGTACAGCCGGGCGCTCATGTGGCGATCCTGTTGCCGCGCTCGCTGGAGCTGCTGGTGGCGCAACTGGCGATTGCCAAGTGCGCGGCGGCCTATGTGCCGCTGGACATCAACGCGCCGAGTGAGCGTCAGGCGTTCATGCTCGAGGACAGCCGCGCCGTGGCGTTGCTGACACTCAGCAGTGAAGCCATCGACTACGCCGTGCCGCGCATCGACCTCGACCGGCTCAAGCTCAGCGATCAGCCGACGTACAATCCGAATCTGGCGCAAAGCTCGGACGCGCTGGCGTACATCATGTACACCTCCGGTTCCACCGGTACGCCGAAGGGTGTGATGGTGCCGCACCGTGGCATCGCTCGCCTGGTGCTGAACAACGGTTACGCCGATTTCAACCCGCAGGATCGCGTGGCGTTTGCCTCCAACCCGGCGTTCGACGCCAGCACCATGGACATCTGGGGGCCACTGCTCAACGGCGGGCGCGTGGTGGTAATCGATCACCAGACCCTGCTTGATCCGCACGCGCTCGCTCGTGAATTGAGCGCCAGCGGCGCGACAATCCTGTTTGTCACCACGGCGCTGTTCAACCAGTACGTGCAACTGATTCCGCAGGCCTTGAAAGGCTTGCGCATGGTTTTGTGCGGCGGTGAACGCGGCGATCCGGCAAGCTTCCGCCGCTTGCGGGCCGAGGCGCCACAGTTGCGCATCGTGCATTGCTACGGCCCGACCGAAACCACCACGTACGCCACCACGTTTGAAGTGCACGAAGTGGCGGAAAATGCCGAAAGCGTGCCGATTGGCGGGCCGATCTCCAACACCCAGGTGTATGTACTCGACGCGCACCAGCAGCCGGTGCCGATGGGCGTGACCGGCGAGTTGTACATCGGCGGGCAGGGCGTGGCCCTCGGTTACTTGAACCGTGCCGATCTGACGGCGGAAAAATTCCTGCCCGATCCGTTCAGCGACCGTCCTGGCGCGTTGCTCTACCGGACTGGCGACCTCGTGCGCTGGCTGGCGCCGGGGCAGCTCGATTGCATCGGGCGCAATGACGATCAGGTGAAAATCCGTGGTTTCCGCATCGAACTCGGTGAGATCGAAAATCGTCTGCTGGGCTATCCGGGGATCAACGAAGCGGTGGTGCTCGCCCGGCGCGATGGTCAGGAACCGCTGCGGCTGGTGGCCTACTACACCGCGCACGACGGCGCGCTGGAACTGGCCGACCTGCGTGAGCATTTGCAGGCGCAGTTGCCGGAATACATGGTGCCGAGTGCCTGGGTGCAGCTCGATGCCTTGCCGCTGAACAACAACGGCAAGGTCGATCGCAAAGCCTTGCCCGAACCAGATGCTGCGGCGTTGTTCACCCGTGAATACGTTGCGCCGCAAGGTGAACTGGAAACTGCGCTGGCGCAGATCTGGGCCGAGACCCTGCAAGTCGAACAGATCGGCCGCCATGACCACTTCTTCGAACTCGGCGGGCATTCGTTGCTGGCGATGCGCATGCTGTCGCAGGTGCGTCAGCGTCTGGGCGTCGAATTGCCCCTGAGCGAGTTGTTTGCTGATCCGCATCTCAGCGCGGTGGCCGAAGTGCTGAACCGCGCCGGGCGCAGCACGCTGCCGGAGATCGTCGCGGCGGCGCCTGATCAAGCGCTGCCACTGTCCTTCGCCCAGCAGCGCCTGTGGTTCCTCGCGCAAATGGACGGCGGCAACTCGGCGTACAACATTCCGCTTGGCCTGCGCCTGCGCGGGCAACTCGATGGCGAAGCGCTGCAACGCGCATTGGCGCAGATCGTAGCGCGGCACGCCACCCTGCGCAGCCGTTTCGTCAGCATCGACGATCAGGCGCAGGTGGTGATTGCGCCGGTCGATAGCGGTCTGCTGTTGCCGATTGAAGACCTGCGCCAAGACCCGCAGGCCGAAGCCAGCGTGCAGGCGCTGCTCGCGCAGGAAGCCGCGACAGCCTTCGATCTACAACGCGATCCACTGATTCGCGGACGCCTGATACGTCTGGCCGACGAGCACCATGTGCTGTTGCTGACCGTGCATCACATCGTCGCTGACGGTTGGTCGATGGGCGTGCTCACCCGTGAGCTGATGGCGCTGTATCAGGCCTTCAGTCACGGTCAGCCGGATCCATTGCCTCCGTTGACGCTGCAATACGGCGACTACGTCGTGTGGCAACGGCGCTGGCTCAGCGGCGAGGTGCTGCAGCGGCAAAGCGATTACTGGCAGCAGACCCTCGACGGCGCACCGGCCTTGCTGACCCTGCCCACCGACCGTCCGCGTCCGCCACAGCAGGACTTTGCCGGCAGCAGCGTCGAAGTACGGCTGGATGAGCGTCTGAGCGCCGGGCTCAAAGCCTTGAGTCAGCGTCACGGCGTGACCCTGTTCATGACCCTGATGAGTGCCTGGTCGCTACTGTTGAGTCGTCTGTCCGGGCAGTCCGACGTGGTGATCGGCTCGCCGGTGGCCAACCGCACTCGGGCCGAGATCGAAGGCCTGATCGGCATGTTCGTCAACACCCTGGCGCTGCGCATCGACACCTCGGGTGAACCGAGCGTGGCCACGCTGCTGGCGCGGGTCAAGGCGCGCACGCTGGAGGCGCAGGCGCATCAGGATCTGCCGTTCGAGCAAGTGGTGGAAATCGCCCGGCCGGCGCGCAGTCTGGCGCACAGCCCGTTGTTCCAGAGCACGCTGAGCTGGGACAGCAGCGTCGGGCCGAACCTGGCGCTGGGCGATCTGAATCTTGAAGGGGTGGCCGCGCCGGGCCGGGTGGCCAAGTTCGACCTGACTTTGACCCTGGGTGAGGTCAACGGGGTGATTCGCGGTTCGCTGGAATACGCTACGGCGTTGTTCGATCAAGCGACCGTCGAGCGTTACGTCGGCTACTTGCAGCGCCTGCTGGCGGCGATGGTCAACGATGAGCAGACAGTCCTGGAGCGGGTGCAATTGCTCGCCGAGTCTGAGCGTCAGCGCTTGCTCTACGACTTCAACGCCACGGCGCGCGAATACCCGCAAACGCTGACCGTGCACGGGATTTTCCAGCAGCAGGCAGCGGCGCATCCGAAGGCAGTGGCGGCGGTGCATGGCGAGCATTCGCTGAGCTACTTTGAGCTGAATGCCCAGGCCAACCGTCTGGCGCATCACTTGATCAGCCAAGGCGTGCAGCCGGGCGACCACGTGGCGATTCTGCTGCCGCGCTCGCTGGAGCTGCTGGTGGCGCAACTGGCGATTGCCAAGTGCGCGGCGGCCTATGTGCCGCTGGACATCAATGCCCCGAGCGAGCGTCAGGCCTTCATGGTCGAGGATTGTCAGACCGCGGCATTGCTGACCCTCAGCCGTGAAGACATCGACTACGCTGCGCCACGCATCGACCTTGACCGCTTGATCCTCAGCGGCCAACCGACGCACAACCCGAACCTGCTGCAATCCTCGGAGTCGCTGGCGTACATCATGTACACCTCCGGCTCCACGGGCACCCCGAAAGGCGTGATGGTCCCGCACCGCGCCATCGGCCGCCTGGTGCTGAACAACGGTTACGCCGATTTCAACCCGCAGGACCGCGTGGTGTTCGCCTCCAACCCGGCGTTCGACGCCAGCACCATGGACATCTGGGGGCCGCTGCTCAACGGCGGGCGGGTGCTGGTGATCGATCATCAGACCCTGCTTGATCCAAACGCATTCGGCCGTGAGTTGAGCGCCTCTGGGGCGACCGTGCTGTTCGTCACCACGGCGCTGTTCAACCAATACGTGCAACTGATTCCGCAGGCGCTCAAAGGCTTGCGCATTCTGCTGTGTGGCGGTGAGCGCGGCGACCCGGCAGCGTTCCGTCGACTGCTGGCCGAGGCGCCGGCGCTGCGCATCGTGCATTGCTACGGCCCGACCGAAACCACCACTTACGCCACCACCTTCGAAGTGCGTGAAGTGGCGGAAAACGCCGAGAGCGTGCCGATTGGCGGGCCGATCTCCAACACCCAGGTGTATGTGCTCGACGCGCATCAGCAACCGGTGCCGATGGGCGTGACCGGCGAGTTGTACATCGGCGGGCAGGGCGTGGCGCTGGGTTACCTGAACCGCGCCGATCTGACCGCCGAGAAGTTCCTGCGCGATCCGTTCAGCGAGCAGCCGGGCGCGCTGCTGTATCGCACCGGCGATCTCGCACGCTGGCTGGCGCCGGGGCAGCTCGATTGCATCGGGCGCAATGACGATCAGGTGAAGATTCGTGGTTTCCGTATCGAACTGGGCGAAATCGAAAACCGCCTGCTCAACTGCCAGGGGATCAAGGAAGCGGTGGTGCTGGCGCGCCGCGATGGTCAGGACATCACGCGTCTGGTGGCGTATTACACCGCGCACGCCGGCCGTCTGGACAGTGCCGATCTGCACGCGCAGTTGCTGGCGCGACTGCCGGAATACATGGTGCCGAGCGCGTGGGTGCAACTGGATGTGCTGCCGTTGAACAACAACGGCAAGGTCGACCGCAAGGCGCTGCCGGTGCCGACGCAGGCAGCGATGCTCAGTCGGGTGTATGTCGCGCCGATCTCGGCGCTGGAACAACATTTGGCGCGGATCTGGGCTGGCTTGTTGCAGCTCGAACAGGTCGGTCGTCACGACAACTTCTTCGAACTGGGCGGGCATTCGTTGCTGGCAATGCGCATGCTGTCGCAGGTGCGCCAGCAACTAGGCGTCGAGCTGACACTCGCCGAGCTGTTCGCCAACCCCGAGCTGGCCGCTGTCGCCGAGGTGCTGAGCCGGGCGGGGCGCAGCACCTTGCCGGAGATTTTGCCGGCGCCCCGCGATCAGCTATTGCCGCTGTCTTTCGCCCAGCAACGCCTGTGGTTCCTGGCGCAGATGGACAGCGGCAACAGCGCCTACAACATCCCGGTCGGTCTGCGCTTGCGCGGTCGGCTGGATGAAGATGCGCTGCAACGGGCACTGGCACGCATCGTCGCGCGTCACGAAACCCTGCGCAGCCGCTTCAGCCAGATCGACGATCAGCCGCAGGTGCGGATTCTGCCGGCGGACACCGGTCTGTTGCTGCCGGTAGAAGACCTACGCCGGCACCCGCAGACTGATAACGCCTTGCGCGGCCTGATCGAGGAGCAGGCCTGCGCATCCTTCAATCTGCAGCACGATGCGCTGCTGCGCGGACGTCTGGTGCGTCTGGCGGATGATCATCATGTGCTGTTGCTGACGCTGCACCACATCATCGCCGATGGTTGGTCGATGGGCGTGCTGACCCGCGAGCTGGCCGCGTTGTATCAAGCGTTCAGCCGTGGCGAAGACGATCCGCTGCCGCCGCTGGCGCTGCAATACACCGACTACGCGGTGTGGCAGCGGCGCTGGCTCAGTGGCGAGGTGCTGCAGCGCCAGAGCGATTACTGGCAGCAGACCCTGGCCGGCGCGCCAGCCCTGCTGACCCTGCCCACTGACCGTCCGCGTCCGCCACAGCAGGACTATTCCGGCAGCCGCGTCGACCTGCTGCTCGATGAACACTTGAGCGCCGGTTTGAAAGCCTTGTGTCAGCGTCGCGCGGTGACGCCGTACATGGTGATCATGAGCGCATGGGCGATGTTGCTCAGCCGCTTGTCCGGGCAGAGCGACGTAGTGATTGGTTCGCCAGTGGCCAACCGCACCCGCGCCGAGATCGAAGGCCTGATCGGCATGTTCGTCAACACCCTGGCGCTGCGCATCGATACCTCGGGCGAGCCGAGCGGTGAGACGCTGCTGGCGCGGGTCAAGGCGCAGACTCTGGACGCTCAGGCGCATCAGGATCTGCCGTTCGAACAAGTGGTGGACATCAGCAAACCAGTCCGCAGTCTGTCGCACAGCGCGTTGTTCCAGACCATGCTCAGTTGGGACAACAACGACGGTCCGAGCCTGACCCTCGGCGACCTGACCCTGGAAGGCGTGGCCGGCGAAAGTCACTTTGTGAAATTCGACCTGTCGCTGAGCCTCGGCGATTCGCCCGACGGGATTCGCGGTTCGCTACGCTACGCCACGGCCTTGTTCGATGAGTCGACGGTGCAGCGTTTTGTCGGCTACTTCCAGCGGCTGCTGGCGGCACTGGTCAACGACGATCAGGCCGTGCTTGCGCAAGTGCCGTTGCTGGACCGGCAGGAGCAGCAGCGCTTGCTCATCGACTTCAATGCCAGCGAGGTCGAGTGCCCACTGGAGCAACCACTGCATGGCTTGTTCGAAGCGCAAGTGCGGCGCAAACCGGACGCTGTCGCGCTGCAATCCGCGCAAGGAAACCTGACCTACCGCGAGCTCAATCAGCGTGCTAACCGTTTGGCCCAGCACCTGCGCGAACTCGGTGTGCAGCCGGATGCGCGGGTGGCGATCTGCGTCGAGCGTGGGCTGGATCTGGTGGTCGGTCTGCTCGGCATTCTCAAGGCCGGTGGTGCGTATGTGCCGCTGGATCCGGGGTATCCGGCAGAGCGTCTGGCTTACATGCTCAAGGACAGCGCGCCGACTGCGGTGCTGGTGCAGACCGCTACTCGCGGGTTGTTCGATGAAGCGGCCGCCACGGTGATCGACCTTGACCGCAGTACCTGGCAACACCTGCCGGATCACGATTCGCCAGTGCCGGGCCTCAGCGCCTCGAACCTCGCCTACATGATCTACACCTCCGGTTCTACCGGGCTGCCGAAGGGCGTGATGATCGAGCATCGCAGCGCCTGCAACATGGTGCATTGGGGTTCGCAGATTTCGCCGCCGACCGAACACGGCGCGCTGCTGCAAAAAGCGCCGTTCAGCTTCGACAGTTCGGTGTGGGAGATCTTCTGGCCGCTGTGTTCCGGGATGCGCCTGGTGCTGGCACGGCCGGACGGCAACCGCGATTCGGCCTATGTGGTGCAGACCATTCGCGAGCAGCAGGTGACGGTGGTCAAGTTCGTGCCGGCGCTATTGCAGCAGTTTATCGAGCAGGACGGTGTCGAGCAGTGCACCAGCCTGACCGATGTGCTTAACGGTGGCGGTGAACTCAGTGCAGCGCTGGCGCGCCAGGTGCGCGATCGCCTGCCGTGGGTGCGGTTGCACAACGTTTATGGACCGACTGAAACCACGGTGGACAGCACGGGCTGGACGCTGGAGCCAGACATGCCGGTGCCGGACAACGTGGTGCCAATCGGCACAGCACTGAGCAACACGCGGCTGTACGTGCTTGATGCATACGGTCAACCAGTGCCACAAGGCGTCAGCGGTGAGTTGCACATCGGCGGCGTCGGCGTGGCGCGCGGTTATCACGGTTTGCCGGAAATGCAGGCCGAGCGCTTCATCGACAGCCCGTTTGTGGCGGGTGATCGCCTGTACCGCACGGGAGATCTGGCGCGCTACAACAATCACGGCGAGCTGGAATTCCTCGGCCGCAACGACTTCCAGATCAAGCTGCGTGGCTTGCGCCTGGAGCCGGGGGAAATCGAGGCACGGCTGATCGAACATCCGGCGATTCGCCAAGCGGTGGTGATGGTGCGTGATGAGCGTCTGGTGGCCTGGTACACCGTGCGTTCCGGCGTAGAAGCACCGAGTCTGGAGGCCTTGCGCGCGCATGTGCTGGAGCGTCTGCCGGAGTACATGGTGCCGGGTGCGTTCGTGTTGCTCGACGCCTTGCCGCTGACGCCGAACGACAAGATCGACCGTAAAGCCCTGCCGGAACCGGGAGCGGACGCCGTGATCAACCGCCCATACGTGGCGCCACAGGGTGAAGTCGAAACCGCGCTGGCGCAGATCTGGGGTGAAGTCCTCGGCGTCGAACAGGTCGGTCGCCATGACAACTTCTTCGAACTGGGCGGGCATTCGTTGCTGGCGGTGAAGCTGGTCAATCTGATGCAACGGGCCGGACTGCAACTGTCGCTGGCCGAATTGTTCCAGCATCCGAGCGTCGAGTCTGCCGCTGCGCTGCTCAGTCAGGGCGAGGCGCTCAGTCAGCCTGAAGGGCTGATCGTGGTGCGTGCCGGGACACACGGTACGCCGCTGTTCCTGATGCACGAATTCAGCGGCAGGGACGTGTATTTCCCGACGCTGGCCCAGCACATCGGTGGCGAGTTCCCGATTTACGGCCTGCCCGGCGTGCCGTTGGGTCAAGCGCAATTGCGCACGCTGGAGTGCATGGCGCAGCGCATGGTCGGGATCATCCGCGCCGTGCAGGCACATGGGCCGTATCGATTGGCAGGCTGGTCGTTCGGCGGGGTGCTGGCGCATGAGGTCGCGCAGCAATTGCTCGGCCTCGATGAGCCGGTGGAATTCATCGGCATGCTCGACAGCTACGCGCCAAACCCGCTCGCCCAGGACAAGGCGCTGTGGAGCGGCGAGGGCCTCGACAAGCGCCAGTTGCTTGGCCATTGCCGTGGCCGTTCGCTGATGCTCGGTGCCGAAAGCGAGGCAGCACTGGCGGCGGTGCAAGCGCTGGAAGCGCAAGTCGAACAACTGGATTTCCCCGAGCTGTTCAAGCGCTGCCAGGCACAGCAACTGACCGATCCGGAACTGGCGGCGGTCAGCGCGACGGACGCCTGGCATTACTTTGATCGCGAAGCGGCGCATCGCCTGGCGCTGGCGCATTACCGGGTCAGCCCGGCGAGCCAGACGATCCATCTGTTCCGTGCACAGGAGTTGATGGACGGCCAGTCGCTGCCGAGCCCGACGCGCGGCTGGGAAGAGCGCTTCGATATTGGCTTGCTGCACTGCATCGACATCCCCGGCGATCACCGGACCATGATGAAGCACCCGCACATCCAGGCACTCGGCCAGGCCATTACCCAGGCGCTGGAAACCCTGGTGACGCCGGAGCCGACGCTGTATCAACCGCTGCTGACGATTCAGACCGGGCAGCCGGGGCATGCGCCGATTTTCTGTGTGCCGGGGGCGGGTGACAGTGTCACCGGGTTCATTCACCTGACCGAGGCGATCGGCCCGGAATGGCCGATCATCGGTCTGCAACCGCGTGGGCTGGACGGCGTCAGTGTGCCGCACAGCGCGGTCGAAGCCGCTGCCGCGTTCTACCTGCAGGCCATCGAGCAGATTCACCCGCAAGGGCCGCTGCACCTGATCGGCCATTCGTTCGGCGGCTGGGTCGCGCACGCCATGGCCGCGCAGTTGCAAGCGGTCGGGCGCGAGGTGGCATCGCTGACGTTGATCGACAGCGAGGCACCCGGTGGTGACGGCACGGCGGGCAAGCCGTACACGGCCACTGCCGCGCTGCAACGGTTGATCGACACCCTGCAACTGTCCTGTGGCAAATCGCTGGGCATCGATCCTGCGACCTTCGCCAACGCCGACGACACCACGCAACTGCGCCTGCTGCACGAAGGCATGGTGCGTGCCGGGGTGTTGTCGGAGCGGGCGGCGCCGAACGCGATGCACGGCCCGGTGCGGACCTTCGCCAGCGCCTTGCGCACGGTCTATCAACCGCGCCTGGCCTACACCGGGCCGGTGCGGCTGGTGCTGGTCGATGACCCGACGCTGGACGAGTGGGGCAATCAGCGCGAACAGGCGGCGGTGCTTGCAGGCTGGCAGCGGCAGGTCAGCGATCTGGCGGTGTGGTACGGGCCGGGCAACCACTTCACGATTCTCAAGGCGCCCAACGTCTTCAGTTTCGCCGCGTGGTGGCATGACGGTCTGTCGCTGGCGGTCGGCGAAGTGCTGTCCTGAGTGTTGTTTTTCTATCAAGACCCGGCCTCTGGCCGGGTTCATCCCTGAACGGACTTGTGGTTATTTATGGAAAAGTCGAAGTTGCGCAAAGTCGGTATGGGGTTGGCGTTGGCGGCGGTGGCCGGGTTGGTGCTGTACACGGTGCAGGCACCCGCCGAAGCGCCGAAATACCAGACGGCGCCGGTCGAACGCTCGGATATCGAAAACACCGTGCTCGCCACCGGTTTGCTCGAAGGCGTCAAGCAGGTGGACGTCGGCGCTCAGGTGTCGGGGCAGTTGAAGTCGCTCAAGGTCAAGGTCGGCGACAAGGTGAAGAAGGGCCAGTGGCTAGCCGAGATTGATCCGCTGGTGCTGCAGAACACCCTGCGTCAGGCGCAGGTCGATGAGGAAAACCTGCAGGCGCAAAAGCGTGCCACGCAAGCCCAGCTCAAGCAGACCAAAGCGATTTACGAGCGTTATCAGAACCTGCAGGAAGACGCCTCGATCTCGCGTCAGGATTTCGAGACCGCGCAATCGAACTACGAGGTGCAGCAGGCCAACCTGCTGTCGCTGGACGCACAGATCAAGAGCGCGCACATCCAGATCGACACCGCCAAGGTCAACCTCGCGTATACGCGGATCGTCGCGCCGATCGACGGCGATGTGGTCGGTATCGTCACCCAGGAAGGCCAGACCGTGATTGCCAATCAGTTGGCACCCGTGCTGCTGAAACTGGCAGATCTGGACACCATGACCATCAAGGCCCAAGTGTCGGAAGCCGACGTGATCCACATTGCGCCGGGGCAGGAGGTGTATTTCACCATTCTCGGTGAAGACAAACGCTATTACGGCAAGCTGCGCGGCACTGAGCCGGCACCGCAGAACTTCCTCGAAACGCCGCCGGCCGGTACGCCGAAACAAAACACCGCGGTGTTCTACAACGCGCTGTTCGAGGTGCCCAACCCCGACCATCGCTTGCGCATTTCGATGACCGCGCAAGTGCGCATCGTCCTCGATACCGCGCAATCGGTACTGACCGTGCCGGTGGCCGCGCTCGGGCCACGCAACGCCGATGGCAGTTTTCCGGTGCGGGTGCTGGACGCCAAGGGCCAGGCGCAGTCGCGCAACGTGCAGACCGGGATCAACAACAACGTCAAAGTGCAGATCAATCAGGGCCTCAGCGAAGGCGAGCGGGTGGTGATCGGTGATCCGTTGCCCGCCGTGGCGGGGGCTTGAGCATGACGCAGCCGTTACTGCAACTGACCGGCATCACCCGCAGTTTTACCGCCGGCGACCGTGAATTTCTCGCACTGAAGAACATCAACCTGACGATCAATGCCGGGGAAATGGTGGCGATCATCGGCGCCTCCGGCTCCGGCAAATCAACCCTGATGAACATCCTCGGTTGTCTCGATTACGCCACCGCCGGCAGTTACAAGATCAACGGCCAAGAGACCCGCGACCTTGACGATCAGGCGCTGGCTGAGCTGCGCCGCGATTACTTCGGCTTCATCTTCCAGCGCTATCACTTGCTGCCGCACCTGAGCGCGATGCACAACGTCGAGATGCCGGCAATCTACGCTGGCATTCCCGCGCCGCAACGCCACGCCCGCGCCCGCGAGCTGTTGGCGCGACTGGGTCTCGATGGGCACCTGACCCACCGGCCGAGCCAGCTCTCCGGTGGTCAGCAGCAACGGGTGAGTATCGCCCGGGCCTTGATGAATGGCGGGGAAGTGATCCTCGCCGACGAACCCACCGGCGCCCTCGACACCGCCAGCGGCAAGGAAGTGATGCGCATCCTGCTGGAACTGCACGCGGCCGGGCACACGGTGATTCTGGTGACCCACGACCCGAAAGTCGCGGCCAACGCCGAGCGCATCATCGAAGTCAGCGACGGTGAAATCCTCAGCGACCGCCGCAACCAGCGCGATACCGGGCAACTGCCGGGTGAAGACGTGCCGCCAAAACCCCCGGCGACCCGCCGCCTGGTGGCTAGCCTCGGGCTGTTCAAGGAAGCCTTCAACATGGCCTGGGTGGCGCTGATTTCGCACCGCATGCGCACTTTGCTGACCATGCTCGGGATCGTCATCGGCATCACTTCGGTGGTGTCGATTTCGGCGATCGGCGAGGGCGCGAAAAACTACGTGCTCAAGGACATTTCGGCGATCGGCAGCAACACCATCGACATCTATTCCGGCACCAGTTTCGGCGACAAGCGCGCCGCCTCGATCGAGACACTGGTGCCAGCGGATGTCACCGCGCTGAATCAACTGTATTACGTCGACAGCGCCACCCCGGTGGTCGGCCGCAGCATGCTCCTGCGCTATCGCAACATCGACCTCGACGCGCAGATCAACGGCGTCAGC
The DNA here is from genome assembly GCF_057799175.1 of Pseudomonas sp. 14P5.3.2. Taxonomy (NCBI): domain Bacteria; kingdom Pseudomonadati; phylum Pseudomonadota; class Gammaproteobacteria; order Pseudomonadales; family Pseudomonadaceae; genus Pseudomonas; species Pseudomonas sp. 14P5.3.2. Next base: position 4,850 of record NZ_JBYOKU010000013.1, on the reverse strand, counting down.
GAGCAGTACTTTCAGGTGCGCGGGATCAAATTGGAGGCGGGCATCACCTTCAGCGAAAGCGATGCGCGGCGTCAGGCGCAGGTGGTGGTGATCGACTACAACACCCGGCATCGGCTGTTCGCCGAGGGCGTCGATCCGCTGGGCCAGGTGATCCTGATCGGCAACCTGCCGTGCACGGTGATCGGCGTGGCAGCCGAGAACAAAAACCTGTTTGCCTCGGGCAAGACCCTCAACGTCTGGGTGCCCTACGAGACTGCTGCCGGGCGCCTGCTCGGCCAGCGCTTTCTCGACAGCATCAGCGTGCGGATCAAGGACGGCCAGTCGAGCAAAGTCGTGGAAAATCACGTCACCCAATTGATGCTGCAACGCCACGGCATCAAGGATTTCTACACCAACAACCTCGACAGCGTGATGCAGACCGTGCAGAAAACCAGCCGCTCGCTGGCCTTGCTGCTGTCGCTGATCGCGGTGATTTCGCTGGTGGTCGGCGGCATCGGCGTGATGAACATCATGCTGGTGTCGGTCACCGAGCGCACCCGCGAGATCGGCATTCGCATGGCGGTCGGCGCCCGCCAGTCGGACATTCGTCAGCAGTTCCTGGTGGAGGCGGTGATGGTCTGCCTGCTCGGCGGGGCCATCGGCATTTCCCTGTCGTATGCCATCGGCCATCTGTTTTCGCTGTTCATCAAGGAGTGGGAGATGGTCTTCTCCATGGCCTCGGTGGTGACGGCGGTGATCTGCTCGACGCTGATTGGCATCGTTTTCGGCTTCGTCCCGGCGCGAAATGCTTCGCGCCTGGACCCGATCGAGGCGCTGGCGCGGGACTGATTGCCGGAGCTGATTGGCCGGGCTTGTGCCTGAAGTGCACAAATCGAAAGGGACGGGTCATGAACCCGTCCCTGTTTTTCGTCCAGGCCTGCTGGCGATGGCGGCCTGACAACCAACCGGTCCCCAACTGAATGCACTCAATCCAACTGTGGGAGCTGGCCTGCTGGCGATGACGGCCTACGAGCCGACCAATCCCTGACTGAATGCTCTCGGTCAAATTGTGGGAGCTGGCTCGCCAGCGATGACGGCCCACAAGCCGATCACCCTCCCAACTGAATGCGCTCATTCCAACTGTGGGAGCGAGCCTGCTCGCGAAAGCGGTCTACCAGACAGCATCAAAACTACAGGAGCAATCCCGGTTCACCACACACGCATAAACGCACCCACGCAACCACGTTTAAAGTACACGAACCGTTACGCCATAACGGCTACAACACCTTGCGCCGTTACCTACGCGTACGCCAGAATCCGCCGGCTTACACGACCATGGGCCGGGCTATATCGTTTCCCTGTCACTGAAAATCAGTGATCGGGTTTGGTAGCCCGTTTCATTACAGTCGTGCGCCACATTACAGGTCCGTTATTGGGGCTCTGCTTTTATGGTGGCCATGCGTGGGGCTCCTTCGGGAGCGCCGGGTTTACTGTTTTGACCGGTCTACCAACCCACAAATGGCCGCCACCCTTCGTTTGGTAGCGAGAGTGATGGCTCCTCATTTATTTAAAACAGTGAGTCACTTATGTTCAAAGCCACACCCAACCCCCCAGACGTCGACCCGATCCCATACGACCCAGCCCTCGACCCGCAGAAGATAAAAGCGGCAACCGACCGCGCCATCAACTTCTACCTCAACCCCGGCGCACTGAAGATCTCGATCCCTTCAGTACCGTCAGGCAAATCAAGCCGAATCTTCCTCATCGACCCCACCGTGGACGAAGAAACATTGCTGGTCGAAGCCTGCGAATCATTAGCCGCCGCCAGTGATATGGCGCGCGACATCGGCGACGTCGTCGACAACCCACAGCGCCGGGCGATGCTGATGCTGCATCAGGTGATCATGCTCAGTGAACTGATGGTCAACCGAGTGCTGGACGGCCGCCGCGTGCCGAACTAATCACGCGGCCCCCTGTAGGAGCTGCCGAAGGCTGCGATCTTTTGATCTTGCTTTTAAAACCAACATCAAAAGATCGCAGCCTTCGGCAGCTCCTGCAGTGAGTAATCCTTTCAAAGTACCTCGATCGGAGTTCCCGCTGATGCCCGAAACCCCACCCAATCCGCCGGCCACAGACCCGGTATCACCCTACGAATCACTCAACTCCAGAAAACTCCACGAAGCCGCTGAACGCGCCCTCGACCACTACCTCGCGCCCGCGCACATCATGGCGACGCCTTACACCCCCAGCAGCATGTTCCTGGTCAACCCGCAAACCGACACTGAATCCCTGCTGGCCAACGCCTGCGAATCCCTGGCCTCGGCCACGGTCCTGCTCGGTGACTTCGCCGGGACGCTGGAAGGGCCGAGCCGCAATACCGCGCTGGGCATTGCCCAAGTAGTGATGCTGGGGGAGTTGGCGGTGAATCAGGCGCTGGATAATGTTGGGTCGAAGGGATAATCGACATGGGATGTCCCAATGGGCAATGCCGTAGAACGACTTGAGTCGCGCCCGGAAGTCGTAAAGACACTGATGGCGATTGCGCGGGTGCAGGCAGGCCTTCTCGTGGGGTTCTACGGCTTCAGAATGCTTAAGTGCAGATATCGGCTAAATATTAACTGTCCTCGAATTTTCTGAAGTTGAAATAAAAGCGGACGGATCAATAAATCGATAGGGAGATAATCGATAAATCAATCTGTCCGCTCTTTTTGTTCGGATTCAGACCGTTCGCCGGATGAGCAAGTCCGTTATGGCTGCTTTACCGAATGTGAACACCCCAAGATGGACCCCATTCTCCGTGATACGCAGTTACCCACCAATATCCAGTACTCAGAGAAGAAAAAGTGGCTGTCCACTCACCTTTAGCATCCACCGGAGCGTTCGCCGTTTCAATAATGGCGCCGGAGGAATTATAGCCGTAGCCGACCGCGACCGTTAGGTTCGGTGTAGCAGTACCTTTCACGATCAATGTCCTCATGGTGGTAGTTGACTCTCTGGGGATGAAGTTGCCGTTCTGATCTTCTACACGGGTGATTACAGGAGCAACTCGAATTATGACTTTCAGTCGTCGCTCAGCCGATACCTGTCCACTGCCATACAGCGCGGTGGCGGTGAATCGGTGATCGCCCACGCTCAAGCCGGTCACGGTCCGTTCCCACAGGCCTGTCGTCGGATCGACGTCAGCGTCTCCCTTGACGGTTGTGCCATCTTTGATCTGAACTTTCTGGCCTTTGGTCGCGGACCCTAAAAGCTTGACCTTAGGATCGATGGTCGTACTGTCCTGAAGAATCTCCACCCCTTTGGAGTCTTCGGCCCGAGTAATTTCTGGTTGCACATCCTCCAACGCCCTGACCGTATAAGTGCGCACCGGAAACAGCACCGCCTCACTCTCCACCGTGCTCTGACCAAGCGCCGCTTTAAACTCCAGTGCCAGGCTGCTGCCATCCTGCAGGTTTTTGATTTCAGCGACTGCAATATCGGAAGTGAAGAACCCGTTGGTGATCCAGTCTGAATCGGTAACGTTGTTCGGCGCGCTCCAGATCTCGCGTGCGTAGGCGCTACCGTCGGCATTGGTCCCGCGCAGGCGCAACCAGACGTATTGGTCGGGGGCGATCAGCGGCCAGTCACCCATGCGTACGGAAGCTTGGGTCAGGTCGCCGGTATACAGTTCCGGGCCATTGCCGTTGCTGTCAGCCTGCACGATGGTGGGGCTGGCCAGTGCGCTCTGCGGCATTGCTTGCACCGTCAGCTCAAATACCCGGGACGGTGTTGGATGACCATCAATGATGACGACGTAGGAGACATTTACCCGCTTGCCCAGGTTGAACGCCACCACGCTGTTCGGGATCGCAAACTCAAGCCCTTCGCTTACCGCGCGCGGCACTGAGGTGTGCGACCCGCCGGCCGGCGTGCCAACAGCGCCATCCCACCTGACGCTTATTTCATAGGTTGGCAGAAACTCTGCGTTGTCCGGCACCACGACGGTCAAGGTGTCCTTGACCAATACCGGGTTGAGCGTACTGTCGCCGTTGTTCTCCTTGATCGTGGGTGGTTCAAGATCCAGATCTCCCCGGGTCACAACCGTGTAGGTACGCACGGGGAAGGGCACGGCCAGACTCTCATTCGGGTCTTTGCCGAACGCGGCTTTGAATGCCATGGTCAGCGTGCTGCCATCTTTCAGGTTTCTCAAGCCTGCAAGGGCAATGTTGCGCTCTAAATAACCTTGCGTGATCCACCCGTCGGTGACATATGAGCCGGGTGCTGTATGGATCTGAAGGTTGTAGTCGCTGCCATCAGCGTTTGTACCTGTCAGGCGCAGCCAGACATATTGGAGTGGGGCAATCAACGGCCAGATGCCCATGCGGTAGATCGCATTGGCGGTCAGTTTGCCCACATTGAACTCCGGGCCTTCGCCGTTGTTGTCCGCGTCCTTGATGATCGGTTTGAGCAGTTCATTCTGCGGCATGCTCAACACAGTCAAATCAAAGACGAGGGACGGCAGCGGCTTGCCGTCGCGGATGACGACGTAGGACACCTTCACATCTTTGTTCAGGTTGAACGCGACCACACTATTCGGAATCGCAAACTCCCGGTTGCTGCCCAGCGGCCGAGGAACAGAGGTGTGCGAACCGCCTGCGGGCGTACCCTGTGCGCCAGTCCAAGTGACGATGATTTCATCAGTTGGCCGCAACTCGGGGTTGTCCGGCACCACGGCGGTCAAGGTGTCCTTGACCAGCAGCGGGTTGAGTGCGCTGTCGCCGTTGTTCTCCTTGATCCAAGGGGCGAGCAGTTCCAGCGCGACTCCCACGGTGAACACCAACGGATTCGAAAGGCTGGTCTCTTCTGTGGCATGGCGCCAGAGTTGGTAGCGA
>NZ_JBYOKU010000012.1:0-170746 GCF_057799175.1 Pseudomonas sp. 14P5.3.2 | reverse complement strand
AGCGTTTATTGGAATTGGTCTATCTGGCTCAGGAGCTCGGCAGTCTTCTGCGGCATCAACTGCGTCGCACACCGCGTCTCGACATTGATGATGATCGCCGGCTCGTTGCAGCACAGGCGTACGCGGAAGCGCCAGTCGCTGAAGATCACTTTCAACCCATCCCGGTCGTCCATTTCCAGTGCCTGCTCGGCATAGCGTTGTTTCAGATGGGCGAGCAGGGGATAGGGATCCGCCAGCGCTCGGCGAATGTCGCCGGACGCCGGAAACATGCCGATGCGCTCCACCAGCAGAATGCTGCCCAGCCACGACTCGTTGGCGCTGGGCAACGGCTGATGGCGTGGCAGCCAACTCACCGCCCCGAGGTTGCCCACCTCCCGTTCAATCTCTGCTGCATGCTGTGCCATGTTCATGGGTTGCCTCCTGAAAAGAGAAGTGGGCGGGAGCCGTCTCAGCGGCCCTTGAGGTAAACGTTGTCGTAGCAGAAGTTGGTCGCCTGCAGGTAACCCTCGGCGTCGCCGCAGTCGAAGCGCAGGCCCTTGAACTTGTAGGCCAGCACGCAACCGTTCTGCGCCTGTTTCATCAGCGCGTCGGTGATCTGGATCTCGCCGCCCTTGCCCGGTTGGGTGTCGGCGATCCGGTCAAAGATGTCCGGGGTGAGGATGTAGCGGCCGATGATCGCCAGGTTCGACGGGGCATCCTGCGGCGCCGGTTTCTCCACCATGTTATTGACCCGATAGATGCCGTCGGACATCAGCTCGCCGGCGATCACCCCGTACTTGTGGGTCTGGTCGGCCGGGACTTCCTGGATAGCGACGATCGAGCAGCGGAATTTCTTGTACAGCTGGATCATCTGCGACAGCACGCCGTCACCTTCCAGGTTCAGGCACAAGTCGTCGGCCAGCACCACGGCAAAGGGTTCATCGCCGATCAACGGGCGGCCGCTGAGAATCGCGTGACCGAGGCCCTTCATTTCCACCTGACGGGTGTAGGAGAAGGTGCAGGTGTCGATCAGTTCGCGGGTGCCGGCGAGGAATTTTTCTTTCTCGGTGCCGCGAATCTGGTGTTCGAGTTCGTAGCTGATATCGAAGTGGTCTTCCAGCGCACGCTTGCCCCGACCGGTGACGATGGCCATGTGTTGCAGGCCGGCGTCCCGTGCTTCTTCAACGGCGTATTCGATCAACGGTTTGTTGACGATCGGCAGCATCTCTTTCGGCATGGCTTTGGTCGCCGGCAAGAAACGCGTGCCGTAACCGGCAGCGGGGAACAAACATTTACGAATCATAAAAGTATCCTGGACAGTCATGGAACACAGGCAACGTATGCGCACACTTACGAAGGCGCACAAGTTTCAATGATTATTGAACGAGTACTTTAATACCTGAGTCAGGTTGTTAATGGCAATTAGCGCGAAGGCTAAAACATGACAATGTTATGAGATGTCGGTAACAACGTTATTAGTTATTTTTAGTCGGTATCTGTTGATAGTGATGAGTGTACTTGGAGTGCTAATAAGTACCGGGCAATACAGTTTGACCTGCAAAAATATTTATTGCCAGTGGTTGAACCAATTTTGTTTGAGGCTGTTGTCGTCCTTATTTGTGTGGTGCGCCACAGATTGAATAAAAGGGACTTGACACGCTACTTGTCACTTATCCAATGACGGACCGCGCTATGAAGATTCTGGTAACGGGTGGTGCCGGCTATATCGGCTCGCACACCACACTTGCGCTGCTTGAAGCAGGTTATGAAGTTGTTGTACTGGATAATCTTTGCAACAGCAGCGATGCGGCACTGCACGCGATAGAAGGCATTTGCGGCAAAAGCGCGCTGATGATTCGCGGCGATGTCTGCGACCGGGCGTTGCTCGACCGGATTTTCCGCGAGCATCAAATCGACGCGGTGCTGCATTTTGCCGGGCTCAAGGCCGTCGGAGAGAGCGTGCGCAAGCCGCTGGATTACTACGAAAACAACGTCGGCGGCAGCATCACGTTGTGTCAGGCGATGGCCGCAGCGGGCGTGTTCCGTCTGGTGTTCAGCTCGTCGGCCACGGTGTACGGCGAGCCTGAGCAGATGCCGATCCGCGAGGATTTCCCCACCGGCATTCCGACCAATCCTTACGGTCAATCCAAACTGATCGTCGAGAACGTGCTGCGCGACCTGAGTCAGGCCGAGCCGCGCTGGAGCATCGCCTTGCTGCGTTACTTCAACCCGATCGGCGCGCATCACAGCGGGCACCTGGGCGAAGACCCTAACGGCATTCCCAACAACCTGCTGCCTTACATCAGCCAGGTCGCGGTCGGCAGCCTGCAGGAGTTATCGATCTTCGGCGACGATTACCCGACCATCGACGGCACCGGGGTGCGCGATTACATCCACGTCGTCGACCTCGCCGATGGCCATCTGAAGGCCTTGCAGTCGATTGCCGGACGCCCGGGCATTCACACCTGGAACCTTGGCACCGGCGACGGCTACAGCGTGATGCAGGTACTGCATGCCTTCGAACAGGCCAGCGGGCGACCAGTGCCGTACCGGGTGATGCCGCGTCGCAGCGGTGACATTGCCGAGAGCTGGGCCGACGCGTCCAAGGCTGCCAAAGAGCTCGGCTGGAAAGCCACGCGCAGTTTGCAGGACATGGTCACCGACACTTGGCGCTGGCAATCCAATCATCCGCGCGGTTATCTCGAATGATGTCGTTCTAATACTGAATGTTAGTTTCGGTCAGGTGTTAGATATCGTCGGGAAAATACGCTGGAAATGCCTTTTGCAAGTCCGTAGATATAAACCTGCCGTTCGACTTTTATCAGTTGGGTAAGACTGTGAAAGAACGACGGATCTTGTGCGCGTATTTTGCGGACTTGAACGCTACCACCGCTAACACAGGCCGGTTTTTAACAGGCCGGATGTTAGAAAGGAGTTGATATGAAAAAAGTGATGGCGATTGCCCTGTTGACGATGTTGAGCAACTGGGCGTCCGCTGCTGAAGCGCCGCTTACTGCGGTAACCAATGTATCTGGCAGTGTCGCGGCTTCTACCGCGCCTGCTGCCAGTACGGCAATGGTTGCCAGTGCAGTGGCGGCGTCCAACAGTGGTGGAAGTGCCAACGGCGGTACCACCGGTACTACGGGTACCACCGGTACAACCGGCACGCACAACTAACAGGAACATTTGTTAGTGCAGTACAGGGTCGCCCGACACAAGTCGGGTGACTTTGTTTTTAGATTCGCCCTTGAATAGCGTAGTGCCATTATGACTCGTAGTTTTGCTCTTTTGCTGTTGGCAAGTATCGCTTTGCAAGGTTGCATGTTTTCCCCCGGCCAATACCTGAGCACCGGCGACATCACGCGCCAGGGCGCCAGCGAAAGCAGTCGGGTAGAGCTGATTCCGATCACGCCCAAGCTGATCTCGATGACCCGCGCCACGCAAAAGCGTGAGACGGTGCCGGCGGAATTGTTGGCGACGCCGGCGGAATACCGCATCGGCAGCAACGATGTGCTGTACATCACGGTCTGGGATCACCCGGAGCTGACCGCGCCATCGGGGGCACAACAGCAGATCGACGCCAACGGTCGACTGGTGCGCTCCGATGGCACGCTGTACTACCCGTTCATCAAGGAAGTGCAGGCGGCCGGCAAGACTATTCAACAGTTGCGTGCGGACATCGAATCCCGCCTGTCGGCGTTCATCGCCGAGCCGCAAGTGGATGTCGCGGTGCTGCGTTTCGCCAGTCAGAAAGTGGTGGTCTCGGGCGCCGTGGCCAAGGCCGGCCCGCAGCCGATTTCCACCAACCCGTTGAGCGTGATCGAAGCCCTCGGTACTGCCGGTATCGACACCAACAACGCCGATCTGTCTGGCCTGTTGCTGACCCGCAATGGCCGGGTGTATCCGCTCAATCTCGACTCGCTGAACCAGCAGGATTCCGAGTTGCAGCACGTCTTTCTCAAGGGCGGCGACCAGCTCTATCTGCCGTACAACGACAACAAGCGCATTTACGTCATGGGCGAAGTCAATCAGCCCCGTGCGCTGAGCTTCAAGACCGCGACGATGAATCTCTCCGACGTGCTCGGTTCGGTCGGCGGTCTGAGTCAGACCACCTCCAACGGCAACGCGGTGTACGTGATTCGCGGGGTGGAAAACCTCGATGTCGAGCCGGCGAAGATCTATCAACTGGAAGCCCAGTCGCCGACCGCCATGGCACTCGCTTCGCACTTTGAAGTGCGTCCCCAGGATGTGGTGTACGTCGGCCCGGCCAACGTCACGCGCTGGAACCGCTTCATCAGCCAACTGGTGCCGTCGGCATCGATTGTCGGGACCGGGGCTTCCGCTGCGAAGAACTGGAGCGAATTCAGTAACAACAGCAAATAAGGCCGACCGTGAAAACCTTGAAAGTTGGCGTCTGCCTGATGGCGGCCTTGATGTTGTGTGGCTGTAACCCGCTGATGACCGCTTCGGTGCGCAACCTCAAGTCGGCGGTGATCGGCCCGGATGAGCTGGACGTGAGCGCGGCCCAAGTGGCCGAGGTCAAGTATCCGCAAGTCAAACTGACCACGCCCTCCGGCTCCGGGGTGCTGGCGCTGGTGCGTGAGCGTGATGATCTGCAGTTCTGGGTCGCTTCCGGCAAACAGGTGTTGCTGCTGCGTGACGGCCTCGCCGTGCGCACCATCGGCCTCGGCGTCGAGGGCGATCTGGACGGTACGCGGCTGGCCGACAACGCGCCGTTCAAACATGGCCTGCATCAAGTCGCCGATGGCTTCACCAGTCAGCGCTGGATCGACCTGTACAAGGGCCAGGAGGTTGGCTTGATCGTCAACAGCCGGTTCTCCCGCCGATCCACGCAAACCCTGGACATTCTCGACAAGCGATACACCGTGCTGCGTGTCGATGAGCGCATCGACGTCCCGGCCATCGGCCTGCGCGCGACCAACCATTACTGGGTCGATCCGGTGGACGGTTTCATCCTGCAGAGCGAGCAGCAACTGACCGCGCAAATGCGCGTGCGCATCGTGCAATTGACCCCCGATCGCAGGCACCTGCCATGAAGCGCTTACGGAGGTTATCGGCGGGTTTGCTGTTGCTCAGCGGCGTCAGTCAGGCAGCGGTCACGGTCAGTGGCGATGTGGCCAATCCGGGGCCGGTGGAATTGCCGCCGGGCGGGCGCTTGCTCGACGTGATCAGCGTGGCGGTGCCGAATGCCGAAGGTTACTGGCTGGCCGGTGAGTTGCTGCGCCAGTCGTTGCTGGAACAGCAGGCCCGGCTCAAGGCCGGCGTGTTGTTCGATCTCGATGTGCTGCAGCGCATGGCTTCGCTGTTTGACCGCCCGAGTCGCGCGGCGCTGGCGTTGCGCTTGGCCGAGCAGGTGCGGCAGATGCCGGTCACCGGGCGCCAGGTCGCGGATCTCGATCCGGTCGCGGTGGAAGTCGGTTTTGCGCGCAACATTCGTCTCGACGATGGTGATCGCCTGATTTACCCGAAACGGGTCGACGAGGTGCAAGTGTTGGGCGCCGTCGCCGAGACCTGCCATCTGTCTTATCAGCCACTGCTGGAGGCGCGCGAGTACCTGGAAAGCTGCACGCCGCTGGACGATGCCGAGGCCGATTACCTGTGGCTGATCCAGCCCAATGGTGCGGTCCGGCGCGTGGGTATCGCGCACTGGAATCGCGAGAGCGGGCAGTTTCCCGTGGCCGGCAGCAAGATTCTGGTGCCGGTGAAAAACGATGATCTGGATCCGCCTGTTCCTGAACTGAATCAGCAGTTGGCCGAATTGATTGCCACGCAGCTGGCTGAGGTGGTTCGTTGAAGTTACGTGTTGCTGCTGTGTTGTTATTGCCGTGCGGTCTGGTGCATGCCGAACCGCGTATTACCCAGAATGATTTCGGTGGTACCGGTCTGTTGCAGACCCCGACCGCGCGCATGGCCCCGGCCGGCGAGCTGAGCGTCAACGCCAACCGCACCGAGCCTTACAGCCGCTACAGCGTGTCGCTGCAGCCGCTGGACTGGCTCGAAGGCTCGTTCCGCTACACCGCCATCACCAACCGCCCGTACGGGCCGGAGTCGATGAGCGGCAGCCAGAGCTATAAGGACAAGGCGGTCGATGCCAAAGTCCGGCTGTGGCAGGAAACCCACTGGGCCCCCGATGTCGCTTTGGGCTTCCGAGACATTGGCGGTACCGGCTTGTTCGCCAGCGAATATTTCGTCGCCAACAAGCGCTTTGATAATTTCGATTTCAGCGCCGGCATTGCCTGGGGGTATCTCGGTAATCGTGGCGATCTCGATAACCCGCTGGGCTACCTCGACGATCGCTTCAAGACCCGTCCGGCCCTGGAAGGCACCGGTGACGTCAACGCCGGTTCGTACTTTCGCGGCAAGCCGTCGTTCTTCGGTGGCGTGAGCTATCAGACACCGTGGGATCGACTCAGCCTGAAACTCGAATACGAAGGCAACGACTACAAGCACGAGCCGAAGGACAACGTGATCAAGCAAGACTCGCCGATCAACTTCGGCGCGGTGTTCAAAGTGGCGGATTCGGTGGACGTCAGCGCGGCGTGGGAGCGGGGCAACACGGCGATGTTCGGCATCACGTTCCATACCAATTTCGTCAGCCGCAAGGCGCCGGCCAAGACCTACGATCCGACGCCTGAACCGCTGCCGGCGAAGATGCCGATCACGCCGCTGGAACAGGTCAACTGGGCCGACGTGTCGCAACGCTTGCAGCAAAACGCCGGGTACAAGGTCGAGCGCATCAGTCAGCGTGATTCCGAGCTGATCGTCTACGGCGAGCAGCAGCGCTACTTCCATTCGTCGAAGGCCGTTGGCCGCGCGAGCCGGATTCTCGACAACAGCGTGAATGACGACATCAATTGGTTCACCGTGGTCAACAAGCGTTACGACCTGCCGCTGGAAGAGACCAGCGTGCCGCGCCAGACCTTCCGTGAAGTGATCAACAACGAGGAGCCGCTGGAGTCGTTGCACCGCACCACCGAGATCAACCCGGCGATGCCGCACAACGAGAAAACCCTCTACAGCGAAGCGCCGCAGCACTTCAGTTATGGAGTTGGTCTGGGCTTCAAGCAAAACGTCGGCGGCCCGGATGGTTTGCTCTATCAATTGAGTGCCGATGCGGACGCCGAGTACCGTTTCAACCGCAACACCTGGTGGAGCGGGCTGGTCAGTGCCAACCTGGTGAACAACTTCGACAAGTTCACCTACGATGCGCCGAGCGGTCTGCCGCGGGTGCGTACCGATTTGCGTCAGTACCTGACCACCTCGGAAGTGACCATGCCGTTGTTCCAGGTCAGCCATGCCGAGCAGTTGGACAAAGACCTGTATGGCATGGTCTACGGTGGTTATCTGGAGTCGATGTTTGCTGGCGTCGGCGGTGAGGTGTTGTTCCGTCCGACCGGCGAGCGCTGGTCGGTGGGGGCGGATCTGAACTATGTGCGTCAGCGCGAGTTCGACCAGGGTTTTGGCCTGCGCGACTATTCGGTCTGGACCGGGCACATCACCGGCTACACCGACTTGCCGTACGACACGCTGGCGGCGGTCAGCGTCGGTCGCTACCTGGCCGGCGACTGGGGCGGCACGCTCGACATCTCTCGCGAGTTCTTCAACGGTGTGCGCTTCGGCGCCTGGGCCACGATCACTACCGCCGGCAGTGCCGAGTATGGCGAAGGTAGTTTCGACAAAGGCCTCTACCTGTCGATCCCGTTCGACGAAATGATGAGCATGTCGACCATGCGCCGCGCCAACCTGGTCTGGGCCCCCTTGACCCGTGACGGCGGCGCCAGGCTCAATCGCAGCTTCCAGCTGCACTCGATGACCGATAGCCGCGAGGGCGACATGTTCTACCGCAACTTCTCGAAGATTACCGAGTAATCCTTGGGAATCGGTGGGAGCAGCTGGCCTGCTCGCGATGGTGCCGGCACATCCAACATTTGTGCAGCCTGACCCACCGCTTTCGCGGGCAAGCCACGCTCCCACAGTGGTCCGGGGTGAACCGATTACCCGATCCATACCCCGATCTCTGTAGGAGTGAGCCTGCTCGCGAAGGCGTCAGCCCAGTCGACATCCCTCTCGCCTGAAACACCGCCATCGCGAGCAGGCTCACTCCTACAATGGGGTTGCGGTGAGGCCGCACATCCCGACGCGCTCCCACAATCCCTGTGGGAGCGGGCTTGCTCGCGAAGGCGTCGGCCCCATTCAACATCTCTGTCGCCTGACACAACGCCATCGCTTGCAGGCAAGCTCCCACAATGGTCCGGGGTGAACCGAATATCCGATCTATGCCGAGATCCCTGTAGGAGTGAGCCTGCTCGCGAAAGCGTCAGCCCAGTCGACATCCCTGTCGCCTGAAACACCGCCATCGCGAGCAGGCTCACTCCTACAATGGGGTTGCGGTGAGGCCACACATCCCGACGCGATCCCACAATCCCTGTGGGAGCGGGCTTGCCCGCGAAGGCGTCGGCACATTCAGCATATGTGCTACCAGACACACCGCTTTCGCGGGCAAGCCACGCTCCCACAGTGGTCTGGGGTGAACCGAATATCCGATCCATACCCCCGATCCCTGTAGGAGTGAGCCTGCTCGCGAAGGCGCCAGTCCATTCAAAATCCATGTTGCCTGATCCACCGTTATCGCTTGCAGGCAAGCTCCCACAGTGATTTTGTGGTGTGCCCGATTTGAGTGAACGCCGCCGGACCCTGTGGGAGCGGGCTTGCTCGCGAAGGCGTTGGTACAGCCAGCATCGCAACAGCCTGACTCACCACCCAAATCCCGCCCACAAAAAAGGGGACTTTCGTCCCCTTGCGGTATTGCCTGATCTACCACTCGTCCATCAATAAATGTCTTTCGACAGCAACGTAAACGGCGTCTTCACCAGGATCTTCAGATCCAGCCACAACGACCAGTTGTTGATGTAATGCAGGTCCATCTCGACGCGGCGCTGCATTTTGTCGATGGTGTCGGTCTCGCCACGGCAGCCGCTGATTTGTGCCAGCCCGGTAATACCCGGTTTGATTCGATGACGAGCCATGTACGCGAGGATTTTCCCCGAGTAGTAGTTGTTGTGCGCCACCGCGTGCGGACGTGGACCGACCAACGCCATTTGCCCCTGTAGCACGTTGAACAACTGCGGCAGCTCGTCCAGCGAAGTGCGGCGGATGAAGCGCCCGACCGCAGTAATACGCGAGTCGTTGCGGCTGGCCTGAACCACTTCGCGGTCATCGTGCACGCGCATCGAGCGGAATTTCCACACCTGAATCACCTTGCCGTTCCAGCCGTGGCGATCCTGCTTGAAGAACACCGGCCCGGGCGAGTTGATCTTCACTGCCAACGCAATGAACAGCAGCACCGGACTCAACAGGATGATCGCCAGTAACGCCACGCCTTTTTCCAACAGGCTCTTGCTCAGCGCAGCAGTAGGGCGGCTGGTCAGCGGGCTTTCGTTAAGGCAGATGGCCGGCAGACCGTCCACGACCTTCACCGAGTGATTGAGCAGGGTCAGACTGTTCAAGTCCGGCACCCAGACCACATCGACGTTGGCGCCGAGCAAATCGACGTACATCGCTTCGATTTTCGCGGCTTCGGCCAGCGGCAGGGTGATGTACAGACGACGGATGTCATGGTCTTTGATCAGCTCGAGCAAATCTTCCTGATCGCCGACCACACGCGGCGCATTCGCATCCAGATTCGGCGTCGGGCCATTGCTGACCAGGCCTACCAACGGCAGGTTTTCCACCTGACTGATCTTCTTTGCCAGACCCAGTGCCAGCTCGCCGGTACCAACGATCAGGGTTTTCTGCGCGCTGGTGCGGGAGCGCTGGTAGTACTTGGAAAAGGCGTGCAACGGTGCGTACAGCAACGCCTGACCGAGGAAACCGTACACCGCCCAACTCAGCGTCACCTCGCGGGAGAACACCTCGTCGGCCTTGCACACGAACGCGATGCAAGCCAGCGCCACCATGGTCATCGACCAGCCCATGAACAAACGTCCGAGCCCGGTCAGGTAATTGTCCTGCTTGCGATACACGCCGCTGAACGTATACGCCGGCACCGAGGCCAGCACCGCCAGTGTCGCGCACATGCGGTAATAGAACTCGACAGTTCCCGTATGCCGTTCAGCCAGTATGAATAACAACGCAACAATGAAAGCCTGCGCCAATGCCCATTGGCCCCAGAAGGTAAGTCCCTTGAGGCCGTTATTTCGATTGATCCGTAGAGAAAGTTCCATGAGATATCCCCAGAAATACGTCCATTCAGGTTTCGACAGTTGAAGTCCGAGTTGCTAGATAGGCTTGTTGTTGTTATTGGACGAGTGTCCTGAGGTAACAACGTCGATAGGCCGAACTGTCGTCAATCAATAGACTAAGTTATTGCTGGAGAGGGTGTCTGACGAGTTCTAACAAGATGGCACAGTGCCAACTTTTTAATAATCAAATACAAGGTTGTTAGAAAAGGTCGCAGAGCAGGGGGTGAATAAATTATGTTGTGTTTGTTACTGTAGGAGGGGTGGAGGCAGGGAGCTATTATTACCAGGGAGGTGAAGTCAAACAGAGTGCTCTTGTTGTTTTTGTAATCGCACTGTTTTCTGTTTGTTTTGTTCGTGGATATCGTACGTGTTTACGCAACGATTTCCTGGATGAGGCAATAACCGCGGTTTCTTACGGCACGAAACAGACGCTCACCATTACTCGCGCTTTTGAACTTGTCCTGCAGGCGACTCAGGCACATCTCCAGGCCACGATATTGCTCCGGCTCGCGGCCGATGCTGAGGATCAGGTCATCACGACTGACTACGCGTTCCTCGTGATGGAGCATTTTGCGCACCAGTGCGGTTTCCAGTCCGGTAAGGCTGATCTCGACGCCTTCCTTGACCAGTGCGCCTTGATCGTTGTCCAGATGCCAGGTTTCGTTGCACGGTGTGCCGTCTTCATTGGCTGAAGTCGGGTGGGCGGTGTCCGCGTTCATTGTCGGGGATTGGTGAAACGGGTTTGCCGATTGTGCGGCGAGCCATTCCGATTCGAGGGTGGCCAGTATGCGCTGGGTATCGTGTTCAATCGTGCGGGCGACGTTTTTCCGAGTGCCGCTTGGGTAAGAAAACTCCATCAGCATCGGGGCGGAAGAGGGCGAAGTAGCACCTTCAATAAACATTTGTGCCTGAGACGTGCCAAACGAATTGAAGCGCTCGCTGGACAGAATGCTCTCAAGTTCACGCTGCGACGTTGTACTGTTGGTCACGACGACAAAATATTTTCTTGGGAGGGTTGTACTAGTTTCCATGTCTCTCTCCTAAAATGTGCACCAAAATGGGCGAAAAGATAAATCGGCAGGCGAGCAATAACTTCCTTGGAAGTAATCGACAGGCAGGGTCTGGGCCCAAAATGGCCCTCGATAAGTTCCACTCGTTCTGCTGCTATGTTGTTAAGTTTATTGTTATGGTTCGGTGTAGCCGTGCTCATTCAATTGCTTGATTATAATTAGGTATGAAGTACAACTAGAGCGGTATGGTTGCATATGACGATCCTTCGTAATTATGCAAAGAGGATGGCTGCCCGAGAGTCAGGCAGTCGATATCAGACCCCGCATCAGGCGATAGCCGTAGCCGCGGATGCTCTGAATCGCGTTCGTACCATACATGTCCTTGATTTTTCCACGCAAGCGGCTGATGGATTTTTCCAGCGCCCTCGGGTCGTAGAAATTGGTATTGAGCCCCATGATGCTGGCGATTTCATCATGGCTGAGAATGTGATTGCTGGTCTGCGCAAAGGCTTCCAGGATCTTCATCTCGGCAAACGAGATGTCGAGTTTCTGGCTGGTGCCGCCCAGCAGGCAGATGCGCGTAGGGTCGAGTGTGAGGTTGATATCCCGCTGCCATTCTTCACTGGTGAAGAACTCACCGAGCAACTCGTCGCCCTCGTCGGAAAGGGTATTGAGCTTGATACAGAAGTCGGCCCCGGCCAGGAAATACTTGATCTTGTTGAACGCGCCGCGACCGGTAATGACCGCGCAAATGATCGGCTTCAAGTTATTGGTGCGCAGGTTCTCGATCAGCGCAAGATTGTCTTCCAGCGCTTGCGGAGTGTCGATAACGATGAAGATGGCTCGATACGAACCAGAAAGTTCATTGTGCTTAAATGAACTAGTGTACGAACTGGCCTCAAGTGCCATATCAGTGCGTACGTGCTTTGCGACCAGCGCTCTAAAATGTTCGGCCACGCCACAGGTTCGGCCCAGAGTGAGAACACCGGGTACGTCGTTTGTCGGGCGCGGACTTCTAGTCGCCAAGTTCCCTGAGAGCATCATGCATTGACTCGAATTAGGTGCTGACATCGGGATGTTAAAGCACCGGTTCTCATCTGTGACTGACAATTGGTAACATTCACGCGATTTTTAGACGTGGCTCCCGAGTTTTCTAACAATAATTAAGCATTTCAAGCTTTTAGTTGATTTTCTCGGGGCTGTGAACTAGTCGTTACATGGTGGCAATGTGGAATTGTGCCACTATTTTGAATCTATGGCCACGGCTTTGTTCATGTCCAATTGCCACTGTCCGTGATCGTGAGATAGTGTGAGCTTGATCACACTTTATTGGCTGATCCAACTTTTTTCTACTAAATGCCTAAATATTTTTCGAGCGGTTCGTAGGCGGACGATTATTAACATGGCTTGAGTGTGTCTTTTGATAAGACATATTCTCCGTCGCCTGATCAGGCAATGGGTGTCGCGTTATACCGATTGTTTAACTTCAGATACTCAATTCCTGAATACAGTTGACCGGTCGCTCATCAAGAGCGCTCTGACGGAGGATTAATGGATTTCTGGACCTTTATCCAGGTGTTGATTTTAGGCGCAGTGGAAGGCCTGACCGAGTTCTTGCCGATCTCCAGTACCGGCCACCAGATCATCGTCGCCGACTTGCTGGACTTCGGCGGCGAACGCGCGATGGCGTTCAACATCATTATTCAACTGGGGGCAATTCTGGCCGTGGTCTGGGAGTTTCGCCCGAAGATCTTCGACATCGTCAAAGGCCTGCCCACCCAACGCAATGCGCAACGTTTCACCCTCAACCTGCTGATCGCCTTCCTGCCGGCGGTGGTCCTCGGCGTGCTGTTCGCTGACAAAATCCATCAATACCTGTTTAATCCGATCACCGTGGCCATGGCCTTGGTCGTGGGCGGCGTCGTCATGTTGTGGGCCGAACAGCGCAACCATGTCGTGAGCGTCGATCACGTCGACGACATGCGCTGGTCAGACGCGTTGAAGATCGGTTTCGTGCAATGCCTGGCAATGATCCCCGGCACGTCGCGCTCCGGCTCGACCATCATCGGCGGTTTATTGTTCGGCTTGTCCCGGAAAGCCGCCACAGAGTTCTCGTTCTTCCTCGCCATGCCGACCATGGTCGGCGCCGCGGTGTACTCCGGCTACAAATACCGCGACCTGTTCCAGGCCAGCGACCTGCCGGTGTTCGCCCTCGGTTTCGTCATCGCCTTCATCTTCGCCATGATCGCCGTGCGTGGCCTGCTCAAATTCATCGCCAACCACAGCTACGCCGCGTTCGCCTGGTATCGGATCGCGTTTGGCTTGTTGATTCTGGCGACGTGGGTGTTTGGCTGGGTGAACTGGACGGAAGCGGCGGCGTGATCACTGACTGCTGATCAATGTCGCAACCGCGAGGTCGTTCAACTCCGAGTTGGGCGACTCTTGGCGGTAGCGCTGCAAGGCTGATGTGAAATACGCGGCTTGCAGCATGCCGTCGCTGGCGAGGTAATAGCGCGCCGCTTCGATTTCCTCTGGCGAGTAAATACGTTTATTGAGACCGGAAACTTTGGAGGTTGCGTAGAACGGCGACAACACCGTCGTCGCCACCATCAAACCGGTGAACTGCGTGATCTGCAAAGGGCTTTCCTCACCCGCGCCACAAATGAAATCGCAGTGGGCGTGAGTACTGGCAGAGGCGGTGGCGAGTAGAGCGAGGGGGATAAAACGCTTGAACGAAACACAGCGAAACGCGGGCATAAACAAAAGACATCCTGTCAGCACATAAAAACTCCGGGCAACGCTCATTCGTTGCCCGCACATTCAAACCATCTATCAACGGCCTTGCAGCAACTCGCCGGCCTGATCCAGCAACGCCAGCGGATCCTTGGCCTTGTGAATATCCACCGACAACAACTGGCGGAATTTACGCGCACCCGGGAACCCGGTGCCCAAACCCAGCACATGCCGGGTGATGTGATGCATCGCTCCGCCCGCCTGCAAATGCTCGGCAATATACGGCCGCAACTGCGCCAGCGCCTCAGCACGGCTGATCACCGGCGCGCTGCTGCCGAACAATTGCTGATCGACCTCCGCCAGCAAATACGGATTGTGATAAGCCTCACGCCCGAGCATCACACCGTCAAAGGTCTGCAAATGCTCATGGCAGGCCTCCATCGTCTTGATCCCGCCGTTCAGCACAATCTCCAGCTCCGGAAAATCCGCCTTCAACTGGGCCGCCACGTCATACCGCAACGGCGGAATGTCGCGATTCTCCTTCGGCGACAAGCCCTCCAGAATCGCAATCCGCGCATGCACGGTAAAACTGGTACACCCGGCATCCCGCACCGTACCGACGAAATCACACAATTCGGCGTAACTGTCCCGCCCATTGATCCCGATCCGATGCTTCACCGTCACCGGAATCGACACCGCATCGCGCATCGCCTTCACACAATCCGCCACCAACTGCGGATGCCCCATCAGGCACGCACCGATCATATTGTTCTGCACCCGATCACTCGGGCAGCCAACATTCAGATTCACCTCGTCGTAACGATGCTCCTGCGCCATGCGCGCGCAGGCGGCCAGATCGAGCGGAACACTTCCGCCGAGTTGCAGCGCCAGCGGGTGCTCGGCTTCGTTGTGACGGAGGAAGCGTTCGTTATCGCCGTTGAGGAGAGCGCCGGTGGTGACCATCTCG
Organism: Pseudomonas sp. 14P5.3.2; assembly: GCF_057799175.1. Classification (NCBI taxonomy): domain Bacteria; kingdom Pseudomonadati; phylum Pseudomonadota; class Gammaproteobacteria; order Pseudomonadales; family Pseudomonadaceae; genus Pseudomonas; species Pseudomonas sp. 14P5.3.2. The sequence continues at coordinate 155,795 of NZ_JBYOKU010000012.1, read as the reverse complement.
GTGTAGAGCAGGGCGTTCTTCGACAGGAGGCGTAGGAAGAAACGGCAGTGGCGGTCGGTCCAATCCATCATCGGGGCGACGGAGAAGCGGCGGGAGAGTGGGGCGGGTGTGGCGGTGATAGGGGACATTGGCGGTTCTGGATTGGGTGGGGCTGGGAGGTGGGGGAGTTTATCAGGAATGGGGGGCGGACGGGTTTGGTAGCTGGCGGAGGTCTATGCTCAAAAATTAGCCAAGCATTGGCGGAATGCTTGGCAGTAATAAATCTACCCCCTTTTAATTGAAGAACTGATCGAAAACGATCACAAAAGGACGCTCATGAGCGGTAAATTTCGGATCAGCGTTGGTACCATCATTGCTCTTTTGACGCTTTCTAACAGCGCGCTTGCTGATAATTGCGAGTCAATCCTTTCGAAACTTTATGCGGAGCGTCACTTAACACTGGATAGGCAAACCGAAGGCAAACAGATAACGCACTTTCGTGATGGGCGATACATGACTTTATCTCTTAGCTGCGCAACCGGCCTACCGAATGTTGCGATCTCATGGGACGGTCCGACCCCGGATCAGCAATTCTATGATCTAGTAGGAAGGGCAGGTAGTTTGGTTTCGACACGATCAGCCGCCGATATTATGAAATATTCGAAGCAGTGTAGGGCGCGGGCGCTTAATGATAGCGGAGAGATCGCTACGGTTGAGCAGAGAGGAGTTGCAATTGAGTGCCAAGCTTTCGTTCGTGACGGTGGTGGGACGATGATTTATATATTCTCCAAGTGAGGTCCGCTTTTTTGAGCGTTCCTGTCTAGACTTTCTGATCGTCCTTGCCGTTTTTGAACGGATCCTCGCTAAGGGCCTCTAGCGAAATTTGATTGTTTGTTGCAGGTGATAAGTTGGTGTGCTTTTTGGTACTGCATTCCTTTCGGGTTGTTAATAATGAGTTTCTATATTGTGCCAAATATATTTGTATCTGAGTTTTAGCCATTTTACCAATAGGGAGTTTAGCTGGCTCTTCATCCAGTTATGTTTCTTTGCATTAAGCATTTCTTCAATGTCGCTTTCCAGTTCTTCTCTATTGAAACAAAGCCAGATAGTCGGAAGTGTGCTTTCAAGGTTGGAATGACAAACAGGCGCCACTTCTTCAAACAAAATTCGCTTGATTTCGTCTCTATCAAATTCTTCTGTCTGCCGCGCAATCGCAGCGTAGTCGACTTCGTTATCAACGAATGCGTCTGACAATGCCCAGCGAATATCCGCTCTTTGTTGCTTTGTCATAGCGCGTCCCATTTAGAAAATTCCTCCAACTCTTCATCAAAGGTATCAGCAACAACGCTACCAGCGATGCCTCCTGCAATACTGCCTGCCAATACGATTGCTACAGCACATGCAATGGCACCAGGCCCGCAAAATGCGGAAACGCCCAAACCCGCTAACCCACCACCCGCAGCACCACCGCCGATGATGATTCCTTGTCTGGCTGTTTCCTTCACTTTGTTGTCAGCATTCATAATTTCATAAACGGCGAAGGTGGCGGTTACCAATAAACCGACTTTTCCCATAATTCTTAATTTCTTGGTTCCCCTACTTACCGGTGCGTTGTCCCGACCTGCTGAGTCAAGAATCTCATAGTAAACTTTGCTTTTTTGTTCTGGAGTAAGTTTGCTGTACTCCACTTTTGCGGTTTTTAGTGCGTATTTATCCAGCGTTTCCTGAAGCGTTGGAGGAAGTTTCTTTTTTCTCTCGGCGAAGGCAACGCCTTGTGCCGAAGTGTATTTTCGGTGTTCCAGCAAAATTCTGTTTCGCATCTCTTGGCAGAACGCTGCTCCTTCTTTAGCACTGAGCCTTCCAGCAGCGACTTCGGCTTTTGTTTCCACTGACATGCGTTTGATGTTGTTCATGTAGTTGGTGCGTACTTTTGCATCCGATATAGCGTCTACAGAAAATCTTGTAGCAGCACCTTCCATTCCCGCAATGGCCATATCCAAGGGCGAATTTTCGAGCGCGTGTGCTTTCTGGACAACGTAGCTTCCCGTGACGAGCAATGGTTCAGTCATGAAAAAATCCTTATTTCAAAGAAGCGTTGAATAATGTATCGAAGATCGAACCAGCGGCCGATTCCTCTTGTGTACCGAATTCAAGCTTGTGACAGATTTTCCCGGGGATATTGAGAAATTTCACAGTGTTGGTGTTATCAAAAACGCCTGATAGGGTAGATCCGTCGTCAAAGTGTGCGGAGCAACTCATGCCCTGATATGACTCCTCCCCTGGAATATTGAAGCTGATCCAACCAGGGTGAACGATGATCGGGGTAGGGGCTGTAAAAGGAGCTGGTGTATGGGAGTCACCGATGATCACTGTTCCCGATCCACCAGTCACAACGTCTCCATGCGTACCCGTGGTGCCGACAAGCGCGGCGTTTTTGCCGTTTATGAAAACTGTCCCGGAAACCGCTGAAGCCAATGCGCTGCCACAAGTGCAAGCGTCGCCTTTTCGAGCAGCCGCAAGTCCGTCGAAGAATACGTCGGGGGAACCGGAGGCTATAGCTTTGGGGCCGTGCCCAGGCATTGGGCAACTGGTGGGATCGGTGATGCGTGCGGCTGGCTTTGCCATGTTTGACTCCCTGTCAACGAATGAACCGGTGCCGACTCTATCAGACTTGTTTGGACTCGTGCCTTGGTACAGCGCCTTCAATTTAAACGGTTGAGATTCAGTCTGTTTAAGATGAGGTTGTCCGTACTACCTCAGCCCTACACCACCTTGCGCCTCCCCCTACACCTAAGACAGAATCCGCCGGCTTGTACGTCTAGACCGTGGGTTCTATCGTTCTCGGGTCACTGAAAACCAGTGACCGGGTTTGGTAGCCCGCATGTTAGATGTACAGCGTCACCATCACCGATCGTATTTGCGATCGGGGTTTATGGTGGTCATGTACAGGGCGTCTTCGGGCGCGCCGGCTCCTAACACCCGGTCTACCAACCTGTTCATGGCCGCCACCCTTCGTTTGGTAGCGAAAGGGTGAAGCCCTCACTAAAAGTGTTAGGAGTTTCATCCATGTTCAAACCAACACCGAATCCCCCAGAATCCGACCCCGCATCCCCCTACGAATCCCTCGATTCCCGCAAACTCCACGAAGCCGCCGAGCGCGCCCTCGATCACTACCTCACCCCGGTCAGCCAGATCATGGCCAGCGGTGATCAATCCAAACCGATGTTCCTCGCCAACCCGGCCTACGACACCGAATCCCTGCTCGCCAACGCCAGTGAATCCTTGGGTTCCGCCACCACCATGCTCAACGATTTCGCCGCGTTGCTGGATGTCTCGCACCGCAAGACGCTGCTGGGTATTGCGCAGGTGGTGATGTTGGGGGAGTTGGCGGTGAATCAGGCGTTGGATAACGTCGAGCTCAAGGCGTAGAGCGCTGCCCTCCGTGGCGAGCGGCGAGGTCGTGGTCGCGGAGGGTGTTCTGTCGATGCGCAAAACAACCGCCGAAAATGGCGGTTTTCAGCCTGTTTCCGTAGCAATAGCGATGTGCCATGAAAAATGATGGCAATGCGTCATCATGCGCACGAAAAAGTTCACTGCTTGTACAAAAATATAAAGTTGTACAACTTTTCCCAAAGTTTATAGCATCCGTTCCCAACACCTTTGCTGAAACGATAAATCCAGCTTGAGTCCTGGATTTGTCCGTCGGTGCGTGGGCCGTCAAAACGGTTTTCGCATCGGCTATTTGCAGCCGGGTCAGTGGAAGCTGCCCGTATTTCGCCCAGGACGACGACCCCGAATATGAGTGGTAACTCCGGTTATCAGAGATCTACTTTTTGTGCCTGACGCTGAATCGCGTCAGGGCGTTAGAGGCTGAACATGGCAGAAGCATCGAATTTCCTGGGCAACATCAAGGTTTCCCGAAAGTTGGGGGCCGGGTTTGGCGTTCTTTTGCTGGCGGTGGGAGCGGTGGCCTTCATTGGCTATAGCAGCAGTAATGTGCTGGTGGATCGCCTGGACACCACGCGTCTGATCGGTACGCTCAACGATGCGTCGCAGGACATGCGGCTGTCGGAGAAGCAGTACGAAGCGGCGGCGGATGCGGCGTTTGCCGAGTCTTATCAGTCGCAGCTGACAGTGTTGCAGGGGCTGATCGCCAAGGCGTTGCAGACCCTGACACGGGCGGAAAACCAGCAGGCGTTGAAGCAGTTGCAGGACACCACGCTGGCCTACGATCAGCGGGTCAAGCGCTTGATCGAGGCGGACAAGGCGACCAGCGATGCGCTGAAACCGCTGGGGGCGATGTCGGACAAGTACGCCGAGACCTTCAACAGCATGTTCGAGAGCACCACAGCGAGTGCGCTGGCGTCGGCTGATAGCGCGCGGGTGGTGGACTTGCGCACGGTGGCGGATCTGCGCAATGGCATGACGATGTTTCGTCTGATGTTGCGGCGTTATATCGCGGTGCCGAGCGAGGCCAACAAGAAGGTGCTGCTGGACACCACCGATGCGTTTCTGGCCGACATGAGCAAGGCGCGCAGCGGTTTGCCGGCGGCCCTGTCGAGTCAGCTTGAAGAGGCGCAGGCCGGCATGCGCCGTTATCGCGAGGTGCTGGTCGAGGTCGCCGCGCTGTTCGAGCAGAAGCAGAGCCTGCGTCAGCAGGTGGATCAGCAGAGCCAGGCGATGGACAGCATCATGACCGGCCTGATGGACACTCAGCAGCGTCTGGCGCGGGACGATCAACAGCGTGCCTTTATCCAGATTGCAGTGCTGACGGAGCTGGCGCTGGTGGTCGGTCTGTTTGCTTCAGTGCTGATCTCGCGGCAGATCACCGGGCCGCTGGCGCTGACGGTGGAGCTGGCGCGACGGATTGCCAAGGGCGATCTGACGGTGCAAGCCAAATCCAGCCGCAAGGATGAGTTGGGCGATCTGCAAAACGCGATGCAGGACATGGCGCAAAGCCTGAACACGCTGGTGCAGGGGATCGGTAACGGTGTCACGCATATTTCGACGTCGGCGGAGAAGCTCTCGGCGATGAGCGAGCAGACCAGCGCCGGTGTGCGTCAGCAGAAAGTCGAGGTGGATCAGGTCGCCACGGCGATGCACGAAATGGCCTCGACGGTGCAGGAGGTGGCGCGCAACACCACGGACGCATCCGCCGCCGCGACCCTGGCCGATCAGCAGGCGCGTCACGGCAGTGCGGTGGTCAAGCAGGCGACCGTGCAGATCAGCGAACTGTCGGTGGCGATCGAAGACTTGGGCGCGGCGATGAACGTGCTGTCCCAGGACAGTGAGCAGATCGGCAAGGTCATCGATGTGATCAAGGCTGTCGCCGAGCAGACCAACTTGCTGGCGCTGAATGCGGCGATTGAAGCGGCGCGGGCGGGGGAGCAGGGCCGTGGTTTCGCGGTGGTTGCCGATGAAGTGCGGTCGCTGGCGCAGCGCACGCAGGATTCGACCAAGGAAATCGAAGCGCTGATTGTCACCCTGCAACAGGGCACGCAAGCGGCATCTACACTGATGACATCCAGCCGCGAGCGCACCCTGGACACCGTGGTGCTGGCGCAGAGGCCGAGCAGGCGATTACCGAGATCAAGCATTCGATCGGCACGATCCAGCAAATAAGCCTGCAGATTTCCGCCGCCGCCGAGCAGCAAAGCGCGGTGGCCGATGAGATCAATCGCAGCATCGTCAGTGTGCGCGATGTGGCCGATCAGTCGGCCGTCGCCAGCGAAGAAAGTGCAGCCGCGACTATTGAACTGGCGTCGCTGGGGCAGGACCTGCAGCGCATGACATCGCATTTTCGAATCTGATGGCGTTTTGAGATGAACTTGGGCTGGCCTGACCGGTCAGCGTGTATAAGTGGGGGCCGCCGAGCGGCGGCCATCCGGTCCGTGCTGTTATTTTCTGGGCCATGGAAGGTTACAACCCGCTCTCAGGGGGCGTCATGACCAATATTCCCGTTTTCCCCCAGCCCAGCGGGGGGTGCCAAGGATGCCGGCAAAAAGGCGAGGCCGATATGGCGTTCTCCTTTGCTTTCCAGCCGATTGTGGATGTGCGTGATCAATCGACCTTCGCCCACGAGGCGTTGGTCCGGGGCGTGCAGGGCGAGGGTGCGCTGTCGGTGCTGGAGCAGGTCGATGACCAGAACCGCTATCGCTTCGATCAACTGTGCCGCGTGCGTGCGATCTCCACGGCTGCGCAGTTGGGGCTCACCGGGTTTCTCTCGATCAATTTCCTGCCCAACGCGGTGTATCGACCGGACATGTGCATTCGCAGCACGCTGGAGGCGGCCCGCGCACATGCGTTCCCGCTTGATCGGCTGATCTTCGAAGCGGTCGAGGGCGAGCACGTCGAAAGCAACAAGCACTTGATGAACATCTTGCGCGAGTACCGCGAGTTCGGGTTCAAGACCGCCATTGATGACTTCGGTGCGGGGTATTCCGGGTTGAATCTGCTGGCGGACTTTCAGCCGGATCTGATCAAACTGGACATGGCGCTGATTCGCGATATCCATCGCGACCGCGTACGCCAGGCGATTGTGCGGGGCGTGGTGGGCATGTGTGCCGAGTTGGGCGTCGAGGTGATTGCCGAGGGCATCGAGCACCCCGAGGAGCGGGATTTTCTCGCTGACTGCGGGATTTATCTGATGCAGGGTTTCTGGTTCGCCAGACCGGCGTTTGAGGCGATGGCGCAGATTCCGGTGGAGGCGTGGCAGCCGATTTGAGGCGAACCTGAACCCGTGCTGTCGATCGGCAAAGTTTCATCTTGCCGGGTGCGGCGAAGGCCTACGATGCTTGCACAAGATCATCCCAAGGGGAGCCGTACCATGCGCACCAATGTCGTCAAAGTGCTGTTGATCGCTGCAGCTGTCTCGGTATTGAGTGCCTGTTCGGGCTCCGGTGGGCTGACCACCACCAGTTGTTTCTCCTCGGATTGCCAATCGCCGGAGGGTCGCACAAATGCAACGACCCTCAAATTCGGCGGTAACAGTATTGGTAGCAGCTTGAACCAGTACAGCTCCGGAATGTTGCACGACGATTGATAGAAATAGAACCTGAGCCTGTGGCGAGGGAGCTTGCTCCCGCTGGGGCGCGCAGCGCCCCCCAAAAAGAAGGTCTGCTGCGCAGCCCAGCGGGAGCAAGCTCCCTCGCCACAAATGTTTGTGCCTGGAAGATTACTGCGGCAGCGCCAGCCACTCACCAATGACCTTCTGATAACTGCCAGTGACTTTGCTCAAGTGCAGCCACTGGTCAACGTACAGTTTCCAGCTGATGTCATCGCGCGGCAGCAGATAGGCCTTTTCGCCGTACTGCATGTACTGGTGCGGATTCACCGCGCACAAACCCGGTTTGAGTTTCTGCTGATACAGCGCTTCCGAGGCGTCGGTGATCATCACGTCGGCCTTGTTATCGAGCAGTTGCTGGAAGATCGTCACGTTGTCGTGCAGGGCCAGTTGCGCCTTGGGCAGGAAGGCGTGGACGAAGGCTTCGTTGGTGCCGCCTGCCGGTTCGACCAGGCGTACGTTGGGCTGGTTGATCTGCTCGATGGTCTGGTATTTGGACTGATCGGCACAACGCACCAGCGGGATCTTGCCGTCGCTGTCGAGGGTGTTGCTGAAGTAGGCTTTCTTCTGCCGCTCCAGCGTCACCGAAATCCCGCCCATGCCGATGTCGCACTTGCCGGCCTGCATGTCCGGCATCAGGGTTTTCCAGGTGGTTTGCACCCACTCGACTTTCACGCCGAGGCTGTCGGCCAGCGAGCGCGCCATGGCGATGTCGATACCCTCGAAGTCGCCGTCGCTGCGTTTGAAGGTGTAGGGCTTGTAGTCGCCAGTGGTGCAGACGCGCAACTGGCCTTGTTGCTGGATGGTGTCGAGGTGCGAAGTTTGCTCGGTGGCCTGAGCGCTGAAATTCAGTGCGAGCAATGAACCGAGCAAGAGCAGTTTTTTGTTGTTGGGCATGTCTGTCGGGCTTCAAAGGGATCGGAGTGAGAAGTTAAACACGTTCCCGGCGCTGATCCCTATGGGTAGCTCGCGGTCAGAGGCCGAGACCTTCCTGCACCACCTGCAACAGATTGTTCTCCGTCAGCGCAATGGCATCCAGTTCCTGACCGGTTTCCACCGTTTGCAACCACCAATGGCTTTCGTGATGTTCATCGACGGTGCGCAGCAGATAGGTGTTGCGCTCCGGCAGGGTGATCTGCACGCGGCCGGCGCCGTCCTCGGTAAACCGCGCGATGGGATCAAATGTCAGGGTTCGTTGATTGGCTTCGATCACCAGTTGGTCGATCGCGTAATCGTGGCTCTCGCCATCGGGTGAGCTTTCGCAAACGTGGGTCGGATTGCGGCGGATTTTCAGGCCGACTTCGGTGACTGGCTGCAGCCAGCCCTCGATGCGGTGGTACAGATCGTAGACCTGCGCCGGCCAGCAATCGATCTCCAGCGCGGCATCCGCATGGGTGTGCCGTGTTTGCTTGAGTTTGGCGGCGAGTTCGTCTGCTTTACTCATTTCGGATCCCTTGGTTTGATGTCTGCCTGTTAATCGTAGACCTTTCAACGGCGTACGGCGTTGCCTTGCGTCATGCGCTTGCAACACAAGCATGTCGAAATCAGCGCTGGCCAAGTCTGGTCAGGATCGAAAACCACGGACGCAGGCGTCCCAAGGAGCGGGTAGATGAAAAAGCTGTTTACAATTTTGGCAGTGATTGCGCTGACGGTCGGTAGCATCGGCCTCAGTTCGGCGCGTCAGTCGAACGCCAGCAAGGTGCAAACGGAAGCGGTGGCGGGGCAGTTCGATTACTACCTGCTGACGCTGTCCTGGTCGCCGACCTTTTGCCTGACACACAAGGACGACGTGCAGTGTTCCGGCAAGGGCTACGGTTTCGTGCTGCATGGTCTGTGGCCGCAATACGCCAATGGCGGCTGGCCGGAGTCCTGCCCACCGCTGACCACGTTGTCGGCGGCGGAAACGACCAAAGGCCTGACGCTGTTCCCGACCAAGAAACTGCTTGACCACGAATGGTCCAAGCACGGCACCTGCAGCGGTCTGGGCGCGATGGGTTATCTGGACGAAGCGGACAAAGCGGTCGGCGCGGTGAAAATCCCGCAAGAGCTGCAACCGTTCAGTTCCTCGTACTACTTCGAAGCCCAGGAAATCGCCGACCTGTTCCGCAAGGCCAACCCGGGGATCCCGGCGGATGGCATCGCGGTGATCTGCAGCGGCCCGGAACTCTCGGAAGTGCGGGTGTGCATGGGCAAGGATCTGCAGTTCGGCGCGTGCGGCAAGGGCGTGAAGACCCAGTGCCGGGCGGGGGATATTCGGGTACCGCCATCGCGTTGATGTGAGCGGTTTCACGAACAGGAAAGGGCGCCCAAGCAGGCGCCTTTTTTTCGCCTGAAGGTTTGAAGCACCCGGAAAATTCACGCATGCTTGCGCCCCCCAAAGGATGACCCGCAACACTGCAAGGAGCTGTTCATGAGCGGAAAACCCGCCGCCCGCGTCACCGATCCAACCGCCTGCCCACTCCCGGGACATGGCACCAATCCGATTGCCAGTGGCTCGCCGAATGTGAATTTCGACGGATTGGCCCAATCATCCCTACGTGATCCAGCGTGCAGACGGGCGTCTGGAACACGGGGTGTCTGACGCTAACGGGTTCACCCACGAAGTCAGCTCGCACCTGCCTGAAACCATCAAGCTGTTTCTGGAGGAGTGAGGCATGGCCGCTGAAACAGTAACGTGCGCTAAAGGCAACAATTACAAGCTGCACAAGGAACATGCGCTGACGGACAAGAAGGATGTCAGTGACAAGCCTGTGCCGGTGGAGAGTACCAAGGCGATTGTTGTTTTCGTCGGCGGTGCCGGGGATAAGGAAAGTTATTATTTTTCGGGGCCTTATGAAAACATCCTCGCTGCACGGAGGAACTTTGATAAGCGCAATGAAACACTAAACAACGAAGGTAAATATCGCTCAGAATGGCTGGGATATAACGATGTCAGGGGGAAACAGGATATCCAACGGAATGTTCTGAGCCTTATTCCGTATAAAAGCTGCCCCGTTTATATCGTTGGTCATAGCCTCGGTGGTTGGAATGGCGCGCACCTGACAAAAATAATGTCGGATTGGGGCTACAGAATTCAGATGCTAATCACCCTTGATCCCGTGGGTGAAGGGACATTGGTTTGGTTAGGTTCAGATATTTATCGCGTGCGCCCTGATCCTGTTGCCGCCGAATGGATCAACATTAAGGCGACCCCGACAAACAGAGACCCATCGGATGGGGTAGCCGATTTTGGCGAAAAGTGGCTTATCTCCTGTGGCCCTTCTTTGAACGCCAACGTAGATACCAATCATGCAGACGCATTAGGGCTTTTTATTGCGCCTGTAGCTGGGAGCAAGTCGGCAAGCGATTTATTGCTGGACTCAATAATGAAGGAGTTTTCGTGATGCACAGGTTACTCTTTTGCTTTTTTCTAGCTATTTGCTCTGGTTGCGCAAAAGACCATGTAAAGCCTCCAGCGAACTTGAGTTTTGTATCTGTTGAAAGGCAAGAGTCACTTCTATACGACATTCGCTATCAGTCGGATGTGGATGTTCTGGACCTGTTTGATAGAGGAGAAAGGGTTGGGATGGCTTCAGGCATGCTGAAATGTGCCTTGGAGGATGATCAGGATTTCTCGGTTGGCAAAGCCATCCGGTTTTCTGCAGTTGGTTTGGTGACGTCGGAAATACGCGAAGATGGCAAGGCGGGATATCCCTATCTCACCAGTGCGTTCATAGTTGAAACTTCCAGCAACCGAAGTTCTGAGAGAAATCTTTCAGTGACAGAACTGAATCACCTCCTCGCCAACAAACAACAAATCCCCTGCAAAGTCGTCGTCACCGCGTACGGCTACAAACCCTACTACTCAAACACCATGAACCTGCCAGTCGCGGATCTGCTGCGCGAAATCAACAAACCCCGATAGGCGTAATCGGTGCCCCACGCGATTGCCCGGCGCAGACACGCGAGGGTGATCGCGCGCAAAACGACAACTGAAAATAAATCGACGCACAGCGTTCATCCAAATCTCTTGCGCGCCGATACAACTGGGCGGGCATGTGTTGGCGCGGCGGGTTTGCTGTGCGCACCCCGGTGGGCTACGCTCACGAAAAGTAAGGGTTTCGGGCTGCGGCCCCTGTCGTACCTGCCCAGGACACGTTTTTGCCAATCCCCATTCACGATCCGCATCAGACTCCCGGCACGCTTAAACGCCTGCCGCTGCGCAAGGCGGCAGCGCTGTTCATCGTTGCGGTGTGCCTGTGCCTGTCCGGCTTGCTTTATCTGCAACTTGAGCAGACCCGACGCCAGGATCTCGCGAGCGCGCAGATCGCTTCTTCCAACCTGACCCGGGCCATGGCGCAGCAGGCCGAAGACACGTTTCTGGCCGCCGATCTGGTGCTCACCAGCCTGGTCGATTGGGTCGAGGACGATGGTTACGGCGCCGCGCAACGACCACGTCTGCAAAAAACCTTCGCGCGTCGGGTGCAACAACTGGAACAGTTGCACGGTATGTTCCTGTTCGATCGCGACGGTCAGTGGGTGATCACGTCATTTACGGATCTGCCTCGTGGCAATGGTGTGGCCGACCGCGAGTACTTCAAGTTTCACCAGCAGAACGTTTCCTCCGTGACGCACATCGGCCCGGCGATTCGCAGCCGCGAGAATGGCGAGTGGATCATCCCGATCTCGAAACGCATCAACGACCGCGCCGGCAATTTCCAGGGCGTGCTGATGGCCGGGATCAAGATGGCGTACTTCGACCGGTTCTTCAAAAGCTTCAGCCTCGATGACAACGGCATCATGTTTCTCGGCCTCAAGGACGGCACGTTGCTGGCGCGGCGGCCGTTCGACGAAGGCCTGATCGGTTCGTCGCTGGCCAAAGGCAGGATTTACCAGAAGCTGCTGCCCGAAGCCCCGGCCGGTACCGCGATGATCAAGTCGGTGGTCGATGGCGTGGTGCGTCTGTACGGCTACCGGCAATTGGCGTCGTATCCGCTGGTGGTCGCGGCGGCGTCATCGCGCGATACGATTCTCAAGGGTTGGTATGAGCGGGCCTTTCAGTCCAGCGTGATTGTGGCGCTGGTGATTCTTGGCGTCGGCCTGTTCGGCTGGGTGTTCATTCATCAGGTGCGCGACGGCGAGCGTATCGAGAAAAACCTGCGCAAGGCGCAGCGCGCACTGGAGCAGATCGCTACCCACGACAGCCTGACAGGGCTGGCAAACCGGCGGCTGTTCGAGCGATCTCTGGAGATCGAATTCGCCCGCGGCGCACGGCAGTCGAGTCCGGTCGGTCTGATCATGCTCGATATCGATTTCTTCAAGCGCTACAACGATGCCTACGGTCACGTGGCGGGTGATCACTGCCTGACGCAGGTGGCGCAGGTGCTGAAGAATTGTACCCAGCGCAAGTCTGACCTGGCGGTGCGTTACGGTGGTGAGGAGTTTGCGGTGCTGTTGCCGGACACCGACATCAACGGCGCGCTGGCGATTGCCGGGCAGATCCGTCGCAGCGTGATGGACAAACGCATCACCCACAGTGGTTCGCCCACCGGGTATCTGACGGTGAGCCTGGGCTGCTATTCATTCATTCCCAGCGGCAATGACAGCCTCGAAGTGTTTATCCAGCGGGCTGACGCAGCGCTGTATCAGGCGAAAAATGCCGGCCGCAATCGCGCGGCGGTGTTGTCGCTGGATGCAGGCTTTGCCGAGTTGATTCGTTCGGATCGCTGACGTTTCGACGCTTCAACAAGGGTGAGGGAGCAAGCTCCCTCACGCGGGTCTCATCACCAACCGTAACGCCGGTTCGTTCAGCTGCCCGAGCCACCGCCCGCACCGCCGGTTCCGCCCCCGGCCGCGCCTGTGCCACCGCCAGCGCCGGAGCCCGAACCCATGGCGCCGCCGTTGGTGCCGGTGCCGTTGCCAGAACCAGGGCTACCAGCGCCGTTACTGCCGGCAGGCGCACCCGGGGTGTTGTCCGGCGGCTTAGGCGTGCTTTTGTTGACGTCGGGGTTGGTACTCGATGTGCCAGAACTGTCGTTCGCCGCGAAGCTGGCAGCCGAGGTGGCGGCGAGCAGGCCGGCGAGCAACAACGAGGTGAGTGTGCGTGTAGTCATGGTACGTCTCCAAAAGGGGTCGGTTACCTGACTTTGGTCTGGCACTTTTGCCCGTTGGTGCCGATTGGCTGACGAGCGGTTGTTCAGCCTCAGTGTCGGTCGTCCGCCAGTTTCTGCTCCAGCACCTGACGCACCTGTGGCCACTCGTCATCGATGATGCTGAAACGCACCGAGTTACGTTTGCGGCCGTCCGGCATGATCCGCTCGTGGCGCACGATGCCTTCCTGTTGCGCACCGAGGCGCAGAATCGCGTTGCGCGACTTCTGGTTGTTCTCGTCGGTGGTGAACTGCACTCGCACGCAATCGAGCACCTCGAAGGCGTGGCGCAACATCAGGTATTTGGCTTCAGTGTTGACGAAGGATTTCTGCCAGCGCGCCGAAATCCAGCTGCTGCCGATTTCCAGTTTGCGATTGAACGGATCGATCTTCCAGAACCGGGTCGAGCCGATCACTTCGCCGCTATCCTTCAACACGATCGCAAACGGCATGACCGTGCCGGCGTCGCGGCCGTCGAGGGCTTTTTTCAGATAGCTGTCGATGGTGCTCGCCGAAGGCACCACGGTGACGGTGAGGTTCCACAGTTCGCCGTCGGCGGCAGCGCGGAGCAGGGCGTCGGCGTCGCTGTACTGAAGCGGGCGCAGGAGGATGCGCGGGCCTTGCAGCGTGGTAAGCATGGGATCGGGTCTCGGCAGATCGGGCGGATGGCGAGCGCCTATTACGCCGCAGCCGGTTGATCCGATGCAACCACCGCCGTTAGCACAGGGTCACAATTTTCACACCTTGTTCGCCGGAGCCTGAACGATGAAAAACCTGCGGATCGCCACGTTCAACGTCAACGGCCTGCGCGCACGCTTGCCGAACCTGCTGGAGTGGCTCAAGCGCGAGCAACCGGACATCGCTTGTCTGCAGGAACTCAAGTCAGTCGACAGTGCATTTCCGGTAGCTGAACTTGAAGCCGCCGGTTATGGCGCGATCTGGCACGGTCAGGCGTCATGGAACGGGGTGGCGATCCTCGCCCGCGATGCGCAACCGCTGGAGAGCCGCCGCGGCCTGCCGGGCGATCCCGAGGACAAGCACAGTCGTTATCTGGAAGCGGCGGTGCACGGGATATTGGTCGGCTGCCTGTACCTGCCTAACGGCAACCCGCAGCCGGGGCCGAAGTTCGACTACAAACTGGCCTGGTTCGAGCGCTTGATCCGCTACGCCAAGGATCTGCAAGGCAGCGATCATCCGGTGGTGCTCGCTGGCGATTACAACGTGGTGCCCACCGACATGGACATCTACAACACCCGCTCGTGGCTCAAGGATGCGCTGCTGCAACCCGAAAGCCGCGAGTGTTATCAACGGCTGCTTGATCAGGGCTGGACCGATTCGCTGCGCCATCTGTATCCCGACGATCGCCTCTACACGTTCTGGGATTACTTCCGTCAGCATTGGCAAACCAACTCTGGCCTGCGCATCGATCATCTGCTGCTCAACCCGGCACTCAGTCCGTATCTGCACGAGGCCGGTGTAGACGCTTGGGTGCGCAACGAACCGCATGCCAGCGACCATGCGCCGACCTGGATTCGCATCGGTTCGCGCAAACGTCGGTAACGTTGATTGGCGAAATCAATTGTCGGAATCGGCGCCCGATCCCGTATACATGTCGGCCAGCGGCGCAGCGATCCGCGGCCACATGCAAAAGGACTGAGCAATGAGCGAGCCACGTCTGGCGAATCCGACGTTGTATCTGCAACACCTGGGCTTCAATGCCCCACCGGCACCGACGCTGGAAACCCTGCGGCAGTTGCAGTTGCGCCATACCGGCGTCTTTCCCTTCGAGAATCTGTCGACGATCACGGGTGCCCCGGTGCTGATCGATCTGGCGTCGGTCGAACAAAAAGTTCTCCACGGTGGCCGTGGCGGTTACTGCTACGAACTGAACAATCTGTTTCTGGCGTTATTGCTGGAGCTGGGCTTCGACGCCCGTGGTATCTCCGGGCGTGTGGTGCTGGCGCAACCCGAAGGCACGTGGACGGCGCGTACCCATCGCTTGAGCCTGGTAATCATCGATGGCGAGCGCTACATCACCGACGTCGGCTTTGGCGGTATGGTGCCGACCGCGCCGCTGCTGCTCGATACCGAGGCTGAACAGGCGACGCCGCACGAGTCCTATCGCATCGAGAAACAGGCCGATGGCTACATGCTGCGGGCCAATGTCGCCGGTGAATGGCGCGCGATGTACCTGTTTGATCTGCAACGCCAGGAAGACATCGATTACACCCTCGGCAACTGGTACGTATCGACTCATCCGGAATCACCGTTTGCTCAGCGGCTGATGGTTGCGCGCACTGGCGATGGCTGGCGCCGGACCCTGAACAACGGCAGTTTCGCGATTCATCATATGGGCGGCGCCAGCGAGCGACGCGAGGTGGCGGATGTCGCTGAACTGCTTGAAGTGCTGGAGCAGGAATTCGGCCTGCGCGTGCCTGAGCAGCCGCATGTGCGCCAGTCGCTGGCGCGGATGCTCGTACCGGCCTGATCTCAGGGCTTGGCCTCCGGCTCCAGTACCCGGCGGATTTCCCCGACCGCCGCCGACAGCTTTTTTTCCAGACTCTTGAGGTCGGCGGCGGTGATGCCTTTCTTGAATTGCCCGGAGTGGGGCAGCTCGACCTCCTGCTTTTTGCTGCCAGCCTCCAGCAGGGCATGGCGCAGGGTGTTGTTGATCACGGTCTGATAACCGAACCCTTCGTTTTCCGCCACGCTGCGGGCGGCTTCGATGACCGCGTCATCGAGCATGATGGTTATGCGGGTCTTGCCCTTGGTGGGCGCCAAGGCTCCGCGTTTGCCCTGCGAGAAGTCGTATTCGTCTTTCATCGTTCAAGCCTCCAGAAAATAAGCGCAACGCTCGCTCGGTGCGGCGACACGTGCAGAAATGATTCGTACGACGTTGGCTTCGCGATAACTGTACGCAACCACCAGCAAACGTCCTTTGCCATCGAGACCGAGGGTGATCCAGCGCTGTTCGTCATGGTCGTTGTCCTCGATCGTCAGCGCGCGTTCGTCATGAAAGACCGGCTCGGTCTCGGCAAGGCTGACGCCTCTATGCTTGAGTTTGTTGGCTGCGTTCTTGCTTTTGTCGTACTGAATTTCGAATGACTTCATTATGCATACTTTATATGTATAAAAAACAGCGCCGATACACCGCTGGTCGCCATGAACACTTCAGCCTAGTGCGATAAAAACCGGGGGCAGGAGGGGATGTGTTGCCGGATTTGTGGGAGATGGGGGGGGCGAGATAGAAGCTTGGGTGGCTACCTATCCATTATGTGACCGATAAGTTGTATACAACTCTATGGACATTTGTCACGAGTATTGAATACAGTGTGCGCATAACAAAAACCAGGGAACCCCCCACATGAAAACGCCCCATGTTTCACACCAACGGCCCGAGGACGAAAATCTCGGGGTCGGCGCGAATATGGCTTACGGCCTGCAACATGTTCTGACCATGTACGGCGGTATCGTTGCGGTGCCGCTGATCATCGGCCAGGCGGCCGGGCTGTCGCCGGCGGACATTGGTTTGTTGATTGCTGCTTCATTGTTTGCGGGGGGGCTGGCGACACTGCTGCAAACCCTGGGTCTACCGTTTTTTGGCTGTCAGTTGCCGCTGGTGCAGGGTGTGTCGTTCTCCGGTGTGGCGACCATGGTCGCGATCGTCAGCAGTGGCGGGGAGGGCGGCTTCCAGTCTGTGCTGGGCGCGGTGATTGCCGCGTCGTTGATCGGCTTGCTGATCACCCCGGTGTTCTCGCGAATCACCAAGTTTTTCCCACCGCTGGTAACCGGCATCGTGATCACCACCATCGGCCTGACGCTGATGCCGGTGGCCGCGCGTTGGGCCATGGGTGGCAACAGCCATGCGCCGGACTTCGGCAGCATGCAGAACATCGGTCTGGCGGCGGTGACGCTGGTGCTGGTGTTGCTGTTGAGCAAGGTCGGCAGCTCGACCATCTCGCGTCTGTCGATCCTGTTGGCCATGGTGATCGGCACGATTCTCGCGGTGTTCCTCGGCATGGCGGATTTCTCCGGTGTCGCCCAAGGGCCGATGTTCGGCTTTCCGACGCCGTTTCACTTCGGCATGCCGACTTTCCACTTCGCCGCGATCCTGTCGATGTGCATCGTGGTCATGGTGACCCTGGTGGAAACCTCGGCGGACATTCTGGCGGTCGGTGAGATCATCGGCACCAAAGTCGACTCCAAGCGCCTGGGCAACGGTCTGCGTGCGGACATGCTGTCGAGCATGTTTGCGCCGATCTTCGGTTCGTTCACCCAGAGCGCCTTCGCGCAGAACGTCGGGCTGGTGGCGGTGACCGGAATCAAGAGCCGTTATGTCGTGGCCACCGGCGGTGTTTTCCTGGTGATCCTCGGCCTGCTGCCGTTCATGGGGCGGGTGATCGCTGCGGTGCCGACGTCAGTGCTGGGCGGCGCCGGTATCGTGCTGTTCGGGACGGTCGCGGCGAGCGGGATTCGCACGCTGTCGAAGGTCGATTACCGCAACAACGTCAACCTGATCATCGTCGCCACCTCGATCGGCTTCGGCATGATCCCGATTGCCGCACCGAACTTCTACGATCATTTCCCGAGCTGGTTCGCCACCATTTTCCACTCGGGCATCAGCTCGTCGGCGATCATGGCGATTGTGCTGAACCTGACTTTCAACCACTTCACTGCCGGCAACTCGGACCAGCAGTCGGTGTTTGCCGCAGCGGAAGAGCGCACCCTGCGTTATCGCGACCTGGCGGCGCTGCGGGAAGGCGATTACTTCAGCGACGGCAAGCTGCACGATTGCGATGGCAAGGAAGTGCCGGTGATCGAGGTCGATGCCGATCATGACCACGGTCACGGTACGCCGAAGCCCCAAGTGAAGAGCAGCGAACACGTCTGATCGCTGAATGCATGAAAAGGGCCGATCTGTTGTGAGACAGATCGGCCCTTTTCGTTTCGCAGCAGATTTTCCATCGCCCACAAAAAAGCCCCTGAATCTTTCGATTCAGGGGCTTTGCTATTTGGCTCCACAACCTGGACTCGAACCAGGGACCCAATGATTAACAGTCATTTGCTCTACCAACTGAGCTATTGCGGAATTGGTGCGTATGTTACTGATTCAAAAAGAGAAGTCAAGCACAGGATATAAGATTTCTGGTTTGAGCAGGACGGACGGTGCTTTGTCAGCGATTAGCGATTACCAGAACCGCCTCACAGGTCTACCATGGCTGCCCGGAAGTGGTCACACGCGCTGCCGGCCATTTGCCAAAAGGTACGCGCCATGATTCAAACCGTTCTGATTTCTCTTTCACGCGAGGTGTTCGTATGAGCGTCACGCAGATCAGCCTGCCTAAAGGCGTCGGCCCGCACGCCGAGAAACTCTTCGACGCGATTACCCAGGCCAGCACCGCTGAGGAGTTGAACCGCGCCGGCGGCAAGGCCGAAGGTTTCGTGCTCGGCCTGGAAAGCACCAAGGCAATCAAAAGCCAGATCGCCGAATCGCTGTACGTCGCCTATGACGACGCAGCCAGTCAACGTGCGACGGAACTGGCTTAACCGCCGAAAGTGATGGTGCCGAGCATCAGCTTGGCATAAGCCGCGGTAGCGGCCAGTTGCACCACCCATAAGGCCAGCCCACCAAGGAACACGCCCGCTGCGACTTGCAGTACCAGGCTCTTGTCGCGCTTGGCCGTGGTGCGAGGGATGAAATCATCCAGATCGTCTCGGTCGGCGCGCAGGTTGTCATTTTTCATTTGGGTTCTCACAGAATTCCTGGATGTATACGAAATCTGTGGGAGCGGGCTTGCTCGCGAAAGCGTCGGGTCAGTCGCCATGATCTTTGGCTGATACACCGCTTTCGCGAGCAAGCCCGCTCCCACACTTCAGATTTGTGTGCAGTTTAGAGGGAATGTTGCATTCCTTCGGACAAATAAAAACGGGAAGCCCCAAGGCTTCCCGTTTTTCATTGCCAGGCGAAATCAGATGACCTGAACGATCGCATCCGTGACCGCTTTGATGTTGCTCTGATTCAGTGCCGCGACGCAGATGCGGCCGGTGTCCAGGGCGTAGATGCCGAACTCGCTGCGCAGGCGGTGCACCTGTTCGGTGGTCAGGCCGGAGTAGGAGAACATGCCGCGCTGACGGCCGACGAAGCTGAAGTCACGCTGCGGGGCTTTCTCGGCCAGCAGGGCGACCATCTGCTCGCGCATGCCGCGAATGCGCAGACGCATTTCTGCCAGTTCCGCTTCCCACTGGGCGCGCAGTTCCGGGCTGTTCAACACAGCGGCGACGATGCTTGCACCGTGGGTCGGCGGGTTGGAGTAGTTGGTGCGGATCACACGCTTGACCTGCGACAGCACGCGCGCGCTTTCTTCTTTCGACTCGCTGACGATCGACAGGGCGCCAACGCGCTCGCCGTACAGCGAGAACGACTTGGAGAACGAACTCGAGACGAAGAAAGTCAGGCCCGATTCAGCGAACAGGCGCACAGCCGCCGCGTCTTCGTCGATGCCGTCGCCGAAACCCTGGTAAGCCATGTCGAGGAACGGCACGTGACCTTTGGCCTTGACCACGTCCAGTACGTTCTTCCAGTCGGCCGGGGTCAGGTCGACGCCGGTCGGGTTGTGGCAGCAGGCGTGCAGCACAACGATCGAGCCGTTCGGCAGGGCGTTGAGGTCTTCGAGCATGCCGGCACGGTTCACGTCGTGGGTGGCAGCGTCGTAGTAACGGTAGTTCTGCACCGGGAAGCCAGCGGTTTCGAACAGTGCGCGGTGGTTTTCCCAGCTCGGGTCGCTGATCGCCACGACGGCGTTCGGCAGCAGTTGCTTGAGGAAGTCGGCACCGATTTTCAGTGCGCCGGTACCGCCGACAGCCTGAGTGGTGACGATGCGACCGGCAGCGATCAGCGGCGAGTCGTTACCGAACAGCAGCTTTTGCACCGCCTGGTCGTAGGCCGCGATGCCGTCGATCGGCAGGTAGCCACGGGAGGCGTGCTGAGCAGCGCGAATGGTTTCGGCTTCGATCACCGCGCGCAGCAGGGGAATTCGCCCCTCTTCGTTGCAGTAAACACCTACACCCAGGTTGACCTTGGTGGTCCGGGTATCGGCGTTGAATGCTTCGTTGAGGCCCAGGATTGGATCGCGGGGTGCCATTTCGACAGCGGAGAACAGGCTCATTATTACGGCGGCTCTGAATGGAGAGTGGAGGGACGTGTCGCGCTCCAGCCGAATGCACTAGAGCGGTGCACAAACGGGGAGCTAGTATAGAGGCCATCACTGAGCAATGGCGACAGGCGATTCAGCTTTTCAGGCAAGTTTTTCCGATTATTTCTTGACCGTTAGTCGATTGACTCTGTCAGAGACTTTACCGGATGTAGGCCGTTTGCCTTGAAAGGCGAGGCAATCGGCTCCACATTGAGCACAATCTTCGTTTTTCCTTGGGCGACAACGGTCGTTTGCGGTCATCCCCGTGGCTCGGCTGTTTTCTGCGCGAGCCGCGATCCCAGAGGTGTGTATGTCCGAATTCCAGCTAGTCACCCGCTTCGAGCCCGCCGGCGATCAGCCTGAAGCCATCCGCCAATTGGTGGAGGGCATCGAGGCTGGGCTGGCGCACCAGACGCTGCTCGGTGTGACCGGCTCGGGCAAGACCTTCAGCATCGCCAATGTCATCTCGCAGGTACAGCGCCCGACGCTGGTGCTGGCGCCGAACAAGACCCTCGCCGCGCAGCTGTATGGCGAGTTCAAGGCGTTCTTCCCGAACAACGCGGTCGAGTATTTCGTTTCCTACTACGACTACTACCAGCCAGAAGCCTATGTGCCGTCGTCCGACACCTTCATCGAGAAGGACGCGTCGATCAACGACCACATCGAGCAGATGCGTCTGTCCGCGACCAAGGCGTTGCTCGAGCGCAAAGACGCGATCATCGTCACCACGGTGTCGTGCATTTACGGTCTGGGTAGCCCGGAAACCTATTTGAAGATGGTGCTGCACGTCGATCGCGGCGACAAACTCGATCAGCGCGCCTTGCTGCGGCGTCTGGCCGATCTGCAATACACCCGCAACGACATGGATTTTGCCCGGGCGACGTTCCGGGTGCGCGGCGATGTGATCGACATCTATCCGGCGGAATCCGATCTGGAAGCGATCCGCATCGAGCTGTTCGATGACGAGGTCGAGAGCATTTCCGCGTTCGACCCGCTGACCGGCGAAGTCATCCGCAAGATGCCGCGCTTCACCTTCTACCCGAAGAGTCACTACGTGACGCCGCGCGAGACCCTGCTCGACGCCATCGAGCACATCAAAGTCGAGTTGCAGGAGCGCCTCGAATACCTGCGCAGCAACAACAAACTGGTCGAGGCCCAGCGCCTTGAACAGCGCACCCGTTTCGACCTGGAAATGATCCTCGAACTGGGTTACTGCAACGGCATCGAAAACTACTCGCGCTACCTGTCCGGGCGCCCGGCCGGTGCCGCGCCGCCGACGCTGTATGACTATCTGCCGGCCGACGCCTTGCTGGTGATCGACGAATCCCACGTCAGCGTGCCGCAAGTCGGTGCGATGTATAAGGGTGACCGTTCGCGTAAGGAAACCCTGGTCGAATACGGCTTCCGCTTGCCTTCGGCACTGGACAACCGGCCGATGCGTTTTGACGAGTGGGAAGGGGTGAGCCCGCAGACCATTTTCGTCTCGGCGACCCCGGGTAACTACGAGGCCGAGCATGCCGGGCGCGTGGTCGAGCAAGTGGTGCGTCCGACCGGTCTGGTTGACCCGCAGGTTGAAGTGCGTCCGGCGCTGACCCAGGTTGATGACCTGCTCTCGGAAATCACCAAACGCGTGGCGGTCGAGGAGCGGGTGCTGGTCACCACGTTGACCAAACGCATGGCCGAAGACCTCACCGATTACCTCGCCGACCACGGCGTGCGCGTGCGTTATCTGCACTCGGACATCGACACGGTCGAGCGGGTTGAGATCATTCGCGATCTGCGTCTGGGCACCTTCGATGTGCTGGTGGGGATCAACCTGCTGCGTGAAGGTCTGGACATGCCGGAAGTGTCGCTGGTGGCGATTCTCGACGCGGACAAGGAAGGCTTCCTGCGTTCCGAGCGCTCGCTGATTCAGACCATTGGCCGGGCCGCGCGGAACCTCAATGGCCGGGCGATTCTCTACGCCGATCGCATCACTGGCTCGATGGAGCGGGCGATTGGCGAGACCGAACGCCGTCGCGACAAGCAGATCGCCTTCAACCTTGAAAACGGAATCACCCCGAAGGGTGTGTTCAAGGACGTCGCCGACATCATGGAAGGCGCCACCGTGCCCGGCTCGCGCAGCAAGAAGCGCAAGGGCATGGCCAAGGCTGCCGAAGAAAGCGCCAAGTACGAAGCCGAACTGCGCTCGCCGAGCGAAATCACCAAGCGCATTCGCGCGCTGGAAGAGAAGATGTATCAGTTGGCGCGGGATCTGGAGTTTGAAGCGGCGGCGCAGATGCGCGATGAGATTGCCAAACTTCGCGAGCGGCTGTTGGCGGTTTGATCTTCATCGTCTGACCAGGCCTCTTCGCGAGCAAGCCCGCTCCCACAGGGATTGATGGTGTACACAAAATGTGTGATCACCAAAGAAGCCTGTGAGAACTGACTTGGCCCCATCGCTGGCAAGCCAGCTCCCACAAGGATTGATGGTGTACACAAAATGTGTGATCACCAAAGAAACTTGTGGGAGCGGGCTTGCTCGCGAAGAGGCCGGTCCAGACACCACAGAAATCAGTGGGCTTCCCCAGCCTTCAACCCCGCCGGCAATTTCCTGGTCAGCAAAATCGCCAGCATGCTGATCCCCAGCGCAATCCCGACAAAGTGAAACGCATCGTTATAGGCCATGATCAGCGCCTGCTGATGCACGATCTCGCTCATCTTGCCCAGCGCCGCGGTGTCGCTGCCAAACCGGTCGGTCATTGAGGCCATGCGTTCGGCCACTTGCGGGTTGGTCGGCACAATCGACTCACGCAGATAATCGAAGTAGGTCTTGGTCCGCGCATCCAAAAGCGTGGCGAGCAGGGCAATGCCGATCGCACCACCCAGGTTGCGCAGGATGTTGAACAGACTCGATGCCGACCCCGCGTCCTGCGGCAGGATGTACGCCGTGGCGATCAGCGAAATGGTGACCATGATCAGCGGCTGACCCAGCGCGCGGATGATCTGGATCTGATTGAACTGCGGCCCGGCGAAATCCGGGTTGAGCACCCCCGAAGAAAAACTCGCCAGCCCGAACAAGCCAAAGCCAAGGGTGCACAGCCACTTCGGCGACACGAACTTCATCAGCTTCGGCACCAGCGGAATCAGGAACAGCTGCGGCACGCCCATCCACATGATCACTTCGCCGATCTGCAGGGCGTTGTAGTTCTGGATCTGCGCCAGGTACAGCGGCAGCAGATAAATCGAGCCATACAAGCCGACGCCCATGCCGAGGCTGGAAATGCTCGACAGGCCGAAGTTGCGATTGCGCAGAATGCCGAGGTTGATCAGCGGATTGGGTTTGGAAATCTGCACGATGACGAAGGTGATCAGGCTCAGCAGGGCAATGCTGCCCAAGGTCACGATCAGGTTCGATTCGAGCCAGTCCTTGCGATGGCCCTCTTCAAGAAAAACCTGCAGACAACCGAGGCCGACACCCAGCGTGAGAATCCCGGTGTAGTCGGTGCTTTTCAGCAGTTCCCAGTGCGCTTCCTTCTTTTCCAGCCCGTACATCAGCCCGGCGATCATGATCAGCCCCGGCGGGATGTTGATGTAGAAAATGTATTCCCAGCCCCAGTTTTCCGTGAGCCAGCCGCCAAGCGTAGGGCCGATGGACGGGGCGAAGGTCGCGGTCATGGCGAACATCGCCATGCCTTTGGCGCGGTGGTGTTCGGGGAGTTTGATCAGGGTCAGGGTGAACGCCAGCGGAATCAGCGCGCCGCCGGTGAAGCCTTGCATGGCACGAAAGACGATCATGCTTTCGAGGCTCCAGGCCATCGAACATAGCAAGGATGAAATCAGAAAACCCAGCGACACCCACACCGCCAGCCGACGCGCCGAGAGCAACTGCACCAGCCACGCGGTCAGCGGGATCATGATGATTTCCGCGACCAGGTATGAGGTGGAAATCCACGAGCCTTCTTCCAGCGTCGCCGACAGCGCGCCCTGGATGTCCTTGAGCGAAGAGTTGGTGATCTGAATGTCGAGCACTGCCATGAAGGCGCCGAGCATCACGCTCATCACCGCGATCCAGTCCCGCCGGGTCGGTTCGCCGACCGGGCGGATCAGCGAATCACCGGCCATTGTCTGGGGCGTCTTTGATATTCACGGTGGCGGTGACCGACATGCCCGGGCGGATCTTGCCGTGCAGCGGGTTGTCGGCCTTGAACGTCAGTTTCACCGGAATCCGCTGCACGACTTTGGTGAAGTTGCCGGTGGCGTTGTCCGGCGGCAGCAGGCTGAACTGCGCACCGGAGGCGGCGAACAGGCTGTCGACCCGTGCTTCGATCGGCGTGTCACTGTAAGCGTCGAAGGTCAGCTCGGCTTTTTGTCCGGGGAGCATGCGGCCGATCTGGGTTTCCTTGAAGTTGGCCTGCACCCAGATGTCTTCGTCCGGGACGATCGACAGCAGATAGGCGCCTGCCTGCACTACTTGGCCATTGCGTGCAGCACGCTGGCCGACCATGCCGCTGATCGGCGCGTGGATTTCGCTGCGGGTCAGGTTGAGTTCGGCTTGCGCCAGATCGGCGCGGGCGTTGGCGATCTGCGCGTCGAGGCGTTTGATCTCGGCGGTGAGTGCGTTGACCTGCTGGCGCTGGCTCTGTGCATCGGCCTGGGCCTTGGCCACTTGCGAGCGGGCGATATGGGCGTCGGCGGAAAGGGTGGTCACGCGCTCTTCGGAAACGTAACCCGGTTTGCGCAAGGTTTCGGCTCGCGACAAGTCCATCTGCGAACGACCAAGGGTGGCTTGGGTGGTCGCTACCTGCGCGTCGCTGGCGGCGATCAGGCTCGATTGCTGCGTCAATTTGCTCTGTGCCTGCAAACGCTCGGCTTCGCGGGTGGCGAGGGCGGCGTTGGCGCGATCGACGGCCAGGCGGAAATCAGCGGGTTCAAGGCGCACCAGCAACTGGCCTTTTTCCACATGCTGGTTGTCCTGCACCAGCACTTCGTCGATGCGTGCGCTCAATTGGCTGGAAACGCGGGTGATCTCGCCTTGGACATAGGCGTTATCGGTGCTTTCATAAAACCGGCCCTTGAAAAACCAATGGGCGAAGAAGCCCCCGGCAATCAACAGAACCAGCAGCAGGAAAATAAACAGGCGACGCTTGAGTTGGGCAGGCATGAGGCAAACTGTAGTCGAGGAATTGTAAGGAAAGTTCTCTGCGGCTGAATCTGGCATACAGCCGATAAACGGTAAATGCCAACGGCTGATATTCGGCCCGTCACCACGGTCTATGGGCGTTACAGACGCAAACTTGGCTTAAATGCCCTGTCCGCTGGAGCGGGGCGGGTGTCGCCTGTTACCATTCGCGGCTTGATTGTTCTTTGCTTTTCATTCTTTTCGAGACATGCCATGACCACCGTCCGCACTCGCATCGCGCCATCGCCTACCGGGGACCCCCACGTAGGTACCGCTTACATCGCATTGTTCAACTACTGCTTTGCCAAGCAGCATGGCGGTGAGTTCATCCTGCGCATCGAAGACACCGACCAGTTGCGTTCGACCCGCGAGTCCGAGCAGCAGATCTTCGACGCCCTGCGCTGGCTGGGTATCGACTGGAGCGAAGGCCCGGACGTTGGCGGCCCGCACGGTCCGTATCGGCAGAGCGAGCGTGGCGATATCTATCAGAAGTATTGCCAGCAACTGGTCGACATGGGCCACGCGTTCCCGTGCTTCTGCACCGCTGAAGAGCTGGACCAGATGCGCGCCGAGCAGATGGCGCGCGGCGAAACCCCGCGTTACGACGGACGCGCGCTGCTGCTGTCGAAGGAAGAAGTCGCGGTCCGTCTGGCGGCTGGCGAACCGCACGTGATCCGCATGAAAGTGCCGACCGAAGGCGTCTGCGTGGTGCCGGACATGTTGCGCGGCGATGTCGAGATCCCGTGGGATCGCATGGACATGCAAGTGCTGATGAAGACCGACGGCCTGCCGACGTACTTCCTCGCCAACGTGGTCGACGACCACCTGATGGGCATCACCCACGTGCTGCGCGGCGAAGAGTGGCTGCCATCGGCGCCGAAACTGATTCTGCTGTACGAATACTTCGGCTGGGAGCAGCCGGAGCTGTGCTACATGCCGCTGCTGCGTAACCCGGACAAGAGCAAGCTGTCCAAGCGCAAGAACCCGACCTCGGTGACGTTCTACGAGCGCATGGGCTTCATGCCGGAAGCGATGCTCAACTACCTCGGTCGCATGGGCTGGTCGATGCCGGACGAGCGCGAGAAGTTCTCGCTGCAGGAAATGGTCGACAACTTCGACCTCAAGCGCGTGTCGCTCGGCGGGCCGATCTTCGACATCGAGAAACTGTCGTGGCTCAACGGCCAGTGGCTGCGTGACCTGCCGGTGGAAGAGTTCGCCGCACGCGTGCAGAAGTGGGCGTTCAACTCCGAATACATGATGAAGATCGCACCGCTGGTGCAGGGTCGCGTGGAAACCTTCAGCCAGGTTGCACCGCTGGGCGGCTTCTTCTTTGCCGGTGGCGTGAATCCGGATGCCAAGCTGTTCGAGTCGAAAAAGCTCTCGGGCGATCAGGTGCGTCAGCTGATGCAACTGATCCTGTGGAAGCTGGAAAGCCTGCGGCAGTGGGAGAAGGACAACATCACTGCAACGATTCAGGCAGTGGTCGAATCCCTCGAGCTGAAATTGCGTGACGCGATGCCGCTGATGTTTGCCGCGATCACCGGGCAGGCCAGTTCGGTGTCGGTGCTCGATGCAATGGAAATCCTCGGCCCGGACCTGACCCGTTTCCGTCTGCGCCAGGCGATCGACCTGCTGGGCGGTGTGTCGAAGAAAGAAAACAAAGAGTGGGAAAAGCTGCTGGGCGCGATTGCCTGAGCACGTCTGACTCTGCAGTAACCACCGAAGGCCGGGATCGTTTGATTCCGGCCTTCGGCGTTTTTCCCCCGGATTTTCGGGGGGAGGGCGGTAAGTGATTGTTATGCCGACAAAAAACTTTGAAATTTTTCAAAAATAAGTTTGACAGGCTTTCGATACGCCCTTAAGATTCGCCCCGTCCTCAGCGATGACATCAACGATGAGGGGCTATAGCTCAGCTGGGAGAGCGCTTGCATGGCATGCAAGAGGTCGACGGTTCGATCCCGTCTAGCTCCACCAATTTACACTTCGAAGCCTGGCCACACCGGCTCCGAAGCGATCAACACTCAGCGTTGATCAGTTGTATAGAAGGGTTTGCGTCCCCTTCGTCTAGTGGCCTAGGACACCGCCCTTTCACGGCGGTAACAGGGGTTCGAGTCCCCTAGGGGACGCCAGTTTTACAGAAGTGATGTTGCAAGATGTCACTCCGCCGCGAGGCGAAAAATCCGGGGCTATAGCTCAGCTGGGAGAGCGCCTGCATGGCATGCAGGAGGTCAGCGGTTCGATCCCGCTTAGCTCCACCAATTTACAGTTCAAGGTCTGGCCACACCGGCCTTGAATCAGATCAGATCTCAGCACTGATCAGCTGTATAGAAGGGTTTGTGTCCCCTTCGTCTAGTGGCCTAGGACACCGCCCTTTCACGGCGGTAACAGGGGTTCGAGTCCCCTAGGGGACGCCACGATTACCCGCTCTGCGGGATTTATAAGGGTCATTCAATTATTGAATGGCCCTTTTGTTTGTCTGGCATTTGGCCAAATCTCCTTTTTCCTTACACTGTGCTTCAGACCAGCGGTCATATCCTCGACTTGCAGAATATTATTATGCGAATAATATTCTAGTCGTAATATTCGGAGGCAACGATGAACGATAAAAAAGCTCAAACCCGCGAACGCATCCTCAAGGCTGCCAGCGCCGCACTGATCCAGCGTGGCCCAGCAGATCCCAGCGTGGGCGAAGTGATGGGCGCTGCAGGCCTGACCGTCGGAGGTTTCTATGCGCACTTCGAAAGCAAGGACGCCATGATGCTCGAGGCGTTCAAGCAATTGCTGGGACGTCGACGCGACTTGATTGCCGACATGGACTCCGAGCTGACCGGCGAAGAGCGTCGCGCCCTGGTCGCTGCGTTCTACCTGTCGCGCAAGCATCGGGATTCCAGCGACGCCGCGTGTCCGATTCCGGCCTCGATCGGCGAGCTGGGACGTTTGCCGGAGTCGTTTCGCATCGCGCTGAACGAACACCTGGAACTGATGATTGCGCAGTTGGCGTCCAGCCCCGAGGACACCGACAAAGCGCTGGCCGATGTGGCGTTGATGGTGGGTGGTCTGGCGTTGGCACGCGCGCTGGGCCCGGGCGATTTATCCGATCGATTGCTGCGCGCTGCCAAGTCGGCGGTGCGTTGACCTGAAGGCAACATGCCTGAGGAGAAAGCGATGAACACGTTGAAGTGGGTTCGTGGCGTTAATGGCACCTTGGGCTGGATTGCACCGCAACGGGTAGCAAGCAAAATGCGTCAGGCGTTCATGACGCCACGTTCGCTGCCGCTGCGCGATTGGGAGCTGCCGCTGCTGGCGAGCGCCGAACGCATCACGCTGCGTTTCGGCCTGTCGGCGCTGCGCTGGGGCCAGGGACCGGCGGTGCTGTTGATGCACGGCTGGGAAGGGCGACCCACGCAGTTTGCGGCGTTGATCACCGCGCTGGTCGAGGCCGGTTACACCGTTGTCGCGCTGGACGGCCCGGCCCACGGCCGCTCACCGGGGCGCGAGGCCAATGTCGTGCTGTTCGCCCGCGCCATGCTCGAAGCCGCTGCGGAACTGCCACCTCTTCAAGCCGTCATCGGCCACTCAATGGGCGGCGCCAGCGCCATGCTTGCCGTGCAACTGGGCCTGCGCACCGAAACCCTCGTCAGCATCGCAGCTCCCGCGCGGATTCTCGGCGTGCTGCGCGGTTTTGCCCGCTATGTCGGCATGCCACCGCGGGCGCGCTCGGCGTTCATCCGACAGGTCGAGCAGGACGTCGGCATGCGTGCCGCGACCCTCGATGTCGCGCACTATCAACTGGATATGCCGGGCCTGATCGTGCATGCCGAGGACGACACCTTCGTCTCGGTCAAGGAATCGCAATTGATCCACGAGTCCTGGTTCGACAGCCGCCTGCTGCGCCTGGAAAGCGGCGGCCACCAGCGAGTGCTGGCCGACCCTCGGGTGGTTGATGGGGTGTTATCACTGTTGGCGGGGCGCAGCCTTCAGGCGCGGCAATCGGCCTGACATCCGTTACACTGCCCCGGTTGAATAATCTGACCGGGAGTGGGGCATGGGCTGGGATCGGGCAACGCCGTTCACCATTGATCTGCAAGTAGGCGCCGAGGACATCGACGGGCTGGGCCACGCGAACAACGCGGTGTACGTGACCTGGCTCGAACGCTGCGCCTGGCGCCACTCGCAGCGGCTGGGGCTGGATCTGGTCGAGTACCGGCGCCTGGACCGGGCGATGGCCGTGGTGCGCCACGAAATCGATTACCTGGCGGCGGCCTACGAAGGCGACGAGCTGCAACTGGCGACCTGGATCGTCGATTGGGATCAGCGCCTGAAAATGACCCGCCACTTCCAGCTGATCCGCCCCAGCGACAACGCCACTTTACTGCGCGCCCAAACCACGTTCGTCTGCATCGAACTGTCTACCGGCAAGCCCAAGCGCATGCCGGCGGAGTTCATCGAGGGTTATGGCCCGGCGATCCAAAATCCAGAAACAGTGCAGCTCTAATGTGGGAGCGAGCTTGCTCGCGAAAGCGGTGGGCCAGTGACGGTTGCATCAACTGATACACCGCTTTCGCGAGCAAGCTCGCTCCCACAGGAAAGAGTGTTGTTCTGCGGATTTGCGCGATATCCAGTAAACTGCGGCACGTTTTTTCTTCCTGAGTAGTGTTTTCCCCATGCAAATTGCCCTGGCGCCCATGGAGGGGCTGGTCGACGACATCCTGCGCGACGTGCTGACCCGCGTTGGCGGCATCGACTGGTGCGTGACCGAATTCATTCGGATCAACGATCAGTTGCTTACCCCGGCCTACTTCCACAAGTTCGGCCCGGAGCTGCTCAACGGCGCCCGCACCCGTTCCGGCGTGCCGCTGCGTGTGCAATTGTTGGGTTCCGATCCGGTGTGCCTGGCGGAAAACGCGGCGCTGGCCTGCGAGCTCGGTTCGGAAGTGATCGACCTGAACTTCGGCTGCCCGGCCAAGACCGTCAACAAATCCCGGGGCGGGGCAGTGCTGCTCAAGGAGCCGGAACTGCTCAACAGCATCGTCGAACACGTGCGTCGCGCCGTGCCGGCACATATCCCGGTCACCGCGAAGATGCGCCTGGGCTTCGATAGCCCGGACGGCTCGCTGGTCTGCGCCACTGCGCTGGCCGAGGGCGGCGCCGAGCACATCGTGGTTCACGCCCGGACCAAGGTCGATGGCTACAAGCCGCCGGCGCATTGGGAGTGGATTCCGCGGGTGCAGGACGTGGTCAAGGTGCCGGTGTTCGCCAACGGTGATATCTGGAGCGTCGAGGACTGGCGCCGCTGCCGCGAGATCAGTGGCGTCGAAGACATCATGCTCGGTCGCGGTCTGGTGTCACGCCCGGATCTGGCCCGGCAGATCGCTGCCGCGCGCGCCGGTGAAGAAGTGGTCGAGATGAGCTGGGCCGAGCTGCTGCCGCTGATTCAGGACTTCTGGCTGCAAGCCAAGGCGCAGATGACTGCACGCCAATCGCCGGGTCGCTTGAAGCAATGGCTGGCGATGCTGACGCGCAATTATCCCGAAGCGACCGAGCTGTTTACCGTGCTGCGTCGTGAGACAGAACCGGATCAAGTCTCGCGTTTGCTCGGTTTGCCCGTCGCCGAAGCGGCCTGAAAAAAATCTTCAAATAATCTCTTGAAATCATTTTGGCGGTCCCTATCTAAGGGTTACGCGATGCCGAATTCGGGTCGCGGAGTCAAAAAACCTTGCTGATTGTTTTCAGGAGATTTGAACCATGAGTACTGCATTTTCCCTGGCACCACTGTTCCGTTCCTCGGTTGGTTTCGACCGTTTCAACGATCTGTTCGAAACCGCGCTGCGCAACGAGCCAGGCAGCACCTACCCACCCTACAACGTGGAAAAACACGGTGACGATCAATACCGCATCGTCGTAGCGGCAGCCGGTTTCCAGGAAGAAGACCTGGAGCTGCAAGTCGAGAAGGGTGTGCTGACCATCAGTGGCGGCAAGCGTGATGCCAACGAAGGCGTGACCTTCCTGCATCAAGGCATTGCCCAGCGTGCTTTCAAGCTGTCCTTCCGCCTGGCCGATCACATCGAGATCAAGGCCGCCGATCTGAGCAACGGTCTGCTGAGCATCGACCTGTTGCGGGTGATCCCGGAGGAAGCGAAAGCCAAGCGCATCCCGATCAGCGGAGCGCAAAAGCCGGCTCTGCAGTAAGGCCGAGCAGGAAAAAAGGGCGCCACTGGCGCCCTTTTTTGTGCTCGTCATTCGAGCATCTTTTTCAACGCCTCCAACGCCACCGGCCGACTGTGCAGATAGCCCTGATACAAATGGCAACCCAGCCCTTGCAGGAACGCCAGTTGCTCCGGCGTCTCGACACCTTCGGCAATCACCTCCAGTTCCAGGCTGCGGGCCATGGCGACGATGGCGCGGATGATCTCGGCGTCGTTGGGGTCGGTGGTCGCGTCGCGGATGAATGACTGGTCGATTTTCAGGGTGTCCACCGGCAGGCGTTTGAGGTAGGTCAGCGATGAATAGCCGGTGCCGAAATCGTCCATGGCGAAGCTCACGCCGAGTTTTTTCAGGCGGCGCATTTTGCTGATGGTGTCTTCCAGGTTCTGGATGACGATGCCTTCGGTGATCTCCAGTTTAAGTAGCGAGCAGGGCAGGCCGTGGCTGCTCATGCTGTGTTCGATGCGTTCGACGAAGTCGTTCTGGCGGAACTGGCGTGGGCTGATGTTCACGCACAGGCTGAAGTTGAACGGGTCAACCAGTTTCAAGGCAATCAGCTGTTTGAACGCCTCGCAGGCCTCGTCGAGGATCCAGGTGCCGACTTCCAGAATCAGACCGCTGTCTTCCAGCACCTTGATGAACTCGGTGGGCGATTGCGCGCCGAGTTCCGGGTGATTCCAGCGCACCAGGGCTTCGGCGCCAATGATGCGGTTGTCCCGCGCATCGACCTGCGGCTGGTAGTGCACGTTGAATTCGCCACGGGACAGCGCCAGACGCAGATCGGTCTCCATGCGCAGCCGTTCGCTGGCCGCCTTCTGCATGGTGTTGTGGTACATCTGCGTGGTGTTGCGCCCGGAGTCCTTGGCCCGGTACAGGGCAATGTCTGCGCGCTTGAGCAGATCGGTCGGGGTCGAGCCGTGATCGGGAATCAGTGCCACGCCGATACTCGGCGTCACTTGCAGGCGCTGGCCGTCGAGGAACATCGGCTCCGACAGCAGTTCGCGAATGGTGTCGGCCAGTTCCCGCACTTGTGCACTGACCTCGTTGCGCGTGCCTTCCAGACCGCTGAGCAGCACCACGAATTCATCGCCGCCGAGACGTGCCACCGTGTCTTCCATGCGCACGCTGGCTTCAAGCCGCGCAGTGACGATTTTCAGCACCGTGTCGCCGACCGGGTGGCCGAGCGAGTCGTTGATGTGCTTGAAGTGGTCAAGATCGAGGAACAGCAGCGCGCCGCGCAGATTGTGGCGCTTGAGCAGGGCGATCTGCTGGCTCAGGCGATCCATCAGCAGGGCGCGGTTGGGCAGATTGGTCAGCGGGTCGTGATAGGCCAGGTGACGGATCTGCGCTTCAGCATTTTTCAGCAGGCTGACGTCCCGGGCGGTCAGCAGCAGGCATGCGGTTTCGTTGAGGGTGATCGGTTCGATCGACACTTCCACGGTCAGCAGTTCGCCGCGCTTGTTGCGCCCGAGCATTTCCTGATGATGCACGCGGCCTTTGATCTGCAGTTCGGCAAACAGCGCCGAGCGTTGTTTCTCTTCGGCCCAGATGCCGATCTGGTACACGGTTTTGCCCACCACTTCTTCCGCGCGATAGCCGGTGAGGCGGCAGAAACCGTCGTTGACCTCCAGATAGCGCCCGGTATCGCGCTCAGTGATGGTGATCGCATCGGGGCTGGAGTGAAACGCCTTGGCGAATTTCTCTTCGCTGGCCTTGAGTGCGGCTTCGGAGCGCTGCTGCTGGGTGATGTCGCGCAAAGTGGTGACGATGCACGGCTGATTGCCAACGCTGATCTGTCGGCTGGAAATCACGCAGGTCAGTGACTGGCCGTCCTTGTGCTGGACGATGATCGCGACATTGCTCAGGCCCTGTTCGCGGATCACCCGCTCGATGCGTTGCAGGCTTTTCGCCGAGGCGTCCCACAGGCCGATGTCTTCGGCGGTGCGCCCGATCACGTCGGCGGCGCTCCAGCCGAAGGTCTGGGTGAAGCTGTTATTGATTTCGATGAACTCGCCGCTGTCCTGCCGCGTGACGCAGATCGGATCGGGGCTGACCTGGAACAGCGTGGCGAATTTCTCTTCCGAGGCCACCAGACGTTGCTCGCGCTCGACCTGATCGGTGATGTCCAGCAAGGTCCCGGCCATGCGCAGCGGCGCGCCGTTCTCGTCGCGATAGAGGCGGGCGCGGCTTTCCAGATAGCGTGAGCTGCCATCCGGCAATTGCACGCGGTAGGTCAGTTGATAATTGCCCGCCGGGCCTTCGCGCAGGCTGCGGTAGGCGTCGCGCATGCTGTCGCGTTCTTCGCCGGGCACGCCTTCAAAGAACTCTTCGAACGACTCGTGAAACGGGATCGGCTCCAGCCCGTGCAGTTGCGCGGCCCGTGCCGAGCCATAGAGCATGCCGCTGGGGATGTGCCAGTCCCAGGTGCCGAGTTGCGCCGAGTCCAGCGCCAGATCGAGGCGTTCCTGGCTGTCTTTCAAGGCGTGTTCGGCGGCTTTGCGTTCGGTGGTGTCGAGAAAGGTGCTGAGCAGATACGGCTGGCCTTCAAGTTCGACCTTCTGCGCGCTGAGGATGCCGTCATGAATCTGGCCGTTGCTTGCGCGGAACTGCACTTCCATGCTGATCAGTTCGCCCTTGGCCTTGGTCCTTTTCACCAGTTCTGCGCGTTGCTCCGGGTGCACCCACAGGCCCAGCTCCAGGGTGGTGCGGCCAATGGCGCTCTGTACCGGCCAACCGAACAGGCTTTCGAAATATTGGTTGGCCTCGGTGATCAGACCGTCTTCCTGGCGCGTCAGCAGCACCATGTTCGGGCACAGGTGAAAGAGTGTGGCGAAACGTTTCTCCGAGCTGCTCAGGGCCTGCTCGCGTTGGCGCTGGTGGGTGATTTCACGAATCACCCCGATCATTCGAGGACGCCCCTGTTTGTCCGGTAGCAGACTGCCGCTGATTTCCAGCCAGTGCAGACTGCCATCGGGCCAGCGGATGCGGTGGTGCATCGCCTGTTCCAGCGGTGCTCCGGCAATCACCGCGTGGAATGCCCTGACGGTTTTCGCGCGGTCCTCGGGCGGCAACAGGTCGAGGTATTCCAGATCCTGCGGCAGCGGTTGCCGTGGATCGAAGCCGAACAGCGCCTGGGTGCCCCGTGACCAACTGATCTGCCCGCGCTCGATATCCCAATACCAGGCACCGAGCCGGGCGCCGTTGAGCGCGGCGAGCAATTGCGGCGCACTCTCCCAGCTCTGCTCGGAACGTCGCGGATCAATGGCCTGAATACGCGGCATCGGCGGAATTCGGTCAACAGATTTGGGCATTGTTAACGGGCCTTGAGCTGATGGTGGCGTTAGGCACAGGGACAGCGGCTCTGTAGGAGTAGCACAAGTTAGCCCGGAGTCCCTGGCAGATCGATTTGCGCATCCAGCAAAGCCATGAAGGCCCTTGCTGCATTCGACAGCGTCCGTTCGGTGTGCACGATATAGCCTAGCTGGCGACTGAGCTGTATGCCCGGCAAAGGTATGCGCGCGACCTGTTCATCAAGCATGGTGCGTGGCAGAACACTCCAGGCCAGACCGATGGAGACCATCATCTTGATGGTTTCCAGGTAGTTGGTGCTCATGGCGATGTTCGGCGTCAGCCCTTGGGCTTCGAACAAACGTTGGACAATATGATGAGTAAAGGTGTTGCCTCCGGGAAAAACCGCCGGATGACCGGCAATATCCGCCAGACTCACCGCGCCGTTGCTGATCAGCGAATGCTCCGGCGCCACCACAAAATCCAGCGGGTCGTCCCACACCGGCGTGGCTTTGACCAGCGTGTGTGGCTCTGGCGCAAGAGTGATGACTGCCAGTTCAGCGCGGCCATGGAGAATTTCCTCGTAGGCCACTTCCGAATCGAGGAACTGAATATCCAGCGCCACTTGTGGGTAGCGACGGGTGAATTCCCTCAAGAGTGGCGGCAGGCGGTGCAGGCCGATGTGGTGACTGGTGGCCAGGGTCAGCCGGCCGCTGACTTCGCCGGTCAGGTTGGTCAGGGCGCGGCGGGTGTCGTCCAGCACGTTGAGAATCTGGTATGCCCTGGGCAGCAGGGCGCGCCCAGCCTCGGTCAGGCCGACTTCACGACCGAGTCGATCGAACAACCGCACCTTCAGTTGTTGCTCCAGTCCGGCGATGCGTTTGCTGATCGCCGGCTGCGTCAGATGCAGGCGTTCCCCGGCGCCGGAGAAGCTGCCGGTCTCGGCGATAGCGATAAAAGCATTGAGGTTGGCCAGATCCATGGTTCGTATTCCAGTTGGTTATCCAAAGCATAAAAAATATGAATTTGAGTTATTTAATGTAACGCCATAGGATCGGCCTCACAAGCCAAAGGGTTATTGATAAGCCCAAGGCATAGAAACAAGCTGATGAGGAACCGTCTGATGGCCGGCAAAACGCTCTACGACAAGCTCTGGGATTCGCATTTGGTCAAACAGCGCGACGATGGCTCGGCGCTGATCTACATCGATCGTCACATCATCCACGAAGTGACCTCGCCGCAAGCCTTCGAAGGCCTGCGTCTGGCCGGGCGCAAGCCTTGGCGCATCGATGCCAACATCGCGACCCCGGACCACAACGTACCGACCACGCCCGAGCGCAAGGGCGGCATCGAAGCGATTGCCGACCAGGTCTCGCGTTTGCAGGTTCAGACCCTCGATGACAACTGTGATGAGTACGGCATTGTCGAGTTCAAGATGAACGACATCCGTCAGGGCATCGTCCACGTGATCAGCCCGGAGCAGGGCGCAACCTTGCCGGGCATGACCGTGGTCTGCGGCGACTCGCACACCTCGACCCACGGCGCTTTCGGTGCCTTGGCGCACGGGATCGGCACTTCCGAGGTCGAGCACGTGCTCGCCACCCAGTGCCTGGTCGCGAAGAAAATGAAGAACATGCTGGTGCGCGTCGAAGGCCAATTGCCGTTCGGCGTGACCGCCAAGGACATCGTCCTCGCGGTGATCGGCAAGATCGGCACCGCCGGCGGTAACGGCCATGCCATCGAGTTCGCCGGCAGCGCGATTCGCGATCTGTCCGTCGAAGGCCGCATGACCATTTGCAATATGTCCATCGAAGCCGGCGCCCGTGTGGGTCTGGTGGCTGCGGACGAAAAGACTGTCGAGTACGTCAAGGGCCGTCCGTTCGCACCGAAAGGCGCGCAGTGGGATCAGGCGGTTGAAGCCTGGAAAGACCTGGTCTCCGACGCCGACGCCAAGTTCGACACCGTGGTTGAGCTCGACGCTGCGCAGATCAAGCCGCAAGTCAGCTGGGGCACCTCCCCGGAAATGGTCCTGGCCGTTGATCAGAACGTGCCGGACCCGGCTAAAGAGATGGACCTGGTCAAGCGCGATTCGATTGTCCGTGCCTTGAAATACATGGGTTTGACTGCCAATCAGGCGATCACCGACATTCAGCTGGATCGCGTGTTCATCGGTTCCTGCACCAACTCGCGTATCGAAGACCTGCGCGCTGCGGCCGTGATCGCCAAGGGTCGCAAAGTCGCTTCGACGATCAAGCAGGCAATCGTCGTACCGGGCTCGGGTCTGGTGAAGGCGCAGGCGGAAGCCGAAGGTCTGGACAAGATTTTCCTCGAGGCCGGTTTCGAATGGCGTGAGCCGGGTTGCTCGATGTGCCTGGCGATGAACCCGGACCGTTTGGAGTCCGGCGAGCATTGCGCCTCGACTTCCAACCGTAACTTCGAAGGCCGTCAGGGTGCCGGTGGCCGTACCCACCTCGTGAGCCCGGCCATGGCCGCTGCGGCGGCGGTGAACGGTCGTTTCATCGACGTTCGTGAATTGATCTAAAAGGAGCGCAGCATGAAAGCTTTTACCCAGCACACTGGTCTTGTCGCGCCTCTGGATCGTGCCAACGTCGACACCGACCAGATCATTCCCAAGCAGTTCTTGAAGTCGATCAAGCGCACCGGTTTCGGCCCGAATCTGTTCGACGAGTGGCGCTACCTGGATGTCGGCCAGCCGTATCAGGACAACTCCAAGCGCCCGCTGAACAAGGACTTCGTGCTCAACGCCGAGCGTTATCAAGGCGCCAGCGTGTTGCTCGCCCGTGAGAACTTCGGGTGCGGCTCCAGCCGTGAACACGCCCCGTGGGCGCTGGAAGAATACGGTTTCCGCAGCATCATCGCGCCGAGCTACGCCGATATCTTCTTCAACAACAGCTTCAAGAACGGCTTGTTGCCGATCATCTTGAGCGACGCTGAAGTCGATGAACTGTTCAAGCAGGTCGAGGCTAATCCGGGCTACCAATTGCAGATCGATCTGCAGGCGCAGACCGTGACCCGTCCGGATGGCAAGGTGTTGAGCTTCGAGATCGACGCGTTCCGCAAGCATTGTCTGCTCAATGGTCTGGACGATATCGGTTTGACCTTGCAGGACGGTGATGCGATTGCGGCGTTTGAAGCCAAGCATCGTGTGAGCCAGCCGTGGTTGTTTCGCGACGTATGATTGATTCGAGATTGATGTAGTCAGGGCTGACCTCTTCGCGAGCAAGCCCGCTCCCACAGGGGAATGTATTTCAAATGTGGGAGCGGGCTTGCTCGCGAAGGCGGCCGCTCAAACAATACAAATGCAGGATGTGACTATGACCAGCACCGCCCAGCACACCCAGGTTGTACAAAAGCAATTCGGTGAACAGGCCGCCGCCTACCTGAGCAGCGCCGTTCACGCTCAAGGCACTGAATTCGCGCTGCTACAGGCTGAACTGGCGGGACAGGACGCGGCTCGGGTGCTGGATCTGGGGTGCGGTGCCGGTCATGTGAGTTTTCATGTGGCGCCGCTGGTGAAAGAAGTGGTGGCCTATGACCTGTCGCAGCAAATGCTCGATGTGGTCGCCGCCGCAGCCGTTGATCGCGGTTTTGCCAATATCTCCACGGTCAACGGCGCCGCCGAGCGCCTGCCGTTTGCCGATGGCGAATTCGATTACGTGTTCAGCCGTTATTCGGCGCACCATTGGAGCGACCTCGGGGTGGCCCTGCGTGAAGTGCGGCGGGTGCTGAAGCCGGGTGGCGTGGCAGCGTTTATCGACGTGTTGTCACCGGGCAGTCCGTTGTTCGACACTTACCTGCAAAGCGTCGAAGTGCTGCGCGACACCAGCCACGTGCGCGATTATTCCGCCGGCGAGTGGCTGCGGCAGGTCAGCGAGGCCGGGCTGCATACCCGCAGCACCAGTCGTCAGCGCCTGCGTCTGGAATACAGCAGTTGGGTCGAGCGCATGCGCACACCCGAAGTGATGCGCGCGGCGATCCGCCAGTTGCAGCAATCGATGGGCAACGAAGTGCGCGAATATTTTGAGATTGATGCCGATGGCTCGTTCAGTACAGATGTATTGGTACTGTGGGCCGAGCGCTAAGAATTTTTCCGGGCGCGCCTGCGGGCGCTCCGACTGATGACATGAGGAAAGCATGAGCAAGCAGATTCTGATTCTCCCAGGTGACGGTATTGGTCCGGAAATCATGGCCGAAGCGGTCAAGGTGCTGGAGCTGGCCAACGACAAGTACAGCCTGGGCTTCGAGCTGAGCCATGACGTGATCGGTGGCGCGGCCATCGACAAGCACGGCGTGCCACTGGCCGACGAAACCCTCGACCGTGCCCGTGCTGCCGACGCCGTCCTGCTGGGCGCAGTGGGCGGCCCGAAATGGGATGCCATCGAGCGTGACATCCGCCCTGAGCGGGGTCTGCTGAAAATCCGTGCGCAACTGGGCCTGTTCGGCAACCTGCGTCCGGCGATCCTCTACCCGCAACTGGCCGACGCTTCGAGCCTGAAGCCGGAAATCGTTGCCGGTCTGGACATCCTGATCGTCCGTGAGCTGACCGGCGGCATCTACTTTGGCGCGCCACGCGGCACCCGTACCCTGGAAAACGGCGAGCGTCAGTCTTACGACACCCTGCCGTACAGCGAAAGCGAAATCCGCCGCATCGCCCGCGTCGGTTTCGACATGGCCATGGTTCGCGGCAAGAAACTGTGCTCGGTGGACAAGGCCAACGTGCTGGCGTCCAGCCAACTGTGGCGTGAAGTGGTCGAGCAGGTCGCCAAGGATTACCCTGAAGTCGAACTGAGCCACATGTACGTCGACAACGCCGCCATGCAACTGGTGCGCGCACCGAAGCAGTTCGACGTGATCGTCACCGACAACATGTTCGGCGACATTCTCTCCGACGAAGCCTCGATGCTTACCGGTTCGATCGGCATGCTGCCCTCGGCCTCGCTGGATTCGAACAACAAGGGCATGTACGAGCCTTGCCACGGTTCGGCGCCGGACATCGCCGGCAAAGGCATTGCCAACCCGTTGGCAACGATTTTGTCGGTGTCGATGATGCTGCGTTACAGCTTCAATCTGCACGACGCGGCCGATGCCATCGAGAAAGCCGTCAGCGTGGTGCTGGATCAAGGCTTGCGCACCGGCGACATCTATTCGGCCGGTTGTACCAAAGTCGGAACGCAGGAAATGGGTGACGCAGTAGTCGCCGCGCTGCGGAATCTGTAATCTCTCGGGCCCGCTGCGAAATTCAATACAAAGCAGCGGCCCACTTTTCAAGAAGGTGTAGTTGCGATGAAACGTGTAGGTCTGATCGGTTGGCGCGGCATGGTCGGTTCCGTGCTCATGCAGCGGATGCTGGAAGAGCAGGATTTCGATCTTATCGAGCCGGTGTTTTTCACCACTTCCAATGTCGGTGGCCAAGGCCCGTCCGTGGGCAAGGACATTGCTCCGCTCAAGGACGCTTACAGCATTGAAGAGCTGAAAACCCTCGACGTGATCCTGACCTGCCAGGGCGGCGACTACACCAGCGAAGTATTCCCCAAGCTGCGCGAAGCCGGCTGGCAGGGTTACTGGATCGACGCGGCTTCCAGCCTGCGCATGAACGATGATGCGGTGATCATTCTCGACCCGGTCAACCGCAAGGTCATCGACCAGCAACTGGACGCGGGCACCAAGAACTACATCGGTGGCAACTGCACCGTCAGCCTGATGCTGATGGGCCTGGGCGGTCTGTTCGAGGCCGGTCTGGTCGAGTGGATGAGCGCCATGACTTATCAGGCGGCCTCCGGTGCCGGCGCGCAGAACATGCGTGAACTGATCAAGCAGATGGGTGCGACTCACGCCGCTGTCGCCGATCAACTGGCCGACCCGGCCAGCGCGATCCTCGACATCGACCGTCGCGTGGCCGAAGCCATGCGCAGCGACGCGTACCCGACCGAAAACTTCGGCGTACCGCTGGCCGGCAGCCTGATTCCGTGGATCGACAAGGAACTGCCGAACGGCCAGAGCCGCGAAGAGTGGAAGGCCCAGGCCGAGACCAACAAGATCCTCGGCCGCTTCAAGAGCCCGATCCCGGTCGACGGCATCTGCGTGCGCATCGGCGCCATGCGTTGCCACAGCCAGGCGCTGACCATCAAGCTGAACAAAGACGTGCCGATCGCCGACATCGAAGGGCTGATCAGCCAGCACAACCCTTGGGTCAAACTGGTGCCGAACAACCGCGACATCAGCATGCAGGAGCTGAGCCCGACCAAGGTCACCGGCACCCTGAATGTACCGGTGGGTCGTCTGCGCAAGCTGAACATGGGGTCGCAATTCGTCGGAGCCTTCACCGTCGGCGACCAACTGCTGTGGGGCGCGGCCGAACCGCTGCGCCGCATGCTGCGGATCCTGCTTGAGCGTTGATCGCTTGAAGTCGTGAAAGAACCCGCGCCTTGTGAGAGGTGCGGGTTTTTTTATGTCTGAGGGTTCCCGGTGTCAGGTCTGGCGCCTTCGCGAGCAAGCCCGCTCCCACATTAGAACTGCGTTCCCCTGTGGGAGCGAGCTTGCTCGCGAAGGGGCCGGTGCAGACACTGCAGATTCCGACAGAAATTGCCTGCATGCCAGTCACCCGGTAAAGTGCCGCTCCCCCCGTTTCGCCAGAGGCAGAACCATGACCCAGACCCTTGATATTGCCGTCGTCGGCGCCACCGGTACTGTCGGCGAAACCCTCGTACAGATTCTCGAAGAGCGCGACTTTCCGGTCGGCAACCTGCACTTGTTGGCCAGCAGCGAATCCGCCGGCAGTTCGGTGCTGTTTCGCAACAAGAACGTGCGCGTGCGCGAAGTCGACGAGTTCGATTTCAGCAAGGTCAAACTGGTGTTCTTCGCCGCTGGCGCTGCCGTTTCCCTGAGTTACGCAGCGCGTGCCCACGCGGCAGGTTGCTCGCTGATTGACCTGTCCGGTGCGTTGCCGGCCGAGCAGGCGCCGCAAGTGGTGCCGGAAGCCAACGCTGAGGTGATCGCCGGTCTGAAAGCGCCGTTCCAGGTCAGCAGCCCAAGCCCTTCGGCCACTGCGCTGGCCGTGGTGCTGGCGCCGCTGCTCGATTTGATCGAGCTGCAATACGTCAATGTCACCGCCAATCTGGCCGTGTCCGCCCAGGGTCGCGAGGCCGTGACCGAGCTGGCCCGGCAGACTGCCGAGCTGCTGAACATGCGTCCGCTGGAGCCAACGTTCTTCGACCGTCAGATGGCCTTCAACCTGCTGGCCCAGGTCGGCACCCCCGACGCTCAAGGCCACACGCTGCTGGAAAAACGTCTGGTGCGCGAGTTGCGTCAGGTGCTGAAGCAGCCTTTATTAAAGATTTCCGCAACTTGCGTTCAAGCCCCGGTGTTTTTTGGCGATAGCTATAGCGTGACCTTGCAGTCAGCGAGCGCGGTCGACCTGGCAAAGGTCAACGCTGCACTTGAGGACGCGCCCGGCATCGAGCTGGTTGAAGCCGGCGATTATCCGACCGCGGTGGGTGACGCGGTGGGGCAGGATGTGGTCTATGTCGGTCGGGTGCGCAGCGGCGTCGATGACCCGGCGGAACTTAATCTGTGGCTGACGTCAGATAACGTACGCAAAGGGGCAGCCCTGAATGCTGTGCAGGTCGCTGAATTGTTGATAAAAGACCTGCTGTAAAAGATACTTGGCAACAATTTGTCGACTGATTCTAGGTGAGCGCTATGCTTGCCCGGAGCACTTGATAACGTGTCACCCTCCGGGACTTTCCGGGGCATCAAAGAAATGATCGCGCGCGGCAGTCTGTCGTCGTCGCGCGCAATGCCTTACGGCAGCGGCAATCAACATCTTCTCGCTGGCCGAGGAACGTTCAAACAAAGGATGAGGCTATGGTTCAAGTTCGCAAACTGGTGTTAGCAATAGCGGCCGCCTCGGCGCTGTCCTCCGGTATGGCGCATGCCCTCGGGCTCGGGGAGCTGACCCTGAAGTCGACCCTGAACCAGCCGCTGGTGGCCGAGATCGAGCTGCTCGATGTCAAGGATCTCACCGCTGCCGAAGTGGTGCCAAGCCTGGCCTCGCCAGAAGATTTCGCCA
Source organism: Pseudomonas sp. 14P5.3.2 (assembly GCF_057799175.1). NCBI lineage: Bacteria > Pseudomonadati > Pseudomonadota > Gammaproteobacteria > Pseudomonadales > Pseudomonadaceae > Pseudomonas > Pseudomonas sp. 14P5.3.2. The sequence goes on along the minus strand of NZ_JBYOKU010000012.1, from coordinate 112,690 downwards.
AGGCCGGCGTTGATCGCCAGGCCTTTCTCAACGACCTGACGTTCACCCCGGTGCTCAACGCCAGCGGCAAGAGCGTGCTGCGCGTGACTTCGAGCAAGCCGCTGTCGGAACCGATGGTGAAATTCCTCGTCCAGGTAATGTGGCCGAACGGCCGTCTGCTGCGCGATTACAGCGTGCTGCTGGATCCGTCGAAGTTCTCGCCGCAGACCGCTGACGCCGCCGCGCAACCGGCGCCGTCGCAGACCATCACTGCGCCGACCACTGGTGCCACGCACCCGACGCAATACACCACCACGCCGCGCGACACCCTGTGGGAAATCGCCGCGAAGGCGCGTACCGGCGGTTCGGTGCAGCAGACCATGCTGGCGATTCAGGCGCTGAACCCGGATGCGTTCATCGACGGCAACATCAACCGGCTGAAAACCGGCCAAGTGCTGCGTCTGCCGGATGCAACGCAGAGTGCCGCACTGCCGCAGTCCAAGGCGATTGCCGAAGTGGCGGCGCAGAACGAAGCCTGGCGTCAGGGTCGTCGCTATGTGGCCAAGCCTGGCACCGGCCAGCAGCAGCTCGATGCCACCAAGCGAGGCCGCAGCAATGTCGGCACCGGGCAGAATGCCAAGGACAACCTGAGTCTGGTGTCTGCCGAAGGCGCCAAGGGTCGTGGCAAAGGCCCGGCAGGCGATGCCAAGGCCTTGAGCAACAAACTGGCGGTCACCCAGGAAAGCCTCGACACGACCCGTCGTGACAACGAGGAACTGAAAAGCCGCATGGCCGATCTGCAAAGTCAGCTGGACAAGCTGCAACGCCTGATCGAGCTGAAGAACAATCAACTGGCGAAGATGCAGGCCGAAGGCCCGGGCGCTGCGCCAGCCGCCACTGCTGCCGTACCGGCGATCACCGCCGAACTGGCCGCGACCCCGCCAGCCACCCCGGCAGAAGCGGCACCAACGCCAGAGTCGGCGATCGCGCCACCGGTCGATACGCCTGCCGAAACGCCGGCGGTCGCGCCGAAGCCGGTTGTCGATGAGGATAAAACCTTCAACGAACTGCTGACCAATCCGATCCTGCTGGGTCTGATCGGTGGCGGTGCGGTGGTGCTGCTGCTTCTGCTGTTGCTGCTGGCTCGTCGCCGCAAAGCCCAGCAGGAAGCCGAGAAACACCTGCGCATGGCCCGCGCCCTGGCGGAAGAGCAAGAGTTCTCTGCCGAGCAGGATCTGCCGGAAAGCAGCTTCGAAGGCCTTGAAGTACCCGCTGCCAGCGTCAAGCTCAACACTGCGGCAGCTGCGCCAGCGCCAGCGGCAGTCGTGGCTCCGGTGGTGATGGCTGAGCCGATTGCCGCGCCATTGGTCGCGCCGGCCGCCGAGCGTTCCGATGACGTGCTGGACAAGGCTCAGTCGCACATCAACGCCGGTCGCCTGAATCAGGCCGCAGCGTTGCTGGAGGAGGGCGTCAGCCTCGAGCCGCAGCGCAGTGATCTGCGTCTGAAGCTGATGGAAGTCTACGGTCAGCAGGGTGATCGCGATGCGTTCGTCGCTCAGGAGCGTCAGTTGGTGGCCAACGGCGATAACTTCGCCAAGGTCGAAGAACTGAAAAAGCGCTTCCCGGCCATGGCGGTCGTCGCGGTCGCGGGTCTGGCCGCAGCGGCGGTCGCCGCCGAACTGGACGCGCAATACGTCAAGGATCTGCTGCTCGACGAGCCAGAGGCGCCTGCACCTGAGCCTGCTCCTGCGGCAGATGATCTGGATAGCGCGTTCGACCTGAGCCTAGACGACCTCGACAACATCACCCCGGTTGAGCCTGCCCCTGTCGTCGCGCCTGAAGCGCCGGTAGAGCTGGACGAATTCCCGGCAGACGACGATCTGAGCTTCGAATCGGTGCTGCAACAGCAGACCGAGATCAAAGAGAACCTCGACGACCTGTCGGACTTCGACCTCGATCTGGATCTGGGTGCCGAGCCTGCGCCAGCCCCGGCGGCGGACCTGGCGGACGATGACTTCCTGCTGGATCTGGACGAAGGCGTGAAAGACCTGTCGCCGGTCGAGCCTGCGGTCGTCAGCGAAGTGCCGCAGGACGATCTGGAGCTGCCGGCGGATTTCGATCTGTCGCTGGCCGACGAGATGGACAGCAACCCGGCGGCCGAGCCTGACGCATTCGCAGCGGAACTGAATGACGTCAACGCCGAGCTGGATCGTTTGTCGCAGAGCATTGCCGAGCCGACCTTCACTGAAAACGATGCGGCATTGGGTGGTGATCTGGGGGAAGACGATTTCGACTTCCTCGCCGGCACCGACGAAGCCGCGACCAAGCTCGATCTGGCTCAGGCCTACATCGACATGGGCGACAGCGACGGCGCGCGCGACATCCTCAACGAAGTGTTGACCGAGGGTGACGAAAAGCAGCGTGGCGAAGCCAAGGAAATGCTTTCGCACCTGGCGTGATTCGGCGGTAAACAAAACGGCAGCCCATCGAGGCTGCCGTTTTTGTTTGGGCTGGATTTCTGTGGTGCCTGATCGACCGCCTTCGCGAGCAAGCCCGCTCCCACATTTGGAATACATTCCTCCTGTGGGAGCGGGCTTGCTCGCGAAGAGGTCGGATCCGTCAACACAGAACTGACTGGCATCCCCGGTCCACAGCCTTATAATGCCCGCCTTTGCACATCAGCAGGCTGTCCCACCTTGGCAAACATAGATAACCCGGTCGCCGAAATGGCACCCGACGGCTTTTACCGAGTCGCGCTTGGCGTTGAATACAAAGGTTCGCGCTACAGCGGCTGGCAGCGCCAGTTGACCGGCGTGGCCACGGTGCAGGAAGAGCTCGAGAAAGCCTTGTCGAAAGTCGCCAACTCGCCGGTTTCACTGCAGTGCGCCGGGCGTACCGATGCGGGCGTGCATGCCTGCGGACAAGTGGTGCATTTCGATACACAAGTCGATCGTTCGCTGAAAGCCTGGGTGATGGGCGCCAATATCAATCTGCCTCATGACATCAGTGTCAGCTGGGCGCGGGTGATGCCGGCGCATTTTCATGCGCGGTTCAAAGCCATCGCGCGGCGTTATCGCTATGTGATCTACAACGATCAGATTCGTCCGGCCCATCTCAACGAAGAGATCACCTGGAACCATCGCCCGCTCGACGTCGAGCGTATGGCCGAGGCCGCGCAGTATCTGATCGGTACTCATGATTTCAGTGCGTTCCGTGCCGGGCAGTGCCAAGCGAAATCGCCGATCAAGAAAATGCACCACCTGCGCGTGACTCGCCACGGCAAGATGATCGTTCTCGATATTCGCGCCAACGCCTTTTTGCACCATATGGTGCGCAACATTGCCGGTGTGCTGATGACCATCGGTGCCGGCGAGCGTCCGGTCGAGTGGATGAAGGAAGTCCTGGAGAGTCGCGAGCGCCGTTCCGGTGGCGTGACGGCGCATCCGTTCGGTCTGTATCTGGTGCAAGTCGAGTACCACGACGAGTTCCCGTTGCCCGAGCGTTTCATCGGGCCACATTTCCTTACGGGTTTCTCGGGCCTTGACGGCTGACGCCCCCGAACGCTTTTGTTACCATCCGGGACTTTCCCGGTTTTTGCCTTGAGGTTTTTATCGACATGTCAGCCGTTCGCAGCAAGATTTGCGGGATTACCCGCATAGAAGATGCGTTGGCAGCGGTCGAGGCGGGAGCCGATGCGATCGGTTTCGTGTTTTACGCCAAGAGCCCGCGGGCGGTAAGCGTGCAGCAGGCAAGGGCGATCATTCAGGCGTTGCCGCCGTTCGTGACCACCGTTGGCCTGTTCGTCAATGCCAGCCGCTGCGAGCTGGGGGAAATCCTCGATGCCGTGCCGCTGGATCTGTTGCAGTTCCATGGCGACGAAGTCGTTGCCGACTGTGAAGGCTGGCATCGTCCCTACATCAAGGCGCTGCGGGTCAAGGCCGGCGACGACATCGCGGCAGCCGTCGATGCTTATCCGAGCGCCAGTGGCGTGCTGCTCGACACTTACGTCGAAGGCGTGCCCGGCGGAACCGGCGAGGCATTCGACTGGTCTTTGATTCCGCAAACGTTGAGCAAGCCGCTGATCCTGGCCGGTGGCCTCACCCCGGAAAACGTCGCCGACGCCGTAGCCCGGGTCAAACCTTACGCGGTCGATGTCAGCGGCGGGGTAGAAGCGAGCAAAGGCATCAAGGATCATGCGAAGATCCGCGCGTTCATCAATGCCGTACGTAGAAGCTCGCAGGGAGCGTCTACTTCGATGTGACGGCTGGCAGTCTGCCGCCGTCCATCAATGCACTTGCACAAAGCAGGCGAGGCTGAGGGTTTCTGGAGTTGCACGCAGGTCATGTTTCGCGCTGACCGCGGCGTTCCATCAATCATCGCCACACACATGAATTTAGCTGAAGGGCATACGCGGGGCTGCGAACCAGAGCGTTCGGGCCGCCGGTACTGGAGAAAAAAAGCATGAGCAACTGGTTGGTAGACAAACTGATCCCTTCGATCATGCGTTCGGAGGTCAAGAAGAGCTCGGTGCCTGAAGGTCTGTGGCACAAATGCCCGTCCTGCGAGGCTGTGCTGTATCGCCCTGAGCTGGAAAAGACCCTGGACGTTTGCCCCAAGTGCAACCACCACATGCGCATCGGCGCACGGGCGCGCATCGACATCTTCCTGGATGCCGAAGGCCGCAACGAGCTGGGTGCAGACCTGGAGCCGGTTGACCGTCTGAAATTCCGCGACGGCAAGAAGTACAAGGACCGTCTGGTCGCAGCCCAAAAGCAGACCGGCGAAAAAGACGCGCTGATCTCCGTCAGTGGCACCCTGCTGGGTATGCCGGTGGTGGTGTCGGCGTTCGAGTTCAGCTTCATGGGCGGTTCCATGGGCGCCATCGTCGGTGAGCGCTTCGTGCGCGCCGCCAACTATGCCCTGGAAAACCGTTGCCCGATGATCTGCTTCGCCGCCTCCGGTGGTGCGCGCATGCAGGAAGCGCTGATCTCGCTGATGCAGATGGCCAAGACTTCGGCCGTGCTCGCGCGTCTGCGTGAAGAAGGCATTCCGTTCATCTCGGTGCTGACCGACCCGGTCTACGGCGGCGTTTCCGCCAGTCTGGCAATGCTCGGCGACGTGATCGTCGGTGAGCCGAAAGCCCTGATCGGCTTCGCCGGTCCGCGTGTGATCGAGCAGACCGTGCGTGAAAAGCTGCCGGAAGGCTTCCAGCGCAGCGAGTTCCTGCTGGAGCATGGCGCAATCGACCTGATCATTGATCGTCGTGAACTGCGTCCACGTTTGGGCAATCTGCTGGCACAACTGACCGGCCAGCCGACTCCGACCTACGTCGCCGCTCCTGTCGAGCCAATCGTCGTTCCACCGGTGCCTGCCAACGTATGACCGAGCGTACCCTTGGCGAGTGGCTCGCCTACCTTGAGCAGTTGCATCCATCGGCCATCGACATGGGGCTGGAGCGTTCGCAACAGGTAGCGTCCCGCATGGGGCTGGGCCAGCCGGCGCCTCGGGTGATTACGGTCACCGGCACCAACGGCAAGGGTTCGACCTGCGCTTTCGTGGCTTCGTTGCTGCGGGCGCAGGGCCTGAGCGTGGGTGTCTACAATTCTCCGCACCTGCTGCGTTACAACGAGCGGGTGCAGCTCAATGGCGTCGAAGCCACTGACGCACAGCTGTGCGAAGCTTTCGCTGCGGTCGAGGCCGGGCGTGGCGACACTTCCCTGACTTACTTCGAAATGGGCACCCTGGCGGCGTTCTGGCTGTTTCAGCAGGCAAAGCTTGACGCTGTGGTGCTGGAAGTCGGTCTGGGCGGGCGTCTGGATACGGTCAACGTGGTGGATGCCGATATCGCGCTGGTCACCAGCATTGGTGTCGATCATGCCGAGTACCTGGGTAATACCCGCGAGTCCGTGGCTTTCGAGAAGGCCGGGATTTTCCGCCAGGGCAAACCTGCGCTGTGCGGCGACCTGAATCCTCCGCAACCTCTGCTCGACAAGGTTCGCGAGCTGGCGTGCCCGTTCTCTCTGCGCGGGCGCGACTTCGATCTGGGAATCACCGATCACAACTGGCAATGGCGCGGCACCGACGCACGGGGTCAGGTGGTCGAATTGCATGATTTGCCGCTGCTCGACCTGCCGATGGAAAACGCAGCGCTGGCATTGCAGGCGTATCTGCTGCTCGGTTTGCCGTGGAATGCGTCGCAAATTGTTGCGGCCTTGCAGGCCACTCGCGTGGTCGGCCGGCTGGATCTGCGCTCGTTCGAGTTCAACGGCAAGCGCCTGAACCTGCTGCTGGACGTGGGACATAACCCGCACGCGGCGGAGTATCTGGCGCGACGTCTGGCCAGTCGGCCGCCGGTGGGCAAGCGTCTGGCGGTGTTCGGCCTGTTGGCGGACAAGGATCTGGATGGTGTTGTCGGCGAATTGAATGCTAGTGTCCAGCACTGGGCGGTAGCGCCGCTGGATTCGACGCGCGCGCGTCCGGTCAGTGAATTACACGCGGCGTTGCAGAACCTTGGCGCCTCTGTCACGTCCTATGACAGTGTCGCGGCTGCGCTGGAAGGGCAGTGCGAGATCGCAACCAGCGACGACGAGATTCTGTTGTTCGGATCATTTTATTGTGTCGCCGAGGCCCTTGAATGGCTGGCCCGGCGCTCCACGGAGGAAGCGGCAAATGGCTTTGCTGGATAAAGCGTACAAGCAGCGCATGGTCGGTGCCCTGGTGCTGGTGGCGCTGGCGGTGATTTTCCTGCCGATGCTGTTTTCCCGTCAGGACGAGCAGCGCCAGGTCACGGTCGATGCACCGGCTGCGCCGCAAGCGCCTGCCGTGCCGCAAGTGCAGCTTGAGCCGGTAGCCGTGCCCGAGCCGCAAGCACTGCCGCAGGAACCGGTCCCGAGTGATGATGAGGTGGCCGAGCAATCGGCGCCGTCGATGCCGATTGCCCCAGCACCAGCGCCGGCACCGGCTCCGGTAGCCAAACCGGTTGCGCCTGCGCCAGTCGCCAAGCCTGCTCCGGCGCCGGCTCAGCCGATTGCTGCTGCTCCGGCCAAGCCTGACACCACACAAAGCCGCGTCGACGCCAACGGTCTGTCGGTCAGCTGGTCGGTGCAACTGGCCAGTCTGTCGAGTCGCGCCAGCGCCGAAAGCCTGCAGAAAACCCTGCGCAGCCAAGGCTACAACGCCTACATCCGTTCCGCCGATGGTAAGAATCGGGTGTTCGTCGGCCCGCTGATCGAGCGCGCCGAAGCCGATCGCCTGCGTGATCTGTTGGGCCGTCAGCAGAACCTCAAGGGTTTTGTCGTGCGCTTCCAGCCTGAGCGTGGCTAAAAACTATCGTCCGGATTGAAATGCACTGACAATCGCAGCTTACCGACAGCGGTGCGCTCTGCTAAAATGCGCCGCCTTATCCGTCTGTAGGCTGCACTGTGCCATTTACCATGGTTGACTGGGCGATTGTTGCAATCATCGCCATCTCCGCTTTGATCAGTTTGAGCCGCGGCTTCGTCAAGGAAGCATTATCGCTGGTGACCTGGATCATCGCAGGAGCTGTTGCCTGGATGTTCGGTGGCTCACTGTCCGAGTACCTCGCCGGATACATCGAAACCCCATCGGCTCGCGTGATCGCGGGCTGTGCCATCATGTTTGTCGCCACACTGATCGTGGGCGCAATGATCAATTATCTTATCGGCGAGTTGGTGCGCGTGACCGGGTTGTCCGGCACCGACCGATTCCTGGGCATGGCCTTCGGCGCGGCGCGTGGCGTGTTGCTGGTGGTCGTGGCAGTCGGGCTGTTGAGCCTGGGGCCGGTACAGCAGGACGGGTGGTGGAAAGAGTCACAGCTCGTGCCAAAGTTTCTATTGGTCGCCGATTGGTCCAAAAACCTGATTCTCGGGTGGAGCAGTCAGTGGCTTGCCAGCGGAATCAGCGTACCCGCTGATATTCCGTTCAAGGAGCAACTCTTGCCGTCGGCCAAAACGCCTCAGTGAGTGTTGTTCAGTTCAGATCCATTAAGTAGGGGTTGCGTCGCATGTGTGGCATCGTCGGTATCGTCGGTAAGTCGAACGTCAATCAGGCGCTGTATGACGCGCTAACCGTGCTCCAGCACCGCGGCCAGGACGCTGCCGGTATCGTGACCAGCCATGATGGCCGGTTATTCCTGCGCAAGGACAATGGCCTGGTGCGTGACGTGTTTCAGCAGCGTCACATGCAGCGCCTGGTCGGCCACATGGGTATCGGTCACGTCCGTTACCCGACTGCCGGCAGCTCGACCTCGGCCGAAGCGCAGCCGTTTTACGTCAACTCGCCTTACGGCATTACCCTGGCGCACAACGGCAACCTGACCAACGTTGAACAGTTGGCCAAGGAAATCTACGAATCCGACCTGCGTCACGTCAACACCAGTTCCGACTCGGAAGTGCTGCTGAACGTGTTCGCTCACGAGCTGGCCCAGCGCGGCAAGCTGCAGCCGACCGAAGAAGATGTATTTGCCGCTGTGACCGACGTGCACAACCGTTGCGTCGGCGGTTACGCGGTGGTGGCGATGATCACCGGTTACGGCATCGTCGGTTTCCGTGACCCGCACGGCATTCGTCCGATCGTGTTCGGCCAGCGTCACACCGACGAAGGCGTCGAGTACATGATCGCTTCCGAAAGCGTTTCGCTGGACGTGCTCGGTTTCACCCTGATCCGCGACCTGGCCCCGGGCGAAGCGGTCTACATCACTGAAGACGGCAAGCTGCACACTCGTCAGTGCGCGACCAACCCGTCCCTGACTCCGTGCATCTTCGAACACGTCTATCTGGCGCGTCCTGATTCGATCATCGACGGTGTGTCGGTGTACAAGGCGCGTCTGCGCATGGGCGAGAAACTCGCCGAGAAGATCCTGCGCGAGCGTCCAGAGCACGACATCGACGTGGTCATCCCGATCCCGGACACCAGCCGCACCGCCGCGCTGGAACTGGCGAACCACCTGGGTGTGAAATTCCGCGAAGGCTTCGTCAAGAACCGTTACATCGGCCGGACCTTCATCATGCCGGGTCAGGCGGCGCGCAAGAAGTCGGTTCGCCAGAAGCTCAACGCGATCGAGCTGGAATTCCGCGGCAAGAACGTGATGCTGGTCGACGACTCGATCGTACGCGGCACCACCTGCAAGCAGATCATCCAGATGGCCCGCGAAGCTGGCGCGAAAAACGTCTACTTCTGCTCGGCGGCCCCGGCCGTGCGCTTCCCGAACGTTTACGGCATCGACATGCCGAGCGCTCACGAACTGATCGCGCACAATCGTTCGACGCAGGACGTGGCAGATCTGATCGGCGCCGACTGGCTGATCTATCAGGACCTGCCTGACTTGATCGAAGCGGTCGGTGGCGGCAAGATCAAGATCGAAAACTTCGATTGCGCAGTGTTCGACGGCAAGTACGTCACCGGCGACGTCGACGAGGCTTACCTGGACAAGATCGAGCAGGCACGCAACGATGCCTCCAAGGTCAAGACCCAGGCGGTCAGTGCGATCATCGATCTGTACAACAACTGAGTTTCTACCGGCCCTGAGGGGCCGGTTTTGTATCTGGCAAAAGACTTTCATTTATTCAGAACAGGGCAAGGAGTGACAGCATGAGTCAGGAATGGGATGCCGGTCGGCTGGACAGCGACCTCGAAGGCGTAGCGTTCGATACCCTGGCCGTACGTGCCGGTCAGCACCGTACGCCGGAAGGCGAACACGGTGATCCGATGTTCTTCACTTCCAGCTACGTGTTCCGTACCGCCGCCGACGCGGCTGCGCGGTTTGCCGGGGAAGTGCCGGGCAACGTTTACTCGCGCTACACCAACCCGACCGTGCGCGCGTTCGAAGAGCGCATCGCCGCGCTGGAAGGCGCCGAACAAGCGGTCGCCACCGCCACGGGCATGGCCGCGATCATGGCTGTCGTGATGAGCCTGTGCAGCGCCGGTGATCACGTCCTGGTGTCGCGCAGCGTGTTCGGCTCGACCATCAGCCTGTTCGAGAAGTACTTCAAGCGTTTCGGTGTGCAAGTCGACTACGTGCCGCTGGCCGATCTGTCGGGTTGGGATGCGGCGATCAAGCCGAACACCAAGCTGCTCTTCGTCGAGTCGCCGTCCAACCCGCTGGCTGAGCTGGTGGATATCGCCGCGCTGGCGGAAATCGCTCACGCCAAAGGCGCGATGCTGGTGGTCGACAACTGCTTCTGCACGCCTGCCTTGCAGCAGCCGCTGAAACTCGGCGCGGACATCGTCGTGCACTCGGCGACCAAGTTCATCGACGGTCAGGGCCGTTGCATGGGCGGTGTGGTGGCTGGTCGCAGCGAGCAGATGAAAGAAGTTGTCGGTTTCCTGCGCACCGCCGGGCCGACACTGAGCCCGTTCAACGCCTGGATCTTCCTCAAGGGCCTGGAAACCCTGAATCTGCGGATGAGGGCGCACTGCGCCAACGCTCAGCAACTGGCCGAATGGCTGGAGCAGCAGGACGGTATCGAGAAGGTTCATTACGCCGGTCTCAAGAGCCATCCGCAGCATGAGCTGGCCCAGCGTCAGCAGAAGGGCTTCGGTGCGGTGGTGAGTTTCGAGGTCAAGGGCGGCAAAGAGGGCGCGTGGCGCTTTATCGACGCCACCCGCTTGATCTCGATCACCGCCAACCTCGGTGACAGCAAAACCACCATCACCCATCCGAGCACCACCTCCCATGGCCGTCTGGCGCCACAGGAGCGGGAAGCTGCTGGGATCCGTGACAGCCTGATCCGCATCGCGGTCGGTCTGGAAGACGTGGCGGACCTGCAGGCCGACCTGTCCCGCGGTCTGGCGGCGTTGTGATCGAATTGTCTACTCCGAAGGCGGGCACCCATGGCCGCGTGGCGCTGGTCACCGGTGCCGCGCGTGGCATCGGTCTGGGCATTGCTGCCTGGCTGATCAGCGAAGGCTGGCAAGTGGTGCTGACCGATCTGGATCGTGTGCGCGGTTCGAAAGTGGCGAAGGTGCTGGGCGAGAATGCCTGGTTCATCGCCATGGACGTGGCGGATGAGAGCCAGGTCGCGCTGGGTGTCGCCGAAGTGCTTGGGCAGTTTGGTCGTCTCGATGCGTTGGTGTGCAACGCGGCGGTGGCAGATCCGCACAACATCACCCTGGAAAGCCTTGATCTGGCTTACTGGAACCGGGTGCTGGCGGTGAATCTCAGTGGGCCGATGTTGCTGGCCAAACATTGTGCGCCGTATCTGCGCGCGCATAACGGCTCGATCGTCAATCTGGCCTCGACCCGTGCGCGGCAGTCGGAGGCTGATTCTGAGGCGTATGCGGCGAGCAAGGGCGGCTTGTTGGCGCTGACCCATGCGTTGGCGATCAGCCTCGGGCCGGAGATTCGCGTCAATGCGGTCAGCCCGGGCTGGATCGATGCACGGGATCCATCCGCACGCCGTGCCGAGCCGCTGGCCGATGCCGATCATGCGCAGCATCCGGCGGGCAGGGTAGGGACGGTCGAGGATGTGGCGGCGATGGTGGCGTGGCTGTTGTCGCGCAATGCCGGGTTTGTCACCGGGCAGGAATTCGTCGTTGATGGTGGCATGACCAAGAAGATGATTTACACCGAGTAGATCGCGTTCTTCTCCTGAATTTGCGTCAAATGGGCTGCCGTCTTCGCGAGCAAGCTCGCTCCCACATGAGGAATGCATTTCCCTGTGGGAGCGGGCTTGCTCGCGAAGGCGGTCTCGCAGGTGGGAAGCAATTTTGTCTTTTTCAGAAAAACTTCAATCCTGCTATTGACTTAGGTTCGCTACCTGCGTAAATTTCGCGGCCTCGGAGATGCAAACGGGTGATTAGCTCAGCTGGGAGAGCGTCTGCCTTACAAGCAGAATGTCGGCGGTTCGATCCCGTCATCACCCACCACTCCCCGAGAAACTTGCGCAAGCAAGAGGTAGGCTGAAAGTGCCTCCACCGACGCGCAGCGGTAGTTCAGTCGGTTAGAATACCGGCCTGTCACGCCGGGGGTCGCGGGTTCGAGTCCCGTCCGCTGCGCCATATTTTACGAGTCAGGCATTGTCTGATTCGCGATTGAAAAGCACCGAAGCTTTCAGTCAAAACGAGTTACTTGAGCGCAAGCTTAAAGCGATACGCAGCGGTAGTTCAGTCGGTTAGAATACCGGCCTGTCACGCCGGGGGTCGCGGGTTCGAGTCCCGTCCGCTGCGCCATATCTGTTTCAAGGACCACTGAACGCCTTGAAACACCGAAAGCAACCGTTGGTTGTTTCGGAATCGATAGCAAAGACCCTGGTCGAAAGGCCGGGGTTTTTTGTGTCTGAAATTTGCTATTTCCCTCCTTTTCCTCCTGCCCACACCCTGACTCCAATACAAATTCCCTTGTGGGAGCGGGCTTGCTCGCGAAAGCGGTATGTCAGTTAAAAATGGGCTGCCTGACACCACACCTTCGCGAGCAAGCCCGCTCCCACAGTGGGTTGCCGGTTTGCTCGGCGATCTGCTGCGGTGCCACGTCGCATTGATTTTTTGATTCTTTAGTCAAATTTTTGTAACTGGTTGTTTGCCGGACGCTCAGAAACCTTTAAAGTTAACCTTTCGGTCAGCTTTGCACTGTCAACACGCCCTTTGTTTCGCCAAGAAGGGCTTCTGCAAGACTCGAGATTCCCAGTAGATAACCAGAAGGGCGGACACATAACCGCCCAGAGGATGATCCATGTCCAACCGTGATATATCCCGGCGCTCGTTCCTCCAGGGCGGGCTGGTGGCGGGTGTGAGCGTCACGCTCACGCCGCTCAGCAGTCAGGCGCTGGCTGCCTTGATGGAAAACAGCGTAACCGTGCCGTCCGAAAAGTGGCTCGGCCACAACGGCAAGGCACGCCAACGTAACGACGCCTTGTCCAAGGTCTGCGGCAGCAAAGTGTTTGCCCGCGACATTCGCTCCAAGGACATGCCGGGCTGGCCTGAACAGCAAGGCCACGCCATGCTGCTGAAAACCATCAAGGCTGACCGTATCTACGCCGGTTACGACCTGTCGTGGCTTGGTGCCGACTTGCAACCTGACCGTATCGTCACCGCTGCCGATCTGGACAAGGACGGCATCGTCTTCCCGGAAGAGCACGCGCCGGACCCATTGCTGCCGGAAGGCAAAGTGCCGATGTTCATCGGTCACCCGGTGGCGATCCTGATCTGGAACGATTTCGAGCGTTTCCGCCAGGCCAAGAACAAACTCAAATTCAATGACAAGGCGATTCGTTACGGTGCACAAGTGCCGTACTACGAAGGCGACCCCTATGGCAGCTTCCGCTACGTGCGTGTGGGCGGCCCGACCTCGGCCGACGAAGACGAGTTCGCCAGCCTCAAGGACTCGATCCTGTTCCCGATGCTGAAGAACCGTCGCCCGGTATGGAATTCCCAGCCGAACCTGCACGGCAACCTGACCGAGCGCGGCCTGTTCTACGCCGATCGCATGAAGCAGCAGATCGACACGCCGCCGGACAACTGGCTGGTGTTCGACGAGCGTTACAAAACCCCGTCGATCGAACCGGCCGCCATGGAGCCAGACAACGGTAACGGCTGGTACGACCCGGCAACCAAGACCCTGCACTTCGTGGTCGCCACTCAGTGCCCGCTGGAAGCCGCGACCGAAACCGCGAAAATGATCGCGCCATCGCGCTTCGGCCTGGCGAACCTGAACATGCACCCGGGCTACACCGTGGGCTACGGTTCCAAAGACCACAACATCTTCGTCTACTACGCGGCCCTCGCTGCGCTGTATGGCGCTGGTGTGCCGATCCGTCTGGCCAATGACCGCTACGAGCAGTTCCAGAGCGGCATCAAGCGTCACCCGTTCGACATCCGCTACCAACTGGCGGTGGACAAGAACGACTACAGCTTCAAGATTTTCCGTGCCGAGATGAGCGTCGACGGTGGCGGCCGTATCAACTACAGCCCGTCGGTAGCGGCAGTGGGGGCCACGGCAGCCCAGTCGATCTACTACATGCCGCAGAACGATCTGCAGGTCACCGCTTACCACTCGCGTGGTGTTGAAGCGGGTTCGATGCGCGGTTACGGCACCCTGCAAAGCATGGCCTCGACCGAAATGATGGTCGACGAAATCGCCAATCGCCTCGGTGTCGACGCGATTGATCTGCGTCGCAAGAACGCCTTGCGTTCGGGCATGAAAAACACCCAGGGCGCGATTCCGGCCGGTGCTCTGCGCCTGCACGAGATTCTCGACAAGGCCTCGGTGCACGAAGTCTGGAAAAACCGCGACGCGATCAAGAAGCAGCGCGAAGCTGCCGACCCGGACAACTGGTACGGCGTGGGTTTCGCTATTTGCCAGAAAGACTTCGGCACCGGCTCCGAAGCGCCGATGGCCAGTATCGAGTTCACCGCCGAGGGGCGCATCACCCTGCGTCACATCGGTATCGAAATCGGCACCGGCATGTCCACTTCGCAAGCGCTGGTTGTTGCCGATTTCCTCGGCAGCCCGGCACACGACGTCAAGACCGGCGAAACCGAATGGAAGGAAATGCAGCTGATCACCAGCGGCAACCCTTACATCATGAGCCAGGCCGAGCAGGACAACCTGCTGCGCAACCCGCGCTGGGTCGGCAAGCTGGCCTCGGCGTCGTCCGCGACCAACTCGGCTTACTACTTCAGCCACGCCACCCGTGAAGCGGCGCGCGTGCTGTTCAACAACGGCTTGTGGCCGGCGGCCATGGAAATCTGGCGTCAGGGCCCTTACGGCGGTCAAGCCAACCCTTATGTCGTGCGTCGTGAAGATGCGCATTGGGTCGACGGCAAACTCACTGCCAACGGTATGCAGCCATTGAGCTTCGAAGAGCTGGCCAAGCATGCTCACGAGCGTGGTCTGGTGACCGGTGCCACCGTTCACGCATTCAACCGCTGGAGCTGGGCCGAGGCCGAATACAGCATCGACGGCGTGCGCGAGCGTCTGCCGCTCGACGGTCTGGCGGTGAAGTACGGTGATGGCGCGCCGAAGGCGAAGAAAGCGCTGATGAGCACAGCGGGTTTCCACCTGTTGGATCGTCAGAACATCAACTACCCGGTGGTCCAGTTGAACAACGCTGCTGTGACTTACTACAGCCCAGTGGCGACGCTGGTAGAGCTCAAGGTCAACAAAGGCTCGGCGGAAGTCGAAGTGCTCAACCACCATTCGTGGGTCGAGTGCGGTCGGGTGCTGGTCGAAGAACTGGTCAAGGGCCAGCTCGAAGGCGGGATCGCCATGGGCATTGGTCACGCGCTGATGGAAGAGATGCCGCTGTACGAAGGCGGGCCGGGGGAGGGTGACTGGAACTTCAACCGTTATCGCCTGCCGATGGCCCGTCACGTGGCGGTGTGGAAGCAGACCGCGGAGATTCTGCCGCCGCTGTCGCCAAGCGATCCGTCCAAAGGCATCGCCGAAGTGGTGATGATCCCGGTGGTCGGTGCCATCGGTAACGCCGTGGCGCACGCCATCGGTAAACGTGTTCGCGATCTGCCAATCACTGCAGCGCGCATCAAGGAGGCCCTCAATGGCTAACCGTCCGCTTCAACTGACCCTCAATGGTCAATCCGTCGGCCCGGTGGACATCCCTGATGACCTGCCGATGATCGACTATCTGCACGAATACAAGAACCTCACCGGTTCACGCCTGGGCTGCGGCCAGGGCATCTGTCACGCCTGCGTGGTGATTGTCGACAACCCGGACGGCACCAGTGAAGAAGTGCGTACCTGCATCACTGGCGCGCATTACTTCGAAGGCAAGAAAGTCCGCACCATCGAAAGTCACGCCAAGCGTGATGAGAGTGGTCAGGTTACCGAGCTGAACCCGATTCAGCAGCGCTTCGTCGACGAATTCGCCTTCCAGTGCAGCTACTGCGCCCCGGGCTTCGTCAACGCCGCGACGGTGCTGGTAGAGAAGCTGCAGCGCCAGCCGATCGTCAAAAGCCAACTGGAAAAAGTCATCGAGGACAGCCTCGGCCACCACATCTGCCGTTGCACCGGGTACGTGCGTTACTACAACGCCACGCGCAACGTGCTGACGGATCTCGGTCTGGTCAAGGAGGGTTGAGCATGAAGCATCTATTGACCCGCCTGACCCTGGCGGTCGGGCTGGCTGTGCCGGTGTCGTTTGCTCACGCTGATGATCAGGTCAAGCGCGGCGAATACCTTGCCCGCGCCGCCGACTGCATGGCGTGCCACACCGCGCCGGGCGGTGCGCCGTTTGCCGGCGGGCTGCCGATCGTCTCGCCGTTCGGCACGATCTACGGCACCAACATCACCCCGAGCAAAGAGCACGGCATCGGTCTGTACAGCGATGACGAATTCTTCGCAGCGCTGACCGAAGGCAAGCGTCGCGACGGGGCGAATCTGTATCCGGCGATGCCCTACACCTCGTATCACCTGGTGCCTCGGGAAGACTCGGATGCAATCCACGCTTACTTGAAAACCATCGAGCCGATCGAGCGCGCCGCGCCGGTCACCAGCCTGAGTTTTCCGTTCAACGTGCGTCCGGGCCTGATCGGCTGGAACATGATGTATGGCAAGGCCTTGAAACTCGAGTCGGGCGAAGGCAAAAGCGAAGCCTGGAAGCGCGGCCAGTACATGGTCGAGGTGCTCGGTCACTGCGGCGAATGTCACACGCCACGCGGCCTGCCGGGTGCGATGCAATTGGACAAGCGCCTGACCGGCGGCATCCTCAACGGTTATCTGGCACCGAGCCTGCTCGCCACCGATCTGGCGGCGCGCGGCTGGAATCAGCAGGACCTGAGCACGTTCCTCAAGCACGGCATGAGCGCCCAGGGCACGATGTTCAACGAGATGTTCCCGGTGTTCCACAACAGCACCCAGGGCCTGAACGATCAGGATCTGGCGGCGATGGCGACGTTCCTGCTCGGCGACAAACCACCAGTAGCCAAAGAGCTGGCTGAAGTGTCGCTGGACAAACTCAGCCCGAGCGCCCAGCGCGGCCGTCAGGAATATTTGAACGTCTGCGCCGGTTGTCATGCTGCCGGTGGCGAAGGCAAACCGCACATCGCCGTGGCCATGCGCGGCAACACCACGCTGCGTCTGGAAGATCCGCGCAACCTGGTGCGAGTGATCGAGGACGGCATCGGCGAGCAGAAATTCGCCGGGTTCGAACACATGCAACCGATGCCGGGTTTCGCCGACAAGCTCAGTGCTGAGCAACTGACCGATCTGCTGAACTACCTGCGGCAAGGCTGGGGCGGTCAATCGGCAGCGTTGGCGGTGAGCGACGTGCAGAAACTGCAGGCTGACGCTCCGGCCGTCGAGCACAAGGCGCACTGACATGCAGCATCTCGATCTACAGGTTGTGCGGCGGGCACTGGAGTGGTCGGTGGCGGGGCAGCGCATTTGGCTTTGCACCGTGCTGACCACCTATGGCTCGGCGCCGCGTGCGCCGGGTTCGCTGCTGGCGGTGAACGAAACCGGCCAGTGGATCGGGTCGCTGTCCGGTGGCTGCGTCGAGGAAGATTTTCTCGAGCGCGTGGCTGAGGGCGCGTTTCTCGATGCGGTCAACGTCGTGCGTTACGGTGAAGGGGATGATCCGCGCTCGCGGGTCAGCCTGCCCTGTGGCGGCATTCTCGACGTACTGGTAGAGAAATTTGACGCCGACTGCGAGGTGCAGGCGCATCTGCGTGAGCTTGAAGCAGCGTTGCTCGGTCAGCGCCGTTTGATTCGCGAGGTCGATCTGGCCAGCGGTGCGCGCAGTCTGTTCGCGGATCGCGAGCAGGGCGCACGCATCGAGCGCGAGATCGACCGGGTGCGGATTCGCATCGGTGCCGCTCAGCGCTTGTTGCTGGCGGGTTACTCCAGCGTGGCGCAGGCCTGTGCCGAGTTCGCGGTGGGTCTCGGCTTTGAGGTGATTCTCTGCGATCCGCGTGATGAAGTACTCGAAGGCGTGGTACTGAATGGCGTGGAGATTCGTCGGCAACTGCCGTCGGTGTTCATCGCTGACGGCGGTTGTCATCGCGATACCGCGGTGGTGGCGCTGACCCATGATCCGCGTATCGACGATCTGGCGATGATGGAAGCGGTGCGCACCGAGGCGTTTTACATCGGCGTCATGGGCTCGCAGCAGACTTCGCAGAAACGCTTCGAGCGCTTGCGCAGGATTGGTGGGCTAGGGGAGGTTGAACTGGCGCGGATTCATGCGCCGATCGGCCTGAACCTGGGCAGCAAGACGCCCGCGGAAATCGCCTTGGCGGTGCTGGCGGATATCTTGCGGATTCGTAGCGGGATTGCTCGGGATCAACTCTGATCTGGACTTTGCAAATATTTGTGGCGAGGGAGCTTGCTCCCGCTGGGCTGCGCAGCAGCTCTTCTTTTTTGGATAAAGGAGGCGCCGCTTCGCGACCCGGCGGGAGCAAGCTCCCTCGCCACAGTTGTTTGCCAGTCAAGAAAACTGATCAGAAACCCAGCTTGTCACGCAGTCCGTAATACCACGCACCCAGCGCCGCAAATGGCGTACGCAGCAACTGCCCGCCCGGGAACGGGTAATGCGGCAGATCGGCAAATGCATCAAAACGCTCGGCCTGTCCGCGCAACGCCTCGGCCAGCACCTTGCCGGCCAGATGCGTGTACGTCACACCATGGCCGCTGCAGCCTTGCGAGTAGTAGATGTTGTCGCCCAGGCGCCCAACCTGCGGCAGACGCGACAGGGTCAGCAGGAAATTGCCGGTCCAGGCGTAATCGATCTTCACGTCCTTGAGTTGCGGGAATGCCTTGAGCATTTTCGGGCGGATGATCGCTTCGATGTTCGCCGGATCCCGCGCGCCATAAACCACACCGCCGCCGAAGATCAGGCGCTTGTCGCCGGTCAGTCGGTAGTAGTCGAGCAGGTAATTGCAGTCTTCGACGCAGTAATCCTGCGGCAACAGAGTTTTCGCCAGCTCATCGCCCAGCGGTTCAGTGGTGATCACCTGGGTGCCGCACGGCATGGATTTCGCCGCCAGTTCCGGCACCAGATTACCGAGGTAGGCGTTGCCGGCGACGATGATGAATTTGGCCCTGACCTTGCCTTGCGGCGTGTGCACCACGGGGTTGGCACCGCGCTCGATGCGCACGGCGGGAGATTGCTCATAGATCGTGCCGCCGAGGGATTCGACGGCGGCGGCCTCACCCAGCGCCAGGTTCAGCGGATGAATGTGGCCGCCACTCATGTCGAGCATGCCGCCGACGTATTGATCGCAGGCGACCACTTCGCGGATGCGGCGCTGGTCGAGCAGTTCCAGTTGCGTGTGGCCGAAGCGCTCCCACAGGCGTTTCTGCGATTCCAGATGGCCCATCTGCTTGGTCGTCAGCGCGGCGAACACGCCGCCGTCCTTCAGGTCGCACTGGATGTTGTACTTGGCGACGCGCTCACGAATGATCCGGCCCCCTTCGAAGGCCATCTGCCCGAGCAGTTGCGCCTGCTTGGGGCCAACGCTGCGCTCGATGACGTCGATGTCGCGGCTATAGCTGTTGACGATCTGCCCGCCATTACGCCCCGACGCACCGAACCCGACCTTGGCCGCTTCCAGTACCGTCACGCGAAAACCGTTCTCCAGCAGAAACAACGCCGAGGACAGCCCGGTGTACCCGGCGCCGATCACACAGACATCCGTCTCCACATCATCCTGCAAGGCCGGACGTGGCGGTACGGCATTGGCCGACGCAGCGTAATAAGACTCTGGGTAAGGGGTGTTCGCCATCCTGCAGCCTCTGTTTAATATATTTTACGAGTGCGTCGATCCTACCCGAGTTGAAAAACCTCCGCCAGCCACCGGAAAAATCTTCTCTACCGGCCCGAAATTAAATATTTTGCATATTCATAGGGTTAGGTGAAAAAAAGGTGTTGACACCCCTCCGGAATTCCGTAGAATGCCGCCTCACAGCAGGCACGTAGCTCAGTTGGTTAGAGCACCACCTTGACATGGTGGGGGTCGTTGGTTCGAGTCCAATCGCGCCTACCAAACAAAATCCGCTCTGCTGGGCGGTCTGGAAGGGCTCACCGAAAGGTGGGCCCTTTTTTGTTGTCTGCGATTTGCCAAAGCCTGCTCAACCGGCCTCGTCGATCACTTCTCATCTTTCGTTACCTTGAACGCTTAGCGTGTTTCGAAATAACACGACCACTGCATATGATTTTCTGTTTCTTTTTGGATCCGTCGAAAAAGTGCGGATATTGAAGGGCTTACCGGTATTTTTAACCGACCGGTTATCAAAAAAATGTTGTTGCTGTTCGTGAACTTCAGTAACATCTGCCCCGCGTTCACCACCACGGTTTATGCATTTTTAAATCCCAAGCTTCCATCAGCTGCTTGGGATTTTTTTTGCCTGCGATTTGGCAATCCCTCCCTTTGTTCCCCCAGCTTTCGCACGAAGCCTCCCGCGATCCACGATCGCGCATGGGCGAAGCCTCGATTTTTCGACTACTACTGACTGGCGTTTCCAGGGCTTTCTCAAAGGAGTTCGTCGATGCTGGCTCACTGGTTTCTTGCCGCAATTCATCTATTGGCTTTTGCCTTGGGCTTCTGGGCGGTATTGACTCGTGGTACGGCGTTCAGCCGCATGGCGGCGGGTGTCGGCGAGGCCAGGCGTGTTTTGCTCGCCGATAATCTGTGGGGGATTGCCGCGCTGGTTCTGCTGGTGACCGGGGGGATGCGCGCCTTTGGCGGCTTTGAAAAGGGCACTGACTACTATCTGCATCAGCCGTTGTTTCATTTGAAGATGGCGTTGTTCGTACTGATTCTGCTGATTGAGCTGGCGCCGATGATCACGCTGGTCAAATGGCGGATCGCGTTGGCGCGGGGCAAGGCGTTCGATACCGGGCGTGCAAAGCTGTATGCACGGCTCAGTCACATCGAGGCGCTGCTGCTGGTGTTGATGGTGATTGCAGCCACCGGCATGGCACGCGGCGTGATGTTCGGCTAGCAGGGAGCAATTCTCTGTGTTCTCTCGGAAATGTCTGACAGCCAAGCTTGGCAGTCGCAGGTAGTATCGCGCTGCTGGGGAGAGGGAAGGGAGCGAATGAAGCGGAGAGGAAGGGCATGTGTCAGGCGCCGTGCCCAGTGAGTGGACTGGGGAGCGGATGGCAATACGGCGCGTGAATTTTTAGCCAGTCATTACGCAGAGGCAAACGAACTGGCTACTGACTGCGGGGTGGCTCAAGGCGTTTGTGGCTTGTCCGGGGCGGTCAGGCCAGCCTGAATGCGCTGATAGATCTCTTCACGGTGCACGGCAACGTTTTTCGGGGCGTTGATGCCGATACGGACTTGCTGACCGCTTACGCCGAGGATGGTGATGGTGATGTCATCACCAATGTTTATGCTTTCACCGACTTTGCGGGTGAGTATCAGCATGGTCTTCTCCTTGATTGCTTTGTAGGGCACCTGATTCAGACAGTGCAGAGGTCGGTGGTACGTATAGATTAGTGCGAAGTCTCACGGTTTGGGTGCCTCTTTCTGACGCGCAGATGTGGCATTAATTCCCAGGGCGTAACTATACAGAGGCTGCAATCATCAATCTCGTTGTTTTGTGCCCATTTTGCGGGCCTCGCGAAGTATTTATGAATGTTAAGATCGGCGCTTTGTGATTTTCGAGGAAAGCGTTGTGCGCAAATTGGTCTGGATGGTCGCGGCACTGGCATTGGCAGGGTGTGGTGAAGGCAAGAGTGTAGATGTGCAGAAGCCGAAAACGACAGTCGCGGCCGCGCCTGCTACGGCATCTGCTCCGCAGTGGGACCTCGAAGTACGCGGCGAAACGCCCCAGGCTGTCAGCGATCTGAGTGGCTGGTTGATCGAGCATGCATTCGTGCCGACCGTGATCAAGGACAGCAGCGGCAAGACACGGATCCTGATCGGTCCGTTCAACTCTCAGGCCGAGGCGCAAGCTCGCAAGGTAGAAGTGGATGCGGCATTGGTGAAAGCCAAGAAGCAGAATGTCGAGTCGGTCATCGTGGAGCATCCGCTCGCGCCGTAAGCAGCACATTCAGCGGAGCGGCCTAAAGGGCATCGCAGGTGACTCGTCTTATACGAGTCAATCACGATTTCTCGAAGGAGCTCCGCATGGCCTCCGCCGCTCCCTACACACTCTTCAATGCAGTTCTGCATCGCAAGACCCTCTTGAGTCCGCACCTGATGCGGATCACGCTGACCGACCCCTCAATCAGTGGTATGGCCACCTGGGCGCCTGATCAGCGGATCAAACTGTTTTTCCCCGCTGAAGATGGAACACCCGCGAATCTTGCGCAGGAAGAGGGCTGGTACGCCCGATTTCGCTCGATGCTCGCGAGTCGTCGACCAGCAATGCGCACTTACACCATCCGTCATTTGCGCGCCGAACAAGGTGAGGTCGACATCGATTTTGTCCTGCATGGCGAGACCGGCCCCGCTTCGCGCTGGGCGCTGCATGCGCAGCCGGGAGCGTCTATGCAGATTCTTGCTCCCGACAGCGAGTTTTCGGCACAGGACGCCGGAGGATTCGAATGGAAACCGCCGCAGGTGCTCAAGGAGGTTTTGCTGGTGGCTGATGCCACGGCATTGCCGGCTGCGATGGGGATTCTCGAAGAGCTGGCTGCCATGTACGAGCCGCCCCGGACTCAGGCGTTCTTTGAGGTGGACAGTGCGCAAGACATGCTCTCGGTGCCGGATTGGCCCGGGCTGACAGTGCAGTGGCTGGTTCGCGATCAGGCGCCAGCAACAGTGGCTGGAGCGCTGATGGTGGAAGCGGTGATGCACGGGGTCCGGCCAACAGAGGGCCAATCACTCGGGCAGGTCGCTGAACTGGCCGAGGTCGATATCGACGAAAACATTCTTTGGGAGATCGCCAACACCGCCCCTGCAGGATTCTATGGCTGGATTGCCGGAGAAAGCGCTGCCGTCATGCGCCTGCGTAAATACCTGATCAAGGAATGCGGTATCCCGCGCGAGTCACTCAATCTGATGGGCTACTGGCGCTACAACAAAGCTGGCAGCTAAAAGCCAAAAAGGCCTCGAACACCACGTTCGAGGCCTTTTCTTTTGGACTGAAGGATCAGCCGCAGGCTTTCAGATTTACCGGGCCGACGAATTCATTGCCGCGTCCCATCACACACGCCACGCTCTGGTTGCGCTGGCGCTCCCAATCCTGCACCGGGTAGGTCTTGTCCCACGCCTCATACAGCTGGCGATCCTGTTTTGACAGGCGCAAGCCGTATTGCTTGCTCATGTAGAAATAGGTGCGAGCGATCATGCCGCGAATCGACGGGCGAGGCATGACCTTCTTGGCCTTGAAGTCGACCTGGGTCAGGCACGATCCGTACTGTCCGGATTGCACCGGCAGCCAGCCATAACTGAAGTTGCTGCGATCACCGTTGACCTCACCAATACTCGGCACCAGGTTGTGCAGATCGGCTTCGGCTTTCTGATAGCTCGGGTCATAGCGGGTGCAGTTCTTGCGTCCGCCCGACTGCCAGCATTGGCGCTGGTGACCGAATTCCCACGCCGGAACAATGTGCTCCCATTCAATGCGCGAAGCGCGCTTGGCGTTTTTACGTGGTACGTAGCCGCAAGCCTTCAAGTCCACCTTGTTGCCGGTGTACTTGCACCCGCAGTAAAACTCGGTGGACTGCGGTGCATAGAGTTTCCAGGCGACCTTCTTGGCCTCGGTAAAAGTGCGGGGCGCGCCAGCCTGGGCGCCAAAAGCGATGAACAGCAGCAGCAAAGCAAAACAGCGGACACTCATTGAATCAATCTTCCTTCGGCACAACCCAAAAAATCTGCACGCCGCCATCGTCGCGATAGGCGAGTGTGACGTTGTCGTTCTCGTCGATTTCCTCGAGCAGTTGCTCCCATGCATCCACAGGCTCGTCCGGCAGACGGAAGATCAGTGCGGCTTTGGCTTTTTGTGCGGTAGGGGAATTGATGATTTTCTGAACGCGCATGCCCATGCGTTCGTAAGCGTCAGGAGCATCAGGAGAGGTGGCCACGAGGTTATCCTTATTAAGCTGTACGTGCATACAGTATTTAACTGTAAGCATTTTCGCAACTGCTTAAAATTCAAGAAAATCCTCTGACAGCGCTTTTCCGATTTTGGTGTAGGTCGGGTCGATTATTTTGTACGAAAAATTCGCGCTCAGCGTAGGCGGCAGCACCACCCGCCGTGCGGACGAGTGGTAAGCAGGTTGCCCGACCCGGAAAGGGTCAGGCGAAGGCCAATCAGTATTCCCAGAACATCCGTTGCAGCTCTTTGCTGTCGTTGGTTTTGGTCAGGGCGACCATGGCCAGGATGCGGGCTTTTTGCGGGTTCAGGTCGTGAGCGACCACCCAGTCGTACTTGTCGTCAGGCTGTTCGGCGTTGCGCAGGACGAAACCGCCGGCGTTGACGTGGGAAGAGCGGATGATCTGCACGCCATCTTTACGCAGGGCTTGCAGGGATGGCACAACGCGGGAGGACACCGAGCCATTGCCGGTACCGGCGTGGATGATGGCTTTGGCGCCGGCCTGGGCCAGAGCCTTGTAGGCGGTGTCGTCGACATTGCCGTAGGAGTAGGCGATTTCTACGTCAGGCAGGCTCTTGATGTTCTTGATGTCGAATTCCGAATCCATGGTGTGGCGCTTGGCTGGCAAGCGGAACCAGTAGGATTTGCCTTCGACCACCATGCCCAGCGGGCCCCAAGGGCTTTTGAACGCCTCGGTCTTGATGTTGATCATCTTGCTCACGTCGCGACCGGACTGGATCTCATCGTTCATGGTCACCAGCACGCCTTTGCCGCGCGCATCTTTGCTGCTGGCGACGGCGACGGCGTTGTACAGGTTGAGCATGCCGTCCGCCGACATGGCGGTGCCCGGACGCATCGAGCCGACCACGATGATCGGCTTGTCGGTTTTTTCCACCAGGTTCAGGAAGTACGCGGTTTCTTCCAGGGTGTCGGTGCCGTGGGTGATGACGATGCCATCGACGTCTTTGCTGTCGGCCAGTTCGGATACGCGGCGACCCAGTTGCAGCAGGTTGTCATTGGTGATGCTTTCCGAGGCGATCTGCATGACCTGTTCGCCACGCACGTTCGCCAGTTTGTTCAGTTCAGGGATACCGGCGATCAGTTGTTCAATGCCGACCTTGGCCGCCTGATAGGTGGCGCTGTTGGCGGCGCTGGCGCCGGCACCGGCAATGGTGCCGCCCGTGGCAAGCACTACGACGTTGGCGAGTTTGGTCTGGGTTTCGACTTCTTTTGCCTGAAGGGCTGTTGGCAGGAGCAGGAGGAGGGCCAAAGCGCCCGGAACCAAGGTGTTGAAAGCAGATTTCATTATTTTTCTCTCTAGTAGTGAGACGGTGCTGATGCAGGTTCATCTAGATGCACCCCGTGCCGATCTGAATGCCCGGGGTGCAGGCTAGGGAGCAGGATCTGTACCAGCGCTACTTTGCTTTAGAAAAATGTTTAACTTCATGATTTACATCAAGATTTTATGGATTGGCCAATGATGCGGCGAATGACATGGCCGGGTTTCCGAACAAAGGAAGCTTTCGTGTTCGGTTCGCCGAAAGGGACTACATCTCCTGGCGACCGCAACGGCTTGCCGGTTCAGGTTCTCTGCTAAAGAAACCCGTCAGCAGGCCGATGGCTGTGGAAGGAAACGTTTATTTAGGGAGTTCACATGTCACTGACGATCGGTTTTTCAAATCCCGGCTCAGTCACCATTGGCGGTAAAACCGCAGCGACAATCAATGCAATGAACCAGGCGGAAGCAGATGCGGCCGACGAGGCGCTTGGCGTTGAAAAAGACCCGAGCAATCAAGTCCGCACTGGTGGTCCCGCGCAAGAGGCCAGCCAGGCGGAGAGCGCTGACAGCGGCGATAATCTGAGCGTCACCGTGAAAATGCTGCTCAAGCGCATGCAGGAATTGCAAAAGCAACTGCAGGAGCAGCAACAGCAACTGGCTGCAGCCCAGGCCGCGAGCTATCCAACACCTGAGGCCAAGTCTCAGGCGGTCATGTCCGTTCAGGGGCAGATTGCACAAACCAGCGGGGAGCTGATGCAAGTGGCGGCGGCGCTGGTCAAGGAAATGACCAAGGATTCCACCAGCGGCAATCTGGTCAGCACCACCGCTTGAGCGGTAAGGGGCGAATCAGACGATTGCGCCCCGCAATACAACGACGATTTCTGATTGTTGACAAATGTCGGCGGGATTCGCATAGTTCGGTCTACGCAAACGTTTGCGCGGCTTTTCCGGTGCGCTATCGCTCTGGCGAGAATGCTGAAGCTTACGCCAGCGCGAGCGTTGCTCACAATAATCATAAGATCGGAGTGAACCCATGAAGCTGCCATTCGCTGGACGTCTTCTTGCTGTCGCTATGCTGGCTGCCGCAGCCGCCGCACTACCTGTCTCTTCGGCCTTCGCCGAGTCTCCGGAAAAACCCAAAGTCGCACTGGTCATGAAATCCCTGGCCAACGAATTCTTCCTGACCATGGAAGATGGCGCCAAGGCCTACCAGAAAGAACACTCCGCCGACTTCGACCTGATCTCCAACGGCATCAAGGACGAGACCGATACCGCCGGCCAGACCCGCATCGTCGAACAGATGATTCTGGCCAAGGTCAACGCGCTGGTCATCGCACCGTCCGATTCCAAAGCCATGGTGCCGGTGATCAAGAAAGCCGTCGATGCCGGCATCACCGTGATCAACATCGACAACCAACTCGATCCGCAGATCGTCAAAAGCAAAAACATCAGCGTGCCTTTCGTAGGCCCGGATAACCGTAAAGGTGCACGTCTGGTCGGCGAATACCTGGCCAAGCAACTGAAGGCCGGTGACGAAGTCGGCATCATCGAAGGCGTATCCACCACCACCAACGCCCAGCAGCGCACCGCAGGCTTCAAGGATGCGATGGAGGCGGCGCAGATCAAGGTAGTGTCGCTGCAATCCGGCGACTGGGAGATCGACAAGGGCAACAAGGTTGCCGCGTCGATTCTCAGCGAATACCCGGATGTGAAGGCGCTGCTGGCGGGTAACGACAGCATGGCCGTTGGCGCTGTTTCCGCTGTGCGCGCTGCCGGCAAGGCGGGCAAGGTCCAAGTGGTCGGTTACGACAACATCAATGCGATCAAGCCGATGCTCAAGGATGGTCGTGTGCTGGCGACGGCCGATCAGTTCGCTGCCAAGCAGGCCGTGTTCGGTATCGAGACTGCGCTGAAAATCCTCAAGGGCGAAAAAGTCGACAGCGGCGTCAATGGCGTGATCGAAACGCCAGTCGAGCTGGTCACCAAGTAAGTCTTCCGGCGACACAACGGCGCTCGTCCGTCCGGACGAGCGCATGGAGAGTTTTTATGTCAGTTTCCGCCCCGAACGCTGTCCTCTCGGTCAGCGGTATCGGTAAGACCTATGCGCAACCGGTGCTCACGGGCATCGACTTGACGCTGATGCGCGGTGAAGTGCTGGCGCTGACCGGCGAGAATGGCGCCGGTAAAAGCACGCTGTCGAAGATCATTGGGGGGCTGGTTACGCCCACCACCGGTCAGATGCAATTCCAGGGCAAGGACTACCGTCCGGGCAGCCGCACCCAGGCCGAAGAGCTTGGCGTGCGCATGGTCATGCAAGAACTCAATCTGCTGCCGACCCTGTCGGTGGCGGAAAACCTGTTTCTCGACAATCTGCCCAGCAACGGCGGCTGGATCAGTCGCAAGCAATTGCGCAAAGCCGCGATCGAAGCCATGGCACAGGTCGGCCTCGACGCCATTGACCCCGACACCCTGGTCGGCGAACTGGGCATTGGCCATCAACAGATGGTCGAAATCGCGCGCAACCTGATCGGCGATTGCCATGTGCTTATCCTCGATGAACCGACCGCGATGCTCACCGCCCGCGAGGTGGAAATGCTCTTCGAGCAGATCACTCGTTTGCAGGCGCGTGGCGTCTCCATCATCTATATCTCCCACCGTCTCGAAGAGCTGGCGCGCGTCGCGCAGCGCATTGCTGTGCTGCGTGATGGCAATCTGGTCTGCGTCGAGCCGATGGCCAACTACAACAGTGAGCAACTGGTCACCTTGATGGTCGGCCGCGAACTGGGCGAACACATCGACATGGGCCCGCGCAAGATCGGCGCCCCGGCACTGACGGTCAAGGGCCTGACCCGCTCCGACAAGGTGCGTGATGTTTCCTTCGAAGTGCGTGCCGGCGAGATCTTCGGGATTTCCGGGCTGATCGGGGCAGGGCGCACCGAATTGCTGCGACTGATCTTCGGCGCCGATCTGGCCGACAGCGGCACGATTGCGCTGGGTTCGCCGGCGCAGGTAGTCAATGTGCGTTCGCCGGTTGATGCGGTGAAGCATGGCATTGCCTTGATCACCGAAGACCGAAAGGGCGAAGGCCTGCTGCTCAGTCAATCGATCAGCGCCAACATCGCCCTTGGCAACATGCCGGAGATTTCCAGGGCAGGGATCGTCAATGCCAGCGACGAAATTTCCCTGGCGCAGCGTCAGATCGACGCCATGCGAATCCGCAGTTCGAGCCCGACACAATTGGTGTCGGAACTGTCCGGCGGCAACCAGCAGAAAGTGGTGATCGGCCGTTGGCTGGAGCGCGATTGCTCGGTGCTGTTGTTCGACGAGCCGACTCGCGGTATCGACGTCGGTGCCAAGTTCGATATCTACGCCTTGCTGGGCGAGTTGACGCGTCAGGGCAAGGCACTGGTGGTGGTTTCCAGTGACCTGCGCGAGCTGATGCTGATCTGCGACCGGATCGGTGTGCTGTCGGCAGGGCGTTTGATCGACACCTTCGAGCGCGACAGCTGGACCCAGGATGATTTGCTTGCCGCCGCGTTCGCCGGCTACCAAAAACGTGATGCGTTGCTCAATGAAGCGGCGCCTAGGGATCTCCCATGAAAACTGCATCTTCTGCCGGCAAACGTAGTGGCAATTTCTACGGTCTGGGCACCTATCTGGGCCTGGCCGGGGCATTGTTGGCGATGGTGGCGCTGTTCTCGATGATGAGCAGCCACTTTCTGTCCTATGACACTTTCAGCACGCTGGCCAACCAGATCCCCGATCTGATGGTGCTGGCGGTGGGCATGACTTTTGTACTGATCATCGGCGGCATCGATCTGTCGGTCGGTTCAGTGCTGGCGCTTGCCGCCTCGACGGTCAGCGTGGCGATTCTCGGTTGGGGCTGGGGCGTGTTGCCAGCGGCATTGCTCGGCATGGCGGTGGCGGCACTGGCAGGTACGGTGACCGGTTCGATCACCGTGGCGTGGCGCATTCCGTCGTTCATCGTTTCGCTCGGTGTGCTGGAAATGGCCCGTGGCCTGGCGTATCAGATGACCGGTTCGCGCACCGCCTACATCGGTGATTCTTTTGCCTGGCTGTCGAACCCGATCGCCTTCGGCATTTCGCCGTCGTTCATCATTGCCTTGCTGGTGATCTTCATTGCGCAAGCTGTACTGACCCGCACCGTGTTCGGTCGTTACCTGATTGGTATCGGCACCAACGAAGAAGCGGTGCGTCTGGCCGGGATCAACCCCAAGCCGTACAAGATTCTGGTGTTCAGCCTGATGGGCCTGCTCGCTGGTATCGCCGCGCTGTTCCAGATTTCCCGTCTGGAAGCGGCGGACCCGAATGCCGGTTCTGGCCTTGAGCTGCAAGTGATCGCCGCCGTGGTGATCGGTGGCACCAGTCTGATGGGTGGCCGTGGGTCGGTGATCAGCACCTTCTTTGGTGTGTTGATCATTTCGGTACTCGCCGCCGGTCTGGCGCAGATCGGTGCCACCGAGCCAACCAAGCGCATCATCACCGGCGCGGTGATTGTCATTGCGGTGGTGCTCGATACCTATCGCAGCCAGCGCGCCAGTCGACGGGGCTAAGAAATGGCAACGATCAAGGATGTGGCGGCGCTCGCGGGGATTTCCTACACCACGGTTTCTCACGTGGTGAACAAGACCCGCCCGGTCAGTCAGGAAGTGCGGCTGAAGGTCGAGGCGGCCATCAAAACCCTCGACTACGTGCCGAGTGCGGTGGCGCGCTCGCTGAAGGCCAAGACTACTGCGACCATTGGCTTATTGGTGCCCAACAGCCTCAACCCGTATTTTGCCGAGTTGGCGCGGGGTATCGAGGATTACTGCGAGCGTAACGGCTACTGCGTGATCCTCTGCAACTCTGATGACAACCCGGAAAAACAGCGCAGCTATTTGCGTGTGCTGCTGGAAAAGCGCATCGACGGTCTGATCGTCGCCTCCGCGGGTGGCGATACCGGTCTGGCACAAGGGCTGGCGGGCGTGAAAACGCCGATGGTCATTGTCGACCGCGGGCTTGAAGGCGTGGATGCGGATCTGGTGCGCATTGATCATGAATATGGCGCCTATCTGGCGACCCGTCACCTGCTGGAGTTGGGGCATCGTGACATCGCCACCATCGGTGGTCCGTCGAGTACCAGCGTGGCGCAAATGCGTCAGGCCGGTTTTTGTCGGGCGCTGAAGGAGGCGGGGATCACGGTGCGCCCCGAGCGCATGCTGGAAAGCGATTTCACCAGTACCGGCGGCTACAACGCAGCGGCGGTCCTGCTCGAAAGCAATCCGCCGAGCGCGATCTTCGCCGGTAACGACATGATCGGTATCGGTGTGCTGCGTGCGGCGGCCGAGCGCAATGTGCGCGTGCCAAGCGAACTGTCGGTGATCGGTTTCGACGATATCCAGATGAGCCGCTATGTGTACCCGGCGCTGACCACCGTCGGCCAGTCGATCCTGCAGTTGGGCGAAATGGCTGCCGAAGTGCTGCTGCGAAGGATTGCTACCCCGAGCCTGGTCACCGATCAACGGATCGTGACCCCGAGTATTGTCTTGCGCGAATCGACTGCGCCGCTGTCCGGCGTGTTCACCGAGTACCGCTGAAACCGAATTGACGAGTAGTGATGTATGCCAGCAAATGTAGTGGTAATAGGCAGCCTGAACATGGACCTGGTCACCCGGGCGCCACGGCTGCCCAAAGGCGGGGAGACGCTGATCGGTCATTCCTTTGCCACCGTGTCCGGCGGCAAGGGCGCCAATCAGGCAGTCGCTGCTGCGCGCCTGGGTGCACAAGTGGCGATGGTCGGCTGTGTTGGTAACGATGACTACGGCGTGCAATTGCGCGACGCGTTGCTGGCCGAGCAGATCGATTGTCACGCGGTGAGCACGGTTGAAGATTCCAGTGGTGTGGCACTGATCGTGGTGGATGACAACAGTCAGAACGCCATCGTGATCGTCGCCGGCGCCAACGGTGCAATGACCCCGGCCGTGATTGACCGCTTTGATGCGGTGCTGCAGGCGGCCGACGTGGTTATCTGTCAGCTCGAGATCCCGGATGCGACGGTGGGTCATGCGCTCAAGCGCGCACGTGCGCTGGGCAAGACCGTGATCCTCAATCCGGCGCCGGCCAGTCGTCCGCTGCCGGCAGACTGGTTTGCCGCCATCGACTACCTGATCCCCAACGAAAGTGAAGCCGCTGCGTTGAGCGGGTTGCCAGTCGATTCGTTGGAAACCGCAGAAAGCGCGGCCAGCCAGCTGATTACCATGGGCGCGGGCAAGGTCATCATTACCCTCGGTGCGCAGGGTTCACTGTTTGCCAATGGCAAAGGTTTCGAGCATTTCCCGGCGCCAAAGGTGAAGGCTGTCGATACCACCGCTGCGGGCGATACCTTTGTCGGCGGTTTTGCCGCGGCGCTCGCCAGTGGCAAATCCGAGGCCGAGGCAATCCGTTACGGGCAGATCGCGGCAGCATTGTCTGTGACCCGGGCCGGCGCACAACCTTCCATTCCAACGATGTCCGACGTAAAGGCGTTCAAACCCGCATGAAAAAGACTCCACTGCTCAACGTCGCGTTGTCGCGGCTGATCGCCTCCCTGGGTCATGGCGACATGGTAGTCATCGGTGATGCCGGACTGCCGGTACCGCCAGGTGTCGAGTTGATCGATCTGGCGCTGACCCACGGTGTTCCGGATTTCATCAGCACGCTGAAAGTCGTGCTCAGTGAGATGCAGGTGGAGCGCCATGTGCTGGCCAACGAAATCCTCGACAAACAGCCGACTGCACTGGCCGTGCTGGACGAGTTGCAAGAAGAGGGCGCTCTCGGTCGGCGCGATCTGCTGACTCATGAGCAATTCAAGGTTCTCAGCCGACAGGCACGGGCGATTGTTCGTACAGGCGAATGTCAGCCGTACTGCAACATCGTGCTGGTGGCCGGGGTAACGTTCTAATCGGGTTTTCGACCCTTTCATTTTCATCAGCACAAGGAGTGCGCCATGCACCGCTATGCTCAAAAACTCCACCAATTGCTTCGGAGTCTGCTGCTTTTGTCTTTTATTACCGCCACCGGCGCTCAGGCTGCTGAAAAGATCGACCTGATCATCGACACCGATCCGGGTGCCGACGACGTGGTCGCCTTGCTGTTCGCCCTGGCTTCGCCGGATGAACTGAACATTCGCGCACTGACCACCGTGGCCGGCAACGTGCGTCTCGACAAGACTTCGCGTAACGCGCGCCTGGCTCGCGAGTGGGCAGGGCGCGAAGATGTTCCGGTCTATGCCGGTGCGCCGAAGCCACTGATGCGTACGCCGATCTACGCCGAGAACATCCATGGCAAGGAAGGCCTGTCGGGTGTCACCGTGCATGAGCCGAAAAAGGGCCTGGCCGAAGGCAATGCGGTCAACTACCTGATCGACACTCTGAAAAAAGCCAAGCCGCACAGCATCACCATCGCCATGCTCGGCCCGCAGACCAACCTTGCGCTGGCGCTGATCCAGGAGCCTGAGATCGTTAATGGCATCAAGGAAGTGGTGATCATGGGGGGCGCGCATTTCAATGGCGGCAACATCACCCCGGTGGCCGAATTCAACCTGTTCGCCGACCCGCAAGCGGCGGAAGTGGTGCTCAAGAGTGGCGTGAAGCTGACCTACCTGCCGCTCGACGTGACCCACAAGATCCTCACCAGCGATGCCCGTCTGAAGCAGATTGCTGCGCTGAACAACAACGCGAGCAAGATTGTTGGCGACATCCTCAACGAGTACATCAAGGGTGACATGGAGCACTACGGCATCCCGGGCGGCCCGGTGCATGACGCGACCGTCATCGCTTACCTGCTCAAGCCTGAGCTGTTCACCGGTCGCTCGGTGAACGTGGCCATCGACAGCCGTGAAGGGATCACCTTTGGCCAGACTGTCGTCGACTGGTACGACGGCCTGAAACAACCGAAGAATGCATTCTGGGTCGAGAGCGGCGATGCCCAGGGCTTCTTCGATCTGCTGACCGAGCGTCTGAAGCGCTTGAAGTAAGGCATGGACCCGCAGGTGCCAGCCTGCGGGTCGTTACTCCCTCTCGGTGTCCTGCGCGCCCTTGTGCTCGTGCTGATAGCGTTCGAAAATCTGGGCGATAAACGTCTGCGCACCTTGTGTTCCCATGGTCTTGACCAGCAGATCGATGCTGATCAACGCCAACTCCTCCGAACTGCCAGGGCTATATGAACTGTGCCCCTTTGGCCAAAGAACCTTGATGTCGGCGTTGATGCTTACAGTGCTCATGAATGCGCTCGAAAGTCGGGAATGTCTGTACCTGAGTTAACCACTTTGTCGGGCGTTTGGCACTGCGACTTAGGCATGAGCGCGACGCTATGCGACACTTGGTGTTTTCCGGCTGATCCAAGGAATGTGCTGTGCAGATCGATTTGAACACCCCCGACGGCCTCACACTCGACGCTGTGCGCCAGTTGCTGGCGTCGGCCAGCGATGATGTGCACACGCAGTTGCGTGTGACGAAGGGGGGGATTGCCTATATTTCTTCTGGTGTGACGGGCGGGCAGGACATCGATGGCCTGCTGTTTCGTCTGGAAACCTGGGCCAAGGGTTCGGGGTGCGTCGGCAATGTTGCGGCCAGTGATGAGGTCTGGGTAATGCAGATTTTCAACGCGCTCAAGGAAAACTGGCCGAATTCGCCGCTCGATTACATCGACGTCTATTGAGCTTCGTTAATATTCGGTGACGATTGCGTGAGGATGCGTTGCGCGCACTTCAGGCAGACTCGGCGTTTTTTCGGATCGTGGGGCAGGGTGGCAGCACTTGTTGTGAAACCAAACGCCAGATTGGCGGTCGCACGATCTCAGCTTAACCATTTGAAAAAAGGAGGCTTCATGCCTTTGAAGTTCGCGTCACTGGGTGCACTTATGGCCGTTGCCATGTTGGCCGGTTGCAGCACAACCTCCAGCGAGTCGGCAAAGGATCCTGTGGCGACCGATGCCGGTCATAGCCGCTGTGAAGCAAAGGCAGCGGAATTTGCCATCGGTAAAAAAGCTTCGCCGGAATTGCTCGATCAGGCTCGTGCCAAGGCTGGCGCGCAAAACGCTCGATTCCTCAAGCCAACGGACATGATTACTCTGGAGTATCGTTCCGATCGCTTGAATCTGAATACCGACAACAACCTGGTAGTCACCCGCGTCAACTGTGGCTGATCGCTGACCGCTTTTGTTGCAGGCATAAAAAACCCCGTCACATGGACGGGGTTTTTTTAGTGCGCCGGGAAATTACTCTGGGCGAACTTGTGCAGCTTGCATACCCTTTTGGCCTTTCTCAGCCACGAAAGAGACGGTCTGGCCTTCTTTCAGGCTTTTGAAACCGTCGGATTCGATAGCTTTGAAGTGTACGAACAGGTCGTCACCGCCACCTTGAGGAGTGATGAAGCCGAAGCCTTTTTCATCGTTGAACCATTTAACGGTGCCGGTTTGGCGATTAGACATGGTGTATCTCCAAGAAACATATATTTTCAGTAGTACTGTGCTGCTCAGGCCAACTGGGCACACCGGAGTATCATAGTCGAAATGTTCGCTTTGGTAGCCCCCCGGACGTGCTGTTTGCTTTCATATTGCATTGATTTCAACCTCTGAAATGTCTGCAAGCCCCGGTTTCAGTGGCTTTCAGCCGAGTGAAGAGGGTGTAAAAAAAGCTATAAAACCTGCGTAAATTATCGATTTCGGGGTCTTTTTGGCGGTTTTCAGCCTGCTGGACGCCCGAAAAAACATTCGTCAGCGCTTATTTCTGCACGCGGCAAACCGAGATTTCTTTCAATGCGCGCTGACCCAGTTCACCACTCGGCGGGGTGTTCTTGTCCATCAGCTGTGCGATCTCTTGCGTGGTGAATTTCTTTTCCAGAACGTCGGCACCGCAAGCACAGTGCTTATTGGCTTCGGCCGGATTGACGCTCTTGCTGGCTGCGGCGGTGCAGTCGTTCATGTACTGGGCTTTGACGCCGGCAGGCCAGGCCGCGTTGGCACTCAGCGGCAGCAGCAGGGCCAGCGGGGCCGCGAAAGCAAAAAGTCGGATAAGGCGCATGTCGGAAACTCCTTGGGTTGATATCGGCGACGATTCTCAGCTTATTTGAGGCAAAGCGTATATCCCAAGTTCACTTCGCGCCGCAAAAATGCGCAAATCAGCAACACCTCAATTCGATGACGTCGATGACCGGTCATCTGTGCTAGCATGCCGGGCTCAAGCGTTCTCAGGCTCCGGATGGACTTCAGCCCCGGCAGCGGTCAGCGTGCGAAAAATTCTGATTTGAATCCCAGTCACTCTGGTTCGGTTTTCCGGTTGGCCGCAAGGCTCCTGCCGCTGTAAGGCAGGCGTTCGTCATTGAATGGCCTGGATCGGATCTTGTACTGGCTCATCCCAACCCACGTGACCTTTGGTAGGGGTCACCACTAGGAGAGGAGGCGCCATGCCAACTATTACTCTTCCCGACGGCAGTCAACGTTCATTCGATCACCCGGTTTCCGTAGCCGAGGTCGCCGCATCCATTGGTGCCGGTCTGGCCAAGGCCACCGTGGCCGGCAAGGTCAACGGCAAGCTGGTCGACGCCTGCGACATCATCGACAGCGACGCGACGCTGCAAATCATCACGCCAAAGGATGAAGAGGGGCTGGAGATCATTCGCCACTCTTGCGCGCACCTGGTTGGCCACGCGGTCAAGCAGCTGTACCCGACTGCGAAAATGGTCATCGGTCCGGTCATCGATGAAGGCTTCTATTACGACATCGCCTTCGAGCGTCCTTTCACTCCGGACGACATGGCCGCCATCGAACAGCGCATGCATCAGCTGATCGATAAAGATTACGACGTCATCAAGAAAGTCACTCCGCGCGCCGAAGTGATTGAAGTGTTCAAGGCCCGCGGCGAAGACTACAAGCTGCGTCTGGTCGAAGACATGCCGAACGAGCAGGCCATGGGCCTGTATTACCACGAAGAATACGTCGACATGTGCCGCGGCCCGCACGTGCCGAACACGCGTTTTCTGAAATCCTTCAAGCTGACCAAGTTGTCCGGCGCCTACTGGCGCGGCGATGCCAAGAACGAGCAATTGCAGCGCGTTTACGGCACAGCTTGGGCTGACAAGAAGCAGCTGGCGGCTTACATCCAGCGCATCGAAGAAGCGGAAAAGCGCGATCACCGCAAGATCGGCAAGCGCCTGGGCCTGTTCCACACCCAGGAAGAAGCGCCAGGCATGGTGTTCTGGCACCCGAACGGCTGGACCCTGTATCAAGTGCTCGAGCAGTACATGCGCAAGGTGCAGCGTGACAATGGCTACCTGGAGATCAAGACCCCGCAAGTGGTCGATCGCAGCCTGTGGGAGAAATCCGGGCACTGGGCCAACTACGCCGACAACATGTTCACCACCGAGTCGGAAAGCCGCGACTACGCCATCAAGCCGATGAACTGCCCGTGCCACGTGCAGGTATTCAACCAGGGCCTGAAGAGCTACCGCGAGCTGCCGATGCGTCTGGCCGAGTTCGGTGCTTGCCACCGTAACGAGCCGTCGGGTGCGCTGCACGGCATCATGCGTGTGCGTGCGTTCACTCAGGATGACGCCCATATTTTCTGCACCGAAGAGCAGATGCAGGCCGAATCCGCAGCGTTCATCAAGCTGACCATGGACGTTTACCGCGACTTCGGCTTCACCGACGTCGAGATGAAGCTGTCCACTCGTCCGGAAAAGCGCGTGGGTTCCGACGAGTTGTGGGATCGCGCCGAAGCGGCACTGGCTGCAGCCCTTGACAGTGCTGGCCTGCCGTACGATCTGCAGCCAGGTGAAGGCGCGTTCTACGGGCCGAAGATCGAATTCTCGCTGAAAGATTGCCTCGGTCGTGTGTGGCAATGTGGTACTTTGCAGCTCGATTTCAACCTGCCTGTCCGTCTTGGCGCTGAATACGTCTCCGAAGACAACAGTCGCAAGCACCCAGTGATGTTGCACCGGGCGATCCTCGGTTCGTTCGAGCGTTTCGTCGGGATTCTGATCGAGCACTATGAAGGTGCATTCCCTGCGTGGCTCGCGCCAACCCAGGCAGTGATCATGAATATCACTGATAAACAGGCAGATTTTGTTGCTGAAGTGGAAAAAACTCTCAACGAAAGCGGATTTCGTGCCAAGTCCGACTTGAGAAATGAAAAGATCGGCTTTAAAATCCGCGAGCATACTTTGCTCAAGGTTCCCTATCTTTTGGTTATCGGAGATAAGGAAGTCGAGATGCAGACTGTCGCTGTGCGTACTCGTGAAGGTGCTGACCTGGGCTCGATGCCCGTCGCCCAGTTCGCTGAGTTTCTCGCGCAAGCGGTTTCCCGGCGTGGTCGCCCAGATTCGGAGTAATTATTATTAAGCGTGAAATGAGACAAGATAAACGAGCTGCACCGAAAGCCCCGATCAACGAGAATATCTCGGCACGCGAGGTTCGGTTAATTGGCGCTGATGGCGAGCAGATTGGCATCGTCTCGATTGATGAAGCGCTTCGTATTGCTGAAGAAGCAAAGCTTGATCTGGTAGAAATCTCTGCTGACGCAGTCCCACCGGTTTGCCGGGTGATGGACTACGGCAAATCGATCTTCGAAAAGAAGAAGCAGATTGCAGCAGCGAAGAAAAACCAGAAGCAGATTCAGGTAAAAGAAATCAAGTTTCGTCCAGGGACGGAGGAAGGGGATTACCAGGTAAAACTGCGCAACCTGGTACGTTTCCTGAGTGACGGGGACAGGGCCAAGGTATCCTTGCGATTCCGCGGCCGTGAGATGGCCCACCAGGAGCTGGGGATGGAACTCCTCAAGCGGGTTGAAGCTGACCTGCTCGAGTACGGTTCGGTCGAACAGCATCCTAAGATGGAAGGACGCCAGCTGATCATGGTCATCGCCCCGAAAAAGAAGAAGTAATCAACAGGGCACGGCAGGCCTTCTGATTATGTTTATCAACTGAATGCGGAGTATCCGAACATGCCAAAAATGAAAACCAAAAGTGGTGCTGCTAAGCGGTTTCTGAAAACTGCTAACGGTATCAAGCACAAGCACGCTTTCAAGAGCCACATCCTGACCAAAATGTCGACCAAGCGTAAGCGTCAACTGCGCGGTAGCAGCTTGCTGCATCCGTCTGACGTGGCAAAAGTCGAGCGCATGCTGCGCCTTCGTTAATTTTAGTCAAGAATAGAGGAAGTAACTCATGGCTCGTGTAAAGCGTGGCGTCATTGCCCGTAAGCGTCACAAAAAAATTCTGAAACTTGCTAAAGGCTACTACGGCGCACGCTCCCGCGTATTCCGTGTTGCCAAGCAAGCGGTAATCAAGGCAGGCCAATACGCCTACCGTGACCGTCGTCAGAAAAAACGTCAGTTCCGCGCTCTGTGGATCGCTCGTATCAACGCTGGTGCTCGTGTTAACGGTCTGTCCTACAGCCGTTTCATT
The DNA here is from genome assembly GCF_057799175.1 of Pseudomonas sp. 14P5.3.2. Classification (NCBI taxonomy): domain Bacteria; kingdom Pseudomonadati; phylum Pseudomonadota; class Gammaproteobacteria; order Pseudomonadales; family Pseudomonadaceae; genus Pseudomonas; species Pseudomonas sp. 14P5.3.2. The sequence continues at coordinate 74,033 of NZ_JBYOKU010000012.1, read as the reverse complement.
GCTGGCCTGAAAAAAGCGTCCATCGAGATCGACCGTAAGGTTCTGGCTGATCTGGCAGTGAACGAAAAAGCGGCGTTTGCTGCGATTGTCGAGAAAGCTAAAGCCACCTTGGCTTAAGTACCCCCGACAGTCACCCGGCCTCACCTCTGTGGGGCCAGGTGTTAAACGTCATAAATAGGGGAAGAGCCTTCAAGCTCTTCCCCTATTTTGTATCTGGAGTCTGTACATGGAAAACCTGGATGCGCTGGTCTCTCAAGCACTAGAGGCTGTGCAAAGCGCTGAAGATATCAATGCCCTGGAGCAAATCCGGGTTCAATACCTTGGCAAAAAAGGTGAATTGACTCAGGTGATGAAGACCCTGGGGAATTTGCCGGCAGAAGAGCGTCCGCAAGTCGGCGCCCTGATCAACGTTGCCAAGGAACGTGTCACAGGCGTTCTCAATGCGCGCATGGCTCTGTTTGAAGAAGCCGAACTGGCTGCCAAACTGTCTGCCGAATCCATTGACGTGACGTTGCCGGGCCGTGGTCAGACCTCCGGTGGTCTGCATCCGGTGACCCGGACTCTGGAACGAGTCGAGCAGTTCTTCACCCGCATCGGCTACGGCATCGCCGAAGGCCCTGAGGTCGAAGACGACTACCACAACTTTGAAGCGCTCAACATCCCAGGCCACCACCCGGCCCGGTCGATGCATGACACCTTCTATTTCAATGCGAACATGTTGCTGCGCACCCATACCTCGCCGGTACAGGTCCGCACCATGGAGTCCAAGCAACCGCCGATCCGCATTGTCTGCCCAGGCCGTGTGTACCGCAGTGACTCCGATATCACCCACTCGCCGATGTTCCACCAGGTCGAAGGCCTGCTGGTCGATCGCGACATCAATTTCGCCGATCTCAAAGGCACCATCGAAGAGTTCCTGCGGGTGTTCTTCGAAAAAGAGCTGGCCGTACGTTTCCGTCCTTCGTACTTCCCGTTCACCGAGCCATCCGCTGAAGTCGACATGGAATGCGTGATGTGCAGCGGTAAAGGCTGCCGCGTCTGCAAACAGACCGGCTGGCTGGAAGTCATGGGCTGCGGCATGGTCCACCCGAACGTGCTGCGCATGTCCGGCATCGATCCGGAAGAGTTCTCCGGTTTTGCCTTCGGCATGGGCGTCGAGCGTCTGGCGATGCTCCGTTACGGCGTGAACGACTTGCGTCTGTTCTTCGACAACGACTTGCGGTTCCTCGCGCAATTTCGCTAGTCGTAACGAATTCTTAGGAGAGCAGGATGAAATTCAGTGAACAATGGCTGCGTGGCTGGGTTAGCCCGCAGGTAAGTCGCGACGAGCTGGTTGCTCGTCTGTCGATGGCGGGTCTGGAGGTCGATAGCGTGACCCCGGCCGCCGGTGTATTCAGCGGCGTGGTAGTGGGCGAGGTGCTGAGCACCGAGCAACACCCTGACGCCGACAAGCTGCGTGTATGCCAGGTCAGCAATGGCGCGGAAACCTTCCAGGTCGTGTGCGGTGCGCCAAACGTGCGTCCGGGCCTGAAGATTCCGTTCGCCATGATCGGTGCCGAACTGCCGGGCGACTTCAAGATCAAGAAGGCCAAGCTGCGCGGCGTCGAGTCCAACGGCATGTTGTGCTCGCAAGCCGAGCTGCAGGTCGGTGAAGGCAATGACGGTCTGATGGAGCTGCCGGCCGATGCGCCGGTGGGCGAAGATTTCCGTGTGTATCTGGATCTGGAAGACGCCAGCATCGAGGTTGACCTGACCCCGAACCGTGGCGACTGCCTGTCGCTGGCCGGTCTGGCCCGTGAAGTCGGCGCGCTGTACGACACGCCGGTCGCTCGCCCGGTGGTCATGACCATCCCGGCTGCGCACGACGAAGTGCGTTCGGTAGAAGTGCTGGCGCCTGCCGCTTGCCCGCGTTACCTGGGCCGCGTCATCCGCAATGTCGACTTGTCCAAACCAACCCCGTTGTGGATGGTTGAGCGTCTGCGCCGCGCCGATGTGCGCAGCATCGACGCTGCCGTCGACATCACCAACTACGTGATGCTCGAGCTGGGTCAGCCGCTGCACGCTTTTGATCTCGCCGAAATCAATGGCGGCATCCGCGTGCGTATGGCGGAAGAGGGCGAGAAGCTGGTTTTGCTCGACGGTCAGGAAGTCAGCCTGCGTAGTGATACCCTGGTGATCGCCGACCATACCCGTGCTCTGGCGATTGCCGGCGTGATGGGTGGCGAGCACAGCGGTGTATCTGCAACCACTCGCGACGTTTTCCTGGAAAGTGCGTTCTTCGATCAGATCGCTGTGGCAGGCAAGGCTCGCTCCTACGGCCTGCACACCGACGCTTCGCATCGTTACGAGCGCGGTGTGGACTGGCAACTGGCCCGTGAAGCCATGGAGCGCGCCACGGGCCTGCTGCTGGAAATCACTGGCGGCGAAGCCGGCCCGATCATCGAGACCGTCAGCGAGCAGCACCTGCCGTCGATCGCGCCGATCACCCTGCGTGCGCAGCGCATCACCCAGATGCTGGGGATGGAGATGGATTCGGCACAGGTCGAGCGTCTGCTCAGCGCCTTGGGTCTGAATATTTCCGCTGACGGCGCAGGGCAGTGGCGCGTAGAAGTGCCAAGCCATCGCTTCGACATCAGCCTGGAAGTCGATCTGATCGAAGAGCTGGCTCGCCTGTATGGCTACAACCGTCTGCCGGTTCGTTACCCGCAAGCGCGTCTGGCGCCACAGGCCAAGGCTGAAGCGCGCAGCGAATTGCCTGAGCTGCGTCGTCTGCTGGTAGCCCGTGGTTATCAGGAAGCGATCACTTACAGCTTCATCGATCCGAAGCAGTTCGAACTGTTCAATCCGGGCGTCGAGCCGCTGTTGCTGGCCAACCCGATTTCCAATGACATGGCTGCCATGCGTTCTTCGCTGTGGCCGGGTCTGGTCAAGGCGTTGCAGCACAACCTGAACCGCCAGCAGGATCGCGTGCGTCTGTTCGAAAGCGGTCTGCGCTTCGTCGGTCAGCTGGAAGGTCTGAAGCAAGAGCCGATGCTGTCGGGCGTGGTTTGCGGCAGCCGTCTGCCGGAAGGTTGGGCGCAAGGTCGCGACACCGTCGATTTCTTCGACGTAAAAGCTGATGTTGAAGCGATGCTGGGCTTTGCCGGTGCGCTGGATACCTTCACTTTCGCTCCGGGCAAACACCCGGCGCTGCACCCGGGGCAAACCGCGCGCATCGAACGTGACGGGCGTGAAGTCGGCTTTATCGGTGCGATTCACCCTGAGCTGTCCAAGGCCCTGGGTCTGGATCGTCCGGTATTCGTCTTCGAGCTGGTTCTGGCTGAAGTCGCTTCCGGAAAAATGCCGCAATTCCACGAGTTGTCGCGTTTTCCTGAAGTGCGTCGTGACCTTGCGCTGATCGCGCACAAAGACGTCGCGGCCTCGGCGGTATTGGGCGTAATCCGAGAAAATGCAGGCGAATGGCTCACGGATCTCAGGCTGTTTGACGTGTATCAGGGTAAAGGTATTGATCCTGATAGAAAAAGCCTTGCAGTTGGCTTGACCTGGCAGCATCCATCGCGCACTCTTAATGACGATGAGGTGAATTCGACGACGCAAAATATCCTCACCTCGCTCGAACAAAGGTTGAACGCCACGTTAAGGAAGTGACGTATGGGGGCTTTGACGAAAGCTGAGATGGCGGAACGTCTGTATGAAGAGCTGGGCCTGAACAAGCGGGAAGCCAAGGAATTGGTTGAACTGTTTTTCGAGGAAATCAGGCACGCTCTTGAAGACAACGAGCAGGTCAAATTGTCCGGTTTCGGCAATTTCGACCTTCGGGACAAGCGCCAGCGGCCTGGCCGCAACCCGAAAACGGGGGAAGAAATCCCGATCACGGCTCGCCGTGTGGTCACCTTTCGTCCAGGGCAGAAGTTGAAGGCCCGAGTTGAGGCTTATGCTGGAACCAAGTCATAACGACGAACTACCCGTCATCCCGGGCAAACGCTACTTCACCATTGGTGAAGTCAGCGAGCTGTGTGCGGTAAAACCACACGTGCTGCGCTACTGGGAGCAGGAGTTTCCTCAACTCAACCCCGTCAAACGCCGCGGAAACCGCCGGTATTATCAGCGCCAGGATGTGCTGATGATCCGGCAGATCCGCGCGCTCCTTTACGATCAGGGTTTCACCATCGGCGGCGCGCGTCTGCGTTTGTCCGGCGATGAAGCCAAAGACGACACCACCCAATACAAGCAAATGATCCGCCAGATGATCGCTGAGCTTGAAGATGTACTGGTGGTTCTCAAGAAATAAAAAGCTGCGTTTGAATACTTCCAGTTTTCAAAAGCTTGCGCTATATTCTTGAGCGCTCTTCGAGATGAAGGGCAGGTTTCAAACCAGTCGGGGCGTAGCGCAGTCCGGTAGCGCACTAGCATGGGGTGCTAGGGGTCGAGTGTTCGAATCACTCCGTCCCGACCATATAATTCAATGACTTAGCCCAACTCTAACCAGTTGGGCTTTTTCATGCGTAGGGAGTTTTTCGGGACTTCATCTAAGCCGATCATCCAGATCGGCTTTTTTGTGCCTGCGCAAAACCCGCGCAAAAAAGGTCGCTGGATGAAAAGTTTGGATCACTTGATAGACAAGCGGGATCCGGCTGCGCAGCCATTTGATGTCGGGTTGATACTCTGCCTGCCAGGGCTGAAGATGCTCGCTCAGATACACGAATGAAGTGCAGGCCACATCTTTTTCGTCATTGGTTCCTAAGAAAATGGATAAGTTATCTCGCTTGAACTCGCTTTTGATTCAGCACAATGCGGTCGTTTCGCTGAATATCGAAATTCAAGACTTCAAGTACAACCTGGCCTTGACGATGTCGTCGCTCGATGACGCAGCAGAAAGCGCTATCACTATAAATTTTCAGGATGTCAGTGCGCTTGATCTAAGCGGCTTTGGTGGCGGATTGACTCAATTCATGGAACTCGTCGTTACCCGAATCGATCGTGGGCTCGACAGGATCAGATATGAATTAAAAGACGTAGAGGACGAGAAAATATCGTTCTACTTCTTTACCTTCAGTGAGCCTGTTCACTCGGAGCAATCTTGCGGGTTTGATTGACCGCACTCCCCTGAAGCGCCATTAAATATTGGCGATCGGATGCCGATACCCGGTTATCTAAATTCCGATCGAGCGAAGGCGCATGGACATCAGCAATACCAGCAGTGAATATCAAAAGCCCAAAAATCTCGCAGGGCTGGGCCGTCGCTGGGGCGGGCAGATCATCGATACGTTGATCACCTACTTTTTGATCCTCTTCGTAGGACGGTTGGCGGAGTTTATTGGCTTGCCGCCAAATGTGGTGGCTATCCTGGCTCTTGGTACGGGTGTGTCGTATTACCTGTTTTCCGATGCAATGCCCAACGGGCAAAGCCTGGGTAAAAAACTGCTGGGGATGTCGGTGATTGATGAGCGTAGCTACTTGAACTGCAATCTGTATCAATCGTTCATACGCAACATCACAACGCCCTTCCTGAGCATCCTCGACTGGATTTTCATCTTCTTTGGCTCGCGCAAACGCCTGGGCGACATGCTTGCCTCGACAATTGTGATCCGCGTTTAGATGAGTCAAATGAGGCGGCGGCAGTCGCCCAAGTTTTAAGGTTTCGAATCTTGCTGAATATCCTCCGAGTCACTCGAGGTGGCGGCATCTTTCTGGGTTTCTTTGGGTTCGGCGCCAGAGTTTGAGCCTGACGCTTCTTCGCCCTTTTTATTGGCTTTTTCGTCGTTGGACTCGGAGCTGTTCGCCTGATTGGCTCCGGGTGAGACGGCGGGTGCTTCTACCGTTCCTGATTTCTCCGCGGCCTGCGAGGAGAGCGAGCCAGTCAACAGCAGGCTGGCAAGCGTCATGGTTACAATCGACTTGTTCATTGTTGAGTCTTCCGTGCGATGGGGGTAAACCATTGGAGGCATGAACAGGCCCAAGGTGCTTGCTGTTGGACGAGCGGTAGAGTCGGCGGGGACTATGATTTTGCGGCTTGCAAGTCGGCCCATTCAATCCCGAACCGGCTCAGGTATTTTCTCAAGCGATCTGCATCATTCGGCTGCGCCTTGGCCTGGCGCGATACCCCAAACAATCTGCGCCCTGCATCCGACAGGCTGTCTGCCTGCCGGCATACGTCAAGTACCGCCTTCAATTGCAGCCGATCGAACAGGTCCATGCTTTCGGCGTCTCCCGGTAGTTCATCCGACATCCCGTCCGCTTGCGTCAGCCCCCACGCATAACGCAGCCGATCAATTTCTTCCTGCACTTGCGCCTCATCAATTCGTCCGCTGTCAGCCAGTGTGGCCATCCGGGTAATCGACGCTGACAGTTCGCGAAAGTTGCCCAGCCATGCCGCTTCCCGAGAGCTGGCGAAGGCGAGGTAGCGCCGCCGCGCTTCGAGGTTGAAGCGCACTAGCTGGCCGTGATCGCGGGCGTGGCGTTCCAGTTCGAAGTCGATGTTGGGCTCGATGTCTTCGCGGCGCCCGGCCAGGCCGGGCAAATCAAATGTCCAGAGGTTGATCCGCGCGTACAGATCTTCGCGGAACAGGCCTTCGGCGACGCGGCTGCGCAGGTCGCGGTGGGTGCCGGCGATGATCAGGAAGTCGCTGTCGACCTCCTTGTCGGAGCCAAGCGGAAAGAAGCGCTTTTCTTCGATAGCCTTGAGCAGCATCGCCTGTTCGTCCGCGCCCAGCTCACCGATTTCATCGAGAAACAACATGCCGCCGTTCGCTGCCCGTAGCAGGCCGTCGCGGGCGTTCTGTGCGCCGGTGAAAGCGCCTTTGACGTGACCAAACAAAGCCGACATCGCGCCATCGCCACGCAGGGTGGCGCAGTTCACCTCAACAAACCGGCCCTGCATTTGATGGCGGCTGCGTTTGAGTTCATAGATGCGTCGGGCGAGAAACGATTTGCCGGCGCCGGTCGGGCCAATCAGCAGCATGGGCGCCTTGGAGCGCACCGCGACGCGCTCTATCTGTTCGATGGAGCGGTTGAACGCCGCGTTACGGGTGGCGATGCCGGACTTCAAGAACTCCAGGCCTTCGAGGCGTTTATTGGCGAAACGCGAGGCAATGCGGTCATAACGCGACAGGTCGAGGTTGATCAGGGCGTGGGTGCCGGTGGCTTGTTCATCTTCGCTTTTGCGTCGGGCGGGGGAGGTCTGGATCAGGCGCGCCGGCAGATAGCGTGCTTCAGTCAGCAGGAACCAGCAAATCTGTGCGACGTGGGTGCCGGTGGTGATGTGAACCAGATAATCCTCGTGCTCGGTATCGAAGCTGTAGGCCGTTGTGAAGTCATGCAGGGCGCCGTAGACCTCTTCGAAATCCCACGGATTGCGCAGTGCCATGGGGTGCAGGTGGACTTCGGTTTCCGGTGAGACCTGCTGGATATCGGCGCGAACCCGTTCAGCGAGGCTGATGTCGCGCGCGTCGATGCCGTGAATCAATTCCAGGCGATGGATCAGCACATCCGGTTGTTGGCATAGGCCCACGCTCGGCCGCCAATGGCTCCAGCGATTGGCGCCCTTGCCAACGCGGTCCAGGGTGGCGCCGATAAAACCGATGGCGACGGTGCGTTTGTTTGGCATGGCTATCTCAAAAGATAAATGACGATATCAAATGATAGATTTCTCATGCCGGGTTTGTCTTCGGTTCAGCGAAAAGAAAACGCTAGAAAATAAAAAGCCTTTATAAATCAATTAGATAAAAAATAAATTTTACGACTTTCAAAAGCTGGCACAGCCGCTGCAATACCTATCGCAACGAACAGGACAACAGAGCGAGACGCCACGATGGCCAACTTCAAACTCTTCAACACGCAATCGAAGCAACTGCCAGCCTGCGACACTTTGAATGCTTCGGGTGCCTCGGCATATGCCTACACACCGAAGCATCAACTGGCTCAACTGGCGGTCACCGGTTGCCTGAACCAGACGTTTTACGCCAGCGCTGAAAGTCAGCTGGATCAAGTGTTGAAGCTGGTGGCTGAACTCGACAGCCGTTTCGTGGCGAAGGCTGCTGTCTACGCTCGCCAAAAAGGCCACATGAAAGACATGCCGGCGTTGCTGCTGGCGGCGTTGACGGCGAACCGTTCGTCGCTGGTACCTGAGGTGTTTGAACAAGTGATCGACAGCGGCAAGATGTTGCGCAACTACGTGCAGATCCTGCGCAGTGGCGCCACCGGGCGCAAATCCCTCGGTTCGCAACCCAAGCGTCTGGTGCAGAACTGGCTGAACCGCGCGACCGAACGTCAACTGCTGCAAGCGTCGATTGGCAACCAGCCATCGCTGGCGGACGTGGTGAAGATGGTTCACCCGAAACCGGCTGAGGCCTGGCGCGAAGCATTCTTCGCGTGGTTGATCGGTAAACCGGTGGATGTGCAGGCATTGCCTGAGTTGACCCGCGATCTGCTGGCATTTCGCAGCGGCGCGAGTCATCAAGTACCCGCGGTACCGTTCCAACTGCTCGGCAACGAAACCCTGAGCAAAGAACAATGGGCTGCGCAGGCTTACAACATGGGCTGGCAGGGATTGCGCATCAACCTCAACACCCTGGAGCGGCATGGCGCATTCGAGGTACCGGGTTGCGTCGAGTACGTGGCAGCGCGACTTGCAGATCCGCAGGAAGTGGCCAAGGCGCGGGTTTATCCATACCAGTTGCTGGCGGCTTATCGGATGGTTGGCGATAACGTACCGCTGCAGATCCGCGAGGCATTGCAGGACGCACTTGAGTTATCGCTGGCCAACGTGCCGAAGCTGGAAGGTGCGGTGGTGGTTTGCCCGGACGTATCGGGTTCGATGGGCAGCCCGGCGACCGGTTATCGTCAGGGCGCGACCACGGCGGTGCGTTGCATCGATGTGGCGGCACTGGTCGCGGCAACGGTGTTGCGCAAACAGCCGGCGGCGCGGGTGATGCCGTTCGAAGTGAAGGTGGTGGATATCCAGCTCAATCCACGGGACAGCGTGATCAGCAACGCGGAGAAACTGGCCGCGGCCTTTGGTGGCGGCACCAATTGCTCGGCGCCGCTGAAGAAACTGGCGGACAGCAAGGCCAGGGTCGATACGCTGATTCTGGTATCGGACAACGAGTCCTGGATCGATACGCGACGCCATGGTGCCAGTGAGACCATGCGCCAGTGGGAGCGCATCAAGCAGATCAACCCGCAGGCGCGGCTGGTGTGCATCGATATCCAGCCGGGTTATGCAACGCAGGCGGCGGACCGCGATGACATTCTGAATGTCGGCGGTTTCAGTGATGCAGTGTTCGATGTGGTCGAGCAGTTCACCAGCGGCCGTTACGGCGCGCAGCACTGGGTCGAAGCGATCGAGAGCATGCAATGAATTGATTTGTCACAGGCGCTGAATGCCGGTGGGACTACATCCAAGACGTCTCATCAAACCCTTGTCAGCGTGTGTGACGGCACGAATGCCTGATGGCTGTACATCTGAGGCCGGTTAACCCCGGTGCGCGGCAACGCGCAACAGTCATCAACTTTTGTCGTGCCACCTTAATTGAAAAAGAAGGCAGCGAATGCAACAGGTACTCCATCGGAACGCGGGTTCGAATCCCGCCCCGGCAACGGGGGCTCGACTGGCAGAGCCACAGTGTCTGTTTTTTTGTCGCTGCACATGACGGAACAACGCCGAATCATCGGCCAACGAATAAAGAATAGAGAAATGAAAGAACACACTTACCAACTGCTCGAAGTCGCCAACGGCAAGCCGATCAAACTCTGGACCGAAGGCGTCCCGGTAGAAACCGAGGCCCGCGAACAACTGATGAACACCGCAAAGATGCCGTTCATCTTCAAGCATCTGGCGGTGATGCCGGATGTGCATCTGGGCAAGGGCTCGACCATTGGCAGCGTGATTCCGACGGTGGGTGCGATCATCCCGGCGGCCGTCGGCGTGGACATCGGTTGCGGCATGATCGCCGCACGCACGTCGCTGACCGCTGCCGACCTGCCGGACAACCTGCAAGGTCTGCGCAGCGCCATCGAGCAAGCGGTGCCCCATGGCCGCAGTTCGAACCGTTCGCGGCGCGACAAGGGTGCATGGGACGAGATTCCGCAGCAAGCCGATCAGGCGTGGGCGGGGCTTCAGCCACGTTTCAAGCTGATCACCGACAAGTACCCGAGACTGGCCAACACCAACAACCGCGGGCATCTGGGCACGCTTGGCAGTGGCAACCACTTCATCGAAGTGTGCCTGGACGAAGCCAACCGGGTCTGGTTCATGTTGCACAGTGGTTCTCGCGGTGTCGGTAACGCTATCGGCAACCTGTTCATTCAGAAGGCTCAGGCGGATATGCGGCAACACATCGCCAACCTGCCGGATCGCGACCTGGCGTATTTCGAAGAAGGCAGCCAGCACTTCGATGATTACGTGGAAGCGGTGAGTTGGGCGCAGGACTTCGCCAGACAGAACCGCGAACTGATGATGCGTGCGGTGATTCAGGCCACGCGCCAGATCATTCGCAAGCCGTTCGAGGTGGCGCTGGAAGCGGTCAACTGCCATCACAACTACGTGCAGAAAGAGCGGCATTTCGGCGAAGAAGTATTGGTCACTCGCAAAGGCGCGGTGTCGGCGAAGAAAGGTGAGCTGGGGATCATTCCGGGTTCGATGGGCGCCAAGAGTTTCATTGTGCGCGGCCTGGGCAACGAAGAGTCGTTCAACTCCTGCAGCCACGGCGCCGGCCGCACCATGAGCCGCACCAAGGCCAGGAACACCTTCACCGTCGAGGATCAGATCCGCGCCACGGCGCATGTGGAGTGCCGCAAGGACGAAGCGGTGATCGACGAAATTCCGATGGCCTACAAGGACATCGACAAAGTCATGCACGCCCAGCGCGAGTTGGTGGAAGTGCTGCACACCCTGCGGCAAGTGGTGTGCGTCAAAGGATAAAAGGAGCAGCAAGCATGGAATTCGAAGAACGCCACCCGCTGTGCGACACGATGCGTGCGCGGGTACTGGAAGAGTTGGCGCGTATAGAGCGCGAGCGCAACGTCACGGTGTTATACGCCTGTGAGTCCGGCAGTCGGGCCTGGGGCTTTGCCTCGACCGACAGTGACTACGACGTACGGTTCGTGTACGTGGAAAAACCGCAGTGGTTCGTTCAGGTCGACACGCCGCGCGATGTGATCGAGCGGCCATTGGACGATGAGCTGGATGTCAGCGGCTGGGAGCTGCGCAAGACCCTCGGGTTGTTGCGCAAGTCCAACCCGACGCTGCTGGAGTGGCTCGACTCGCCATTGGTGTACCGCAGCGAAAGCGCACAGGTTGCGCAACTGCGTGAGCTGGCCGAAGCGTTCTACAGCCCGCCGGCAGCCCGCAACCACTATCTGTCGATGGCGAAAAACAACTTTCGCCAGTACCTGCAAGGCGACAGCGTGCGGTTCAAGAAGTACTTCTACGTGCTGCGGCCATTGCTGGCGGTGCGCTGGATCGATCAGGGGCGTGGACGTCCACCGATGACCTTCGCCGACCTGCTGACCACGGTCGACGACCGTGCACTGCTGGCTGAAGTCGACGAACTGCTGGCACTTAAACGCAATGCCGACGAGAGCACCTATGGTCCGCGTCGTCCGGCGCTGCACAGGTTCATCGCGGCCGAACTCGAGCGCGATGTGCCCACATTACTCAGAACTCAGGAAGACTCGCGACGACTGGATGACTACCTCAGGGAGACCGTCGGGTTGTACGCGTAAGGATTGAAATGGAACAGCAAGTGATTGAACTGGACGGCGCGATTGGCGGCGGTCAGGTGTTGCGCAGCGCGCTGAGCCTGTCGATGGTGACGGGCCAGGCGTTTCGCATTAAACAGATCCGCGCCCGCCGCAGTCGGCCGGGACTGTTGCGTCAGCATTTGACGGCAGTGATGGCAGCTGCCGAAGTCTGCGGCGCACGGATCGCGGGAGCGGAGTTGGGCTCGCAAGAGCTGCATTTCGAGCCGGGAACGATTCGTTCGGGTGATTACCGGTTTGCGATCGGTACGGCCGGTAGTTGCACGTTGGTGTTGCAGACACTGCTGCCTGCGCTGTTGCAGGCGCCGGGCACAAGTCGCGTGCGGATCAGCGGCGGTACCCATAATCCATTGGCGCCGCCTGCCGATTTCCTCACGCGCAGTTGGTTGCCGCTGATGCGACGCATGGGGGCCGGCATTGAGCTGGATCTGTTGCGTCACGGCTTCGTCCCGGCCGGTGGTGGTGAGATCGACGTCACGGTGCAGCCGTCGCAACTGACGCGACTTGATCTGTGTGAGCGCGGGACACTGCTGTCGCATCAAGCAATCGCGCTGACGGCCGGTCTCGCACCGACTGTCGCCGAGCGAGAACTGAATCGGGTGGCCAAACGCCTGAACTGGTCATCGGAAACATTGCAGTCGATCACGCTCGATCCGGCGCGTGGCCCCGGTAATGTGTTGTTGCTGGAGTACGTGTTCGAACAGGTCACCGAAGTCTTCAGTGCCTTTGGCCAGGTGTTGTTACGGGCCGAGAAGGTCGCTGATACCGCAATCAATCAGGCGGCAGACTGGTTGCGCAGTGACGCTGCGGTGGCGGAACACCTCGCCGACCAGTTGCTGCTGCCGATGGCGCTGGCCGGCGGCGGGTCATTTACCACCCCGAGAATGACCGAGCATCTGCACAGCAATATCGCAGTGATCGAGCGCTTCTTGCCGGTGAATATCGAATTTTCGGAGGAGGGCGCCGAGCGTCTGCGGGTTGAGGTCCGCAGCGGTCGCTGATCACGGCGCAGGCACAGGTCAATCTCGGAAAAGCGGCAATTTGCTGGCCCCCAGGCTTGGGCTTCCCCGGCAAACTCGCCTTTTTTCAAAAGGTTAGGTTGGCTATATGCGGACGATTGTCATAACCGTTGCAACGCTTTCCCTGGCTGCCTTCGCTTCGGCCATTGAAGCGAAGGAGTTGAGCAAGAGTCATCGTTTTGCCTGTACCTGGGGCTCGGACATCGCTGCCGGGGCGCAGCAGTCGAAGCTGTCGGGGATCTCGCTGTACGGCGCGCGCAAGCAGTTGCAGGTGCGCAAGTTCCAGCAACCGTGGATGCGCATGACGGCGATGGGCATTACCGAGCAGACGTACAACAGCACCTCCAGGCTCAAACCCGCGGCGGTCAAGCAGACCTATTACGAACAATGCGTGCGGCATGAGCTGGCCCAGCGATAAACCCAAAAGCCCAACCTGAAGAGGTTGGGCTTTTTCATGCCTGACGAAATGTCAGCATCACTGGTCAGTCTCGCAATTGACCATCCATGACACGCCAAAGCGATCGACCAGCATGCCGAAACGGGCGGCCCAAAATGTGGTTTGCAGCGGCATGTCGACGCGAGCGTCCTTGGCCAGCGCGTTAAACACTCGCTCGGCTTCGGCAATGCTGTCGACGTTGAGGGAGATCGAGCACCCGCTCATGCCCTCGGTTGGCCGGTCAGGTGTGGTGTCCGAGGCCATGATCATCTGGTCGCCAACCTTCAGGCAGGTATGGTTGACGAGGTTGTGGTGCTCCTTCGGTACGTGTTCGGCGGCGGGTGTTTCGCCGTAGGTCATCATCGCTTCGAGTTTGCCCTGCAAGGCTTGTTCATAAAAGGTGAAGGCCTCGCGGCAGTTGCCGTTGAAGATCAGGTAGGGATTGATTCTCATGATGGCGTTCCTGGCAGTAGGCGCGGAGTGAGGCGATTTTCGCCAGGTTCCGCGAAAGGCGGTTAAACCATAGCAAAGCATTGGACGCCGCAACGGCCAGAGTTTTTCCAGATGTTTTTCTTCTGAAAACGCCGCGCTTCAGCACGGATAAAACCTGCGGAGTACCATGACACCCTGTACTACCTGTCGAGCTTGATCTGCCATGCCTTTGATTTCCCGCTTCAACGCCCTGTTCGATCAGGCCCGGCGCGCCCTGTTGCTGGTCTGGGCGACATCACGCGGGTTGTTTCTGGGGTTGGTGCTGGCGACCCTGATTGCCGGCGTTCTGCCGGCGCTGGCTGCGTGGCTGGGCCAGCGCATTGTCGATGCGGTCGTGACGGCGATGCAGTTGCACGCGCAGCAGGGCGATGCGCCACTGTGGCCGGTGTTGCGTTATGTGCTGATGGAGGCGGGGGTATTGGCGCTGTTGTCCGGCACGCAACGGGCGCTCTCGGTGCAACAGTCGTTGCTGCGGGTGCAATTGGGGCAGAAGGTCAACACGCTGATTCTGGAGAAGGCGCAGACCCTGTCGCTGGTGCAGTTCGAGAATTCCGAGTTCTACGACAAACTGGTCCGCGTGCGCCGCGAAGCTTCGACCCGGCCGCTGGCGCTGGTGATGAAGTCTCTGGGATTGATCCAGAACCTGATCATGTTGATCAGCTTCGGTGTGCTGCTGGTGCATTTTTCGACGTGGGCGCTGGTATTACTGGTGATCGGCGCGTTGCCGGTGTTCTTTGCCGAGGCGCATTTTTCCGGCGACGCTTTCCGCTTGTTCACCCGCCGTGCGCCGGAGAGTCGGCAGCAAAATTACATCGAAACCTTGCTGTCCCATGAGGCCTATATCAAAGAGGTCAAGCTGTTCGGCTTCGCGCCGTTGCTGTTGCAGCGTTATCGGGACACCTTCGCCAAGCTCTACGCTGAGGATCGGCGCCTGACATTGCGTCGCGATGGTTGGGGCTTCGGTCTTGGATTGCTCGGCACCGGGGCGTTCTATCTGGCTTATGCCTGGGTGGTGATCGATGCCGTGAACGGCAATATCAGTCTCGGCCAGATGACCATGTACCTGGTGCTGTTCAAGCAGGGCCAGAGTGCGGTCAGCAGCAGCCTGAGTGCAATCAGCGGCTTGTACGAGGACGGTCTGTACTTGTCGAACCTGTACGAGTACCTGGCCGAACCGGTGCTGGCCGATTCCGGTCACCTCACTGTCGGCGCGCAACCGGGCGATGGCCTGCGCTTTGAAAACGTCGGTTTCCGTTATCCCGGAGCAACCCGGGCAGCGCTGGAAGGTATCGACCTGCACCTGGTGCCGGGCAAGAGCGTGGCACTGGTGGGGGAGAATGGCTCAGGCAAGACCACACTGATCAAATTGCTGACCCGTCTGTATCGGCCGGATCAGGGGCGCATTCTGCTCGACGGCAGCGATTTGCAGGATTGGGAAGAGATCACCTTGCGGCGGCGTATCGGCGTGATTTTTCAGGATTACATTCGCTACCAGTTCACGGTGGGTGAAAACATCGGCGTGGGGGATACTTCGGCCTTCAACGAAGAACCGCGCTGGCACGCGGCAGCGGCTGAAGGCATGGCCGCGCCGTTCATTGAAGGGCTCGACCGCGGCTACGCCACGCAACTGGGTCGCTGGTTCGCCGGCGGTCAGGAGTTGTCGGGTGGGCAATGGCAGAAGATTGCCTTGTCCCGGGCCTATATGCGCCGCGATGCCGACATCCTGATCCTCGACGAACCGACCTCGGCGCTGGATCCGGCGGCGGAAGCGGCAGTGTTCGAGCATTTCAGCCAGCACACCGAAGGTCGCATGACCTTGCTGATCTCCCATCGCTTCTCCAGTGTGCGCAACGCCGATCAGATCATGGTGCTGGAGGTCGGACGGATACTGGAGCAGGGCGATCACGACAGCCTGATCGCCGCCGATGGACACTATGCCAAGCTGTTTGATCTGCAGGCTCGCGGCTATCGCTAGGAGTCCTGTGCGCTGCGTGCCAGCGCGGGGCCTGCGACGTGGGGCGCGGGTTTGGACTGCATCAGCGCATCAATTGCCTTGCGATAATTCTGTCCGCCCAGCGCCATGCTGTTGTTGTGAGTGGCTCCCGGCACCAAGAGCAGTCGCTTTGGTTGTAGGGCGGCGTTGAACAGTTGCTCGCTGAAGCGCGGCGGCACAAACGCGTCGGCCATGCCGTGCACCACCAGCAGTGGCATGTGAATTTCGGCGATCTTGTCGATGGAGTCGAACTTCTGCGACAGCAGCCAGCGCACCGGTAGTGAAGTGTTGGCCACTGCGGCCGCCACGTCGGCGAGGGAGGTGAACGTCGACTCGATCACCAGGCCTTTGACCGGCAGCGGAGTATTGTCCCGAACGGCGTCCTGGCCGAGTTCGGCGGCCAGATCAATGGCCACGGCGCCCCCCAGGGAGTGACCGTAGATCAGGCGCTTGCTCGGGTCGGGCTGCAGCAGTTTGAAGCGCTCCCACGCCACACGGGCATCTTCGTACACGCTGCTTTCCGAAGGCAGATCACCCTTGCTCTGGCCGAAACCACGGTAGTCGATCGCCAGTACCGAGTAGCCGGCCGCGCGCAATTGCTCGATGCGGAACAGCTGTCCGGTGAGGTTCCAGCGCACGCCATGCAGATAGAGAATTGCCGGTGCATTGGCTTTTTCCGCCGGCCACCACCAGGCATGAATATTCTGCCCGGCCTTGAAGCTCTTGGGCTGCAAGTCGAGTTCCTGCACGCTGCCCGGCAAGCCGTGATACCAGCCGGCCGTGCCCGGTTCGATGCGAAACAGCAGTTTGCGCTCGGTGTGTTCGAGCACCGCACAACTCGTCGGCACGCCAATGATCAGCGCAGCCATGCAGGCGAACGCCAGACGGCGACGACGCAAACGAGTCATGAAGGACAGGAACATTAAACGGTTCACCACAACGCAGACAAAGAAGGCTTTTTACCAGAAGCCTCCGCCTGCGCGTGACTTTTTCGACCGCCGTGTGCTTGCAACGATTACAAAATGCTGCGGCTCAGTCCACCCGCAGCACAATTTTGCCAATGTGATCGCCACCTTCCATGCGCGCATGCGCCTGGGCCGCATCGTTCAGTGAGTAGACCTTGTCGATGATCGGCAGGCAGCGCCCGGCGGCCAGCACCGGCCACACGTGTTCGCGCAGTTGCTCGGCAATTGCGGCCTTTTCCTCCGAGGTACGCGCACGCAGCAACGAACCCGTGATCACCGCGCGTTTGGCCATGATCGCCAGCAGGTCGACGTCGTTGGCCCGTCCGCCGCCGAGAAAGCCGAGCATTACCAGCCGGCCATCCATTGCCAATGCGCTGACATTACCATTGAGGTACGAGGCACCCATGATATCGAGAACCGCGTTTACCCCTTGGCCTGCAGTCTTTTCGGCGATGACCGCGGCGAAGTCTTGCTCGCGATAATTGATCGGCTGGCCACCCAGTTCGCTGATGGCCGCGCATTTATCCGCGCTGCCGGCAGTGGCAAAGGCTTCGATGCCAAACTCGCGGCATAGCATCAACGCGGTGGTACCGATGCCGCTGGTGCCGCCGTGGATCAACACGCGCTGACCACGCTGGGCGTCGCCGAGGCCGAACAGGTTGGCCCACACCGTAAAAAAGGTTTCCGGGATGGCGGCGGCCTGCACCCAATCCAGACCATCGGGGATCGGCAGGGTTTGCCCGGCCGGGACGGTGCAGTACTCGGCGTAACCGCCACCGTTGGTCAGCGCGCAGACCTTGTCGCCCACGGCAAACTCGCTGACGCCGGCGCCCAGCGTCACGACTTCGCCGGCCACTTCCAGGCCGGGGATCGGATTCATTCCGGGCTTCATCGGGTATTTGCCGGCACGTTGCAGGGCGTCGGGGCGGTTGATCCCGGCGGCATGCACGCGAATCAGCACTTCACCGGCTGCGGCGATGGGCAGCGGCACATGTTTGGCCTGCAAGACTTCGGGGCCACCAGGTTGGGTGATTTCGATACGGGTCATTTCGCTGGGCAGTGTCATATCCGGTCCTGTTGCGTAGGTGGTCTGTAGGTGGGAGTTCAGAGGAGCGCCAATGATTCCCTGCAAAAGCATTTCAAGCTTGAGAACAGGGGTGAGGATATCGGCTATTGTTGCTGCTTTAACGCAGCGTTTTGGCGGCACGGTGATGCAAATCTGCATCAACGGGGGAACAGATGAATTGGGATGACGCACGGGTATTTCTCGCGGTCTGTCGCGAGTCGACACTGCGCGGCGCGGCACGGGTGTTGGGTGTGGATCAAGCCACCGTCGGACGGCGGATTACCGCACTGGAAAAGTCCCTCAGCGCAACGTTGTTCCTGCGCACGTCTGACGGCTATGCGCTGACCGCCGTCGGTGAAGCGGCGCTCAGGTCCGTGGAGAAAATGGAGCATTCGGCGCTGGAGCTGGAGCGGCAGATCCAGGGGCTGGATGATCGCCTGACCGGCACGGTGCGGGTCAGCACCACCGATTCGCTGGCCATCGACTTCCTGATCCCGGCCATCGCCCGCCTGCATGAACTGCATCCGGACGTACGCGTGCAGTTGGACGCCTCCACGCAGATCCTCAGTCTGGCCAAGCGCGAGGCGGATATCGCCGTACGCAACACCCGGCCCGACAATCCGGACCTGATCGCCCGGCGCATCGCGCGCTGGCCAACGGGATTGTTCGCCTCAAAAGCTTACGTTGACGCCCACGGAGAACCTGAACCCGGCAGTGCTTTCGCCGGGCATGATCTGGTGGTTTATCAACCGTATCTGCAGAGCAACCGGGACCTGAACCTGGTGGGGGAGCCGATCAGCCGCGGACGAATCGTCGCCAGCCTCGGTTCCAGCCTGTTGATGCGTCGCTCGATTGCGGCGGGTATTGGTGTAGGAGAAATCCCGCTGTACATGGGCGAGCGCGACGGTCTGGTGCGGCTCTGGCCGCAGCGTACCCGGCCGCAGCCGTATGAGGTGTGGCTGGTGACCCATGCGGACCTGCGTCATACCGCGCGGGTGAGGGCAGTGATCGAGCAGATCGTCGAGGTGTTTGCGTCGGAAAACGAGTAAGGCGCGTTTTCTCGGCGAACTCACAAGGTCTGACGAAATGGCCTACGCCGGACGCAGAATCCGCTGGCTTGTAGGCCGAAGGACCGGGGGCTATCGTACCCAAAGGCTGGTGCGAGGCCGCACGCTTGCACTGGAGTGACATACCACGGACGGTATCGGTAGCCCGATAAAGGTGTCGAATTGGAAGCCAGGGAATTCAGTCACTTTCAAAGCAGTGACATAACGGGTAACGGTCAGAGTACGCAAGTCATGGGCGCCATCAGTCGAGAAGAGTTCAACGCCAGGATCGAGACCATCGAGACACGAATGGATGCTCGACTGGACGCGGTATCAATGAAAATTGACGGGTTTTTATCTGTTCAGGGAGAACGGGACAAAACTCAAGTCGAACGAGACAAACGCTACGACTTGATTACGCAAGAGATGCGCAGAATTGCCGACGGCGCGCAGGACGCAGCAAGGCAAGGCGCCACCGTCAAGGCCAACGTCTGGGCAGCAACGGCTGTCCAGTTACTTGGAATAGTCGCCATCGTCGTTGGGGCCTATTACGCCAACCAAGCCAACATGTACGTAGCGATACAAACCACCTTCGCGGCGGTCCAGGCGGGCAAGGATGCCCACACACTCAAATCGCCGGAGTTGCCAACGCCACTGCCACCGCAATAAAAAACGGCCTTCAAATGAAGGCCGTTTTTGCAGGCGTTAAACCCGTGGCTCATGGCATTTGCGGCAACTCCTGCGGCCGCAGATCAAACACCAGCACTTCGGCATCCACGCCGTTGCTCAAGGTCAGGGCCTGTTCTTCACGAACCCTCACACCGTCGCCTTCCTGCAACTGCACGCCGTTGAGCTCCACGCTGCCACGCGCCACATGCACGTAGGCATAACGGTTGGCCGGCAGTTTCAGCGTTGCGCTTTCCTGGCCGTCGAACAGGCCGGCGTAGACCCGTGCGTCCTGACGTACTTTCAGCGAACCATCAGCGCCGTCCGGCGAGATGATCAGTTGCAGGCGGCCGCGTTTTTTCTGCGCACTGAAGTGCTCTTGCTGGTAGCGCGGCTTGGCACCGGCCACTTCCGGCACGATCCAGATCTGCAGAAAGTGCACAGGCCGGGTGACCGAATGGTTGAACTCGCTGTGGGCCACGCCGCTGCCGGCGCTCATCAGTTGCACATCACCAGGGCGGATCACCGAACCGGTGCCCAGGGTGTCCTTGTGCTCCAGCGCACCTTCAAGCACGTAGGAAAAGATCTCCATGTCGCGATGTGGGTGCTGGCCGAAACCCTTGCCGGCCGCCACGCGGTCATCGTTGATCACCAGCAGGTCGGAAAAACCCTGTTCGCGTGGATCGCGGTAACTGGCAAAGGAAAAGGTGTGGAAGGACTTCAGCCAGCCATGATTGGCGAGGCCACGGTCGGAAGCTTTGCGAAGGGTCAGCATGATGGATTCTCCTTGCGGGACGTTGATTCGTCCGAGTGAGGAGAAGGTTACTGTTAAACGATGGATGCAATAAGTAGATGGAAATTGAAATACTGTCCTTCTCAGGTTGACAGTTTTGCGCAGTCGATCACGCATTCTTTTCGCCGCTCTCTACGCACTTGGCCATAATGCGAGGCTTGCTTCCTTTTCCTTGATTTCAGTGATGTTCACCCATGAAAACCGTGGCAATGGTGCTGTTTCCCGACTTTCTTCTGCTCGACATGGCCGGTCCCATGGAGGTGTTTTCGGTCGCCAATCGCTACTTGAAGCCCGAAGATCACTATCAACTGATTACCCTGGGCACCGAGCGCGGGATGCTGCGGGCGTCCAATGGCGTGCAGGTGCAGACCGACCGCCATATCGACGACCCGACCCAGGCCTTCGACCTGTTGCTGGTACCGGGTGGGCCGGGTGCCTATAACGAAAGGCACCCGGCGCTGCTCGCCTGGCTGCGGCGCGCGGTGAGGCAGGCTGGTTGCTACGGTTCGATCTGCACCGGGGCTTTTGTGCTCGGGCATGCCGGTCTGCTCGACGGTTATCGCGTGACCACGCACTGGAACTACACCGAACGACTGATCAAGGCCTTCCCCGAGGCGCAGGTGGAGACCGACCGGATCTACACGGAAGACCGCAATCTGATTACCTCGGGGGGCGTGACCGCCGGTATCGATCTGGCGCTGGCCGTGGTCGCCCGGGATCATGGGAAAAAAGTCGCTCAGGACGTGGCCAAGGTGCTGCTGGTGGTGATGAAACGACAGGGCGGACAAGCACAGTTCAGTCCGTTGATGGCGGCAGTATCCCCCCAGGAAACCGCGATCACGCGGGTGCAGAACCATGTCCTGGAACACCTCGAAGAAGCCTTCACGGTCGAGCGCATGGCGGGTCTGGCGAACATGAGTACCCGGCACTTTGCGCGGCTGTTCGCGCGGGATGTGAGCATGACGCCGATGGAGTTTCTGCAAAACGCCCGGATCGATTGCGCGCGTAATCTTCTGGAGACCACCGAGCTGCCGTTGAAGACCGTCGCCTATAAAAGTGGTTTCGGCAGTGTGCGGCACATGCGTTTTCTGTTCACTGAAAAGCTTGGTCTGACCCCGGCGCAATACCGCGAACAGTTCAGCTAGAGCGGTTGTGTCCGTCCGGTGCATCCGGATGTCCGTGTTGCGCCCCGTACGGAGGTTGTGCCGTTACCGGCGCCTGCCAAGATAAACGGCAACGCTTGGGAGGGAGAGGCACTGGACGCCGAGGGCATGCTGCCCGCAGGCGCTGGCGCTGAAAAACGGCATGAACAGCCACAATGATTTACCTGCGGCATCGGTCTTGCATTTCGGGCCATACGCCTTTCATCTGCGCCAACGGTTGATCCTCGAAGGGGATCGACAGTTGCGCATGGGCGGGCGCGCCCTCGATATTTTGCAGGTGCTGGTCGAGCACGCTGGTCGAGTGGTGCGCAAGGAGCAGTTGATCGCCTGGGTGTGGCCGGACAGTGTGGTCGAAGAGATCAACCTGCGGGTGCACATCGCTGCGTTGCGCCGGGCGCTGGGCGATGGTGAGAACGGCCAGCGTTATATCGTCAACGTGCCGCAATGTGGTTACAGCTTTATCGCCCCGGTGCACGGCGACAGTGTCGCGCAAGTGGTATTCGAAACCCTGCAGGCGCCGCAACATAACCTGCCCGCACGCTTGACCCCGGTCATCGGCCGCGATTCGCTGGTCGGCAGCCTGGTGCGACAAATGCCGCTATGCCGGCTGATGACGTTGACGGGCCCGGCGGGCATCGGCAAATCCACGGTGGCGCTGCGGGTGGCCGAGTTGCTGTTGCAGCATTATCGCGACGGTGTCTGGTACATCGACCTGTCCATTGCCGATGATGCGCCGTCGTTGCTCGACTGTCTGCTGCACATTCTGGATACCTCGTTCGATACGTTAGCGTCGCGGCATGCCTTGCTGATCCTGGATAACGGCGAGCGGCGTCGCGAATCATGCCGGGCGCTGGTGGAACGATTGCTGTTGGCGGCGCCACGGCTGGCGCTACTGGTCACCAGTCGCGAACCGCTGCAAGCCCATCTAGAGACCCTGCAACCGATTGCGCCATTGACCTTCCCCAAGGCGTTGGCGCCGGCCAGTGTCGACGAGCTCATGGGCTATTCGGCGGTGCAATTGCTGGTCAGCCGTGCGCGTGCCCGTCAGCACGATTTCCGCCTGCGCGAGCAGGATCTGCACACCGTGTGCGCGATCTGTCGGCGCCTGGACGGTTTGCCGCTGGCCATCGAACTGGCGGCTGCGCAAATCGATGCGCTGGCGCTGGTGGGGCTGTTAGCGCAACTGGACAACGGTCTGCGCCTGCTCAGTCATGGCCGACGCACCGCGATGCCCCGGCATCAATCCATGAGCGCCGCGCTGGACTGGAGTTATCAGGATCTGCGTCCCTGTGAACGACGGGTATTGCAGCGCCTGTCGGTGTTCAACATGGCCTTCACCGCGGACGCTGCGCTGCGGGTCATTGACGGTGCGCATCTGCGGGCGGTGATTGAACGCCTGGCCGCCAAGTCATGGCTGACGATGGAGCGCGGTGGAGATTCGACGCGGTATCGGATGCTCAACACCCTTCGCTGTTATGTCCGCGAACAGCTGGAAACCAGCGCTGAACGGATGGAAAACCTGCAGCGTCATGTCCTGTACAGCGGACGAAATCGATCAAGCGCGGGCGGACAACTGGCCACGCAACGCGTCGAGCAATGAGCGCACTTTGCGCAGGTCCGGGGTGGCATAGCCTTCGGTGAAGCGCTGGTAGATCGGGGTCAGCAGATCCAGTGCCTCGCGATGGCGTGATTGACGCTGCCACAGTTGAGCCAAAGACGTGGCGCTGCGTAGCTCCCAGGCCAGCGCGCCTTGGGAACGGGCGATGGCGAGAGCGTTTTGCAGGAGTTGTTCTGCCTGCTCGCTGAGGCGTCCCTGCGCACAACCCGCCTCATCCGCCAATAACCGCTCAGCCTCGGCCCGCAACACTTCTGCGGTGCTCCAGCCTGCCGCACCGCTGTGCGCCCGCTCCAGCAACGCATCATCGATATGGCGAGCATCGAGCGTGACCATCAGCTCCTTGATCAGCCCGTTATCCGCCGGCGCGTCGGGCTGGGCCAGATGCTTATCGATCACCTGCGCATAGTGCCGGCCCCAGCGATAGAACAGCAGCACCGAGTGCTTCTGCGCCTGCTCCAACAGCAGTTGCAACAGCGCGCGAGCGTTCTTGTCGTCGCCGTTGTAATGCGCGATCAGACAGCTGGCCAGCGCCAGGGTGTAGCAGATCGAAGTGCCGTGATTGATCTGCACCGCGATGTCCAGCGCCTGCCGAGCGGTGCGCCAAGCCTGTTCGGGAAACCCCTGCAGCCACAGCACCCGGGCAAGAATGGTCAGCGAAGCCACGCTTTGGTCGTACTGCACGCCGAAACCGTGGGTGAAGCGGTTGCGATAGCCACTGTGGGCCATGCGCTGGATCACTTGCTCGGCACTGACCCGCGCTTGCGGCTGGTCGCCGGCGAAGTGCAGGGCGAGGACGCGCAAGCGGTGAATGCTCAACGACAGCAGTGGCTCGTCGTGGCCGCCGAGACGATCGAACTGTTCGCTTTGCAGCAATGCCGCCTGGTAATGCCCGCAACTGAGATTGACCGCCAGGTGCCCGGAGATGGCACGCAACTGTCCGGCGACATCGTTTTGCTGTTGCGCCAATGCGTTGGCTTGAGTGAAGGCGTCGACAGTCTCCGGCGAACCGCCCCAGGTGTGGTAGCAGGCGCTGCCGAGTGCCAGTTGCAGAGCAATCTCCAGACGTGGGCAGGGTTGCTCGGCACCGCCGAGCAAGGTCAGTGCCTGGCGCACATGGTCGCCATATTCCTTGAGCAAGGACAGCTCTTGCCACAACGCGGCTGACGTCGCCGTCAAACGGATGCCGAGATGGCGCGAGCCGTTGCCGTGCAAACTCCAGTCGAGGGCGGCGCGCAGGTCTTCCAGGCTTCGGGCATAGCGCTCGATCCACTGCGTGCTCGGAGTGCTTTCCCATTCGGTCTGCGCCTGCTCCATCAATGCCAGACAGCGTTCGGCGTGGCGTTCGCGCAGGGTTTCGTGCTCGCCGCTGTATTCGAGTTTTTCCAGGGCGTAATGGCGGGTCGTGTCGAGCAGGCGATAAAACACTTCTTCATCGCCAACATCCACATTCAACAGCGATTTACCCACCAGTTGCGTGACCGACGCGAGTACCTGCGTCGGATCGATGTGCTGACCGACGATCACCGCCGCGGCCGATGCCAGGCTGAAGCTGCCGCGAAAGACCCCGAGGCGGCGCAGACAGGTCTGCTCGCAGGGGCTGAGCAGGTTGAAGCTCCAGTCCAGTGTGGCGTGCAATGTCTGGTGCCGCGCATGGCGCGGGTGGTTGCCCGCCGCCAGCGGGTGCAGATGGCCCTGCCATTGCTCCAGCAAGCCGTTCAGGCCCAGGCTCTCGACCTGCGCTGCCGCCAGCTCCAGGGCCAGCGGAATACCGTCCAGGCGCCGACAGATTTCCATGGCCAGCGGTACGTCGGCGTCGCTCAGTTCAAAGTGTTCATGGGCGCCCATGGCCCGTTCGACGAACAGTTGCAGGGCAGCAAAACCCATCGCCTGCTGGCGATCGAGAACGGCCATCGCTGGCGGGCAATCGAGGGATTCCAGACGCTGCACGAACTCGCCTTCAGCGCGCAGGCTTTCACGGCTGGTGGCCAGAATGTGCACCTGCGGCGCGCCGCTCAGGAGGCTCTCGACGAGCAGCGCCACGGCATCGATCAGGTGCTCGCAATTGTCGATCACCAGCAGCATCTGGCGCTCGCGCAAATCGTTGATCACACCCGCCAGCGGCTCGCCGTCGTGCACTGGCAGATCAAGCAGGGTTGCCAGTTGCGAGGCGATCAGCGTCGGGTCGTTGAGCGGTGCCAGATCCAGCAGGCGGATGCCGTCGCGATAGCGTCCGAGCAACTGCTCGGCGACGCGCAGGGCGACGGTGGTCTTGCCGATTCCGCCGGGGCCGACCAGGGTGATGCAACGCTGTCGCGGCAGTTGCTGCATCAGATTGTCCACCAGCGGCTGGCGGCCGATCATCCGGGTATGGCGCAACGGCAAATTATGGCGTCCGGGTGCTGCCTCCAGCAGCCGTTGTCCGCTGACTTGCACCGTCAGCGGGGCAACGAAACTGTAGCCGCGCTGGGCCACGGTGACGATGTAGCGCTGGCCGGCCTGACCATCGCCCAGCGCCTTGCGCAGGGCGGCCATGTGTACTCGCAGATTGATGTCTTCGACGACACTGTCCGGCCACACGCCAGCGAGCAGTTGCTGCTTGCTCACCACTTCACCGGCATGCGCCAGCAGCATCAGCAGAATGTCCATGGCGCGCCGACCCAGGCGCAGCGGCTGGTCACCTTCCATGACCAGCCGCTGCCCGGTGTAGATCCGATAGGGGCCGAAGCCGATGGCCTGATTCGGGGAAAGACTCAACAGCACACTCCTGCGGTGATGCGGCGATCCTGGCAAATGAACGCTGCGTGAGGACGCAGATCGTCGAGTGCAAGGTATCGCAGCATATTCCTCAGGTTTGGCCATCAGTGCAACGTCGGGCTCCTGCGCAACGCTCAAAAGGTCATGGGCCGGGTCCGGGTGTCCTGGTTTTCACGCATGACCTGACAGCGCCAGGCGAACGGATTGATCCCTTCGCTGCGAGTAAACATGTGACAGAAATGTGCCTGATCGCAGAAGCCGCATTCCAGGCTGATCTGCGTCAGGCTCAGGCCCGTGTGGCGGATCAACAGCTTGGCGCGGGCGATGCGCTGTTCGCGGATCCAGTCCTGGGGTGCCTGGCCGGTGCTGGCCTTGAACGCCCGGGAGAAATGGCTGCGCGACAGCGAGCAGGCGCGTGCCAGCTCGGCCACTTCCAGGCTTTCTCCGAGGCGTTCGAGGATCAGTTGTTTGACCTGCCGCTCCCGTTGCGGGCTGAGGCCGCCGATGAGCGGCTTGCGGGGTTCGCTGGCAGGGGCGAGGGCGACTGATTGCTGTAAAAGAGCCATGGCCAAAGTCCGTGTCGTGGGGGCAAAAACAACGCTGCGCAGAGGCCTGCATTGTTAAGACGCGAGAGGCAGGCTGACGAGTTAATCGTTGTTAATTCGCAGGCCTGACCCGGATGCAAACCGCCGTTGATCGGGTAAAGTGCTCAGCACTTGCGACTGGTCATAGAAGGAATTGCCGCCCATGAACCGTAACGATCTGCGTCGCGTCGACATGAACCTGCTGGTGATTTTCGAAGCGCTGATGTTCGAAAAGAACCTGACCCGCGTCGCCGAAAAACTGTTCATGGGCCAGCCGGCAGTGAGCGCGGCGCTGGGACGTTTGCGCGACCTGTTCGATGATCCGTTGCTGCTGCGCAACGGTCGCAGCATGGAGCCGACCGCCCGCGCGCTGGCGATTCTGCAGGAACTGCAACCAGCGATGGATGTGATCTCCGGCGCGGTCAGCCGGGCCAAGGAGTTCGACCCGGCGAGCAGTTGCGACGTGTTCCGCATCGGCCTGTCGGATGACGCCGAGTTCGGTCTGTTTCCGCCGCTGCTGCGACAGCTCCAGCAAGAGGCACCCGGGATTGTCGTGGTGGTGCGCCGTGCCAACTATCTGTTGATGCCGGCGCTGCTGGCGTCCGGGGAAATCTCGGTCGGGGTCAGTTACACCACCGATCTGCCGGCTAATGCCAAGCGCAAGAAGCTGCGCGATATTCCCTGCAAAGTGCTGCGCGGCGATGACCGTCCCGGGCCGCTGACACTGGACGAATACTGCGAGCGCCCGCACGCGATGGTGTCGTTCTCCGGCGACCTGAGCGGCAATATCGACCTGGATCTGGCCAAGCTCGGCCGGCGGCGGCGCGTGGTGCTCGGTGTGCCGCAGTTCAGCGGTTTGCGCGCGTTGCTCGCCGGCACTGAAATGATAGCCACCGTGCCGGACTATGCCGCGTGTGCGCTGGTCGAAGGCTGCAACCTGCGCGCTGAAGATCCACCGTTTCCGATCGACGCCGCGCAACTGTCGATGGCCTGGAGCGGGGTGCACGACAACGACCCGGCCGAGCGCTGGCTGCGCTCGCGGATCAGCCAGTTCATGGCGGCGCCGCTGGATATCCCGCTTGCTTGAACACACCGCAAAACCCCTGTAGGAGTGAGCCTGCTCGCGAAGATACCTCCACAGTCACCATTGTTGGCGCCTGACACACCGCATCGCGAGCAGGCTCACTCTTACAGAAGTCCGGATGGCCTGAAAGAGAGCACATCCATTCAATTTTCCACCGCCCGCACCGAGCATGATTCACCCCGATAAGAAATAAAGGGTGGGGTCATGAACGCTTTGCAAAGGGATGAACGGGCGCGCGACGCCGGTTTGCTGTTTCTGCGGGTCAGCGGCGGATTGTTTCTGCTGTGGGTGCACGGCTTGCCCAAGCTGTTGAATTTCAATGCGCAATTGCAGCAGATCGAAGACCCGTTTCATCTAGGGGCGCACCTGACCCTCAGCCTGGCGATTTTCGCCGAAGTGCTCTGCCCGCTACTGATCGTCGCCGGAGTGCTGGCGCGATTGGCCTGCTTGCCTATTCTTTTTGTTCTGCTGGTGGCGCTGCTGGTCGTGCATCCGCAATGGAGTGTGGCCGAGGGGCAATTCGGCTGGTTGCTGTTGATCCTGTTCGCCACTGTGTTTATCGCCGGGCCGGGACGCCTGGCGCTCAATGTCCGTCTGCCCGGAGTGCTGCGTTATGCCTGAAGCCTTGAGTCCAAAAGCACCGGGGGTCGGTGAGACCGTGACCCTGATCGTCAAGCATCGGGTCAAGGCCGGGTTTGAACAGCCTTACGAGGCGTGGTTGCGCAACATCGTCAGGGTCGCCGGGCAGCGCGACGGCCACCTCGGGGTCGATGTGGTGCGCGGCAAGCTCAAAGGCCTCGACACCTACACCTGCGTCCTGCGCTTTTGCTCCACCGAGGCCATGCAGCTGTGGCTGGAGTCGCCGCAGCGTCAGGCGCTGGTGGATGAAGCAGCGCCGATGCTCGCCGATGGCGACCAGACCGAAGTCGCGCCGGTCAACGAATTCTGGTTCGCACCACTGGCCGATGCCGCCAGGCCGCCACCGCGCTGGAAACAAGCGGTGATCACCCTGCTGGTGATTCTGCCGCACACGCTGCTGGTGCCGCTGATCTGGGGGCCTCTGCTCAAGCTGCATCCGCTGCTTTCCAACTACGTGGTCGCCACGTTCCTGATCACCCTGACCATCGTCCTGTCGGTGGTGTACGTGTTCATGCCCCGCGTGACCCGGTTGTTCGCGCCGTGGCTGGAAGCCGGTCAGGCCCATGCTCACGTCGAGCCCGCGAAACAGCCGTCACGCTGAACCCCATTCATTTCTCTCGAAAGGAACTGCGATGAACGCCGATCTGATTCTGTTCAATGGCCAATTTCATACCGTAGACCGCAGCAAGCCGCTGGCCAGTGCGGTGGCGATCAAGGACGGCCGCTTTGTCGTCGTCGGTAACGACACCCAGGCCATGGCCCTGCGTGGTTCGGCCACGCAAGTGATCGACCTGCACGGGCGCTGCGTGATCCCCGGCCTCAACGACTCGCACCTGCACCTGATCCGTGGCGGCCTGAATTACAACCTCGAACTGCGTTGGGAAGGCGTGCCGTCGCTGGCCGATGCGCTGCGCATGCTCAAGGAGCAGGCCGACCGCACGCCGACTCCGCAATGGGTGCGCGTGGTGGGTGGCTGGAACGAATTCCAGTTCGCCGAAAAACGCATGCCGACCCTCGAAGAACTCAACCAGGCGGCACCGGACACCCCGGTATTCGTCCTGCACCTGTATGACCGCGCGCTGCTCAACCGTGCCGCGCTGCGCGTCGCCGGTTACACCCGTGACACGCCGAACCCGCCGGGTGGCGAGATCGTCCGCGATGCCAACGGCAACCCGACCGGCATGCTGGTGGCAAAACCCAACGCGATGATTCTGTACTCGACGCTGGCCAAGGGGCCGAAGCTGCCGCTGGAATATCAGGTCAACTCGACCCGTCAGTTCATGCGCGAACTCAATCGCCTCGGCCTGACCAGTGCGATCGATGCCGGCGGTGGTTTCCAGAACTATCCCGATGACTATCAGGTGATCGAGCAACTGGCCAAGGACGACCAGTTGACCGTGCGCATCGCCTACAACCTGTTCACCCAGAAACCGAAAGAAGAACTCAGCGATTTCCAGAACTGGACCGGCAGCGTCAAGTTGCATCAGGGCGACGATTACCTGCGGCACAACGGCGCCGGCGAGATGCTGGTGTTCTCCGCGGCCGACTTCGAAGACTTCCTCGAACCGCGCCCGGACCTGCCGCAGACCATGGAGCAGGAGCTGGAACCGGTGGTGCGCCATCTGGTCGAGCAGCGCTGGCCGTTCCGCTTGCACGCCACTTACAACGAATCGATCAGCCGCATGCTCGACGTGTTCGAGAAGGTCAATCGCGACATTCCATTCAATGGTCTGCCGTGGTTCTTCGACCACGCCGAAACCATCACCCCGCAGAACATCGAGCGGGTGAGGGCGCTGGGCGGCGGCATCGCGATTCAGGATCGCATGGCGTTCCAGGGCGAATACTTCGTCGACCGCTACGGCGCGAAAGCCGCCGAAGCCACGCCGCCGATCAAACGCATGCTCGCCGAAGGCGTGCCAGTAGGCGCCGGCACCGATGCGACGCGGGTGTCCAGCTACAACCCGTGGACCTCGCTGTACTGGATGGTCAGCGGCCGCACCGTCGGCGGTCTGGCCTTGTACGAAGAAGGTCTGCCGCGCACCACCGCACTGGAACTGTTCACTCACGGCAGCGCCTGGTTCTCCTCCGAGCAGGGCAACAAGGGCCAGATCAAGGTCGGGCAACTGGCGGATCTGGCGGCGCTGAGCGCGGACTTTTTCCATGTCGAGGAAGACGCAATCAAGTGGATCGAGTCGGTGCTGACCGTGGTCGGCGGCAAGATCGTTTACGCCGCCGGCGATTTCGAAGACCTCGGCCCCCGCTCGATCCCCGTGCTGCCGGACTGGTCGCCGGTGGTCAAGGTGCCGGGCCACTGGCGGCCGAACTCGCCGTTGCAGGCGCAAGTGCACCAGTGCGTCGGTGCCTGCGCGGTGCACTCGCACAGCCATGAAAAGGCTCGACTGTCGAACGCACCGGTCAGCGACTTCGCCGGTTTCTGGGGCGCGTTCGGCTGTTCCTGTTTCGCTTTCTGATCCCTACAAAAAAGCGCCGGCCAACCGGCACGGCGCTTCTTGCAACATCCACCCAAGGAGTTTCCCATGAGCGTTCCCTACAAGCGTCTGAACAAAGATGATGCGGTCGTGCTGCTGGTCGATCACCAGACCGGTCTGATCTCGCTGGTGCAGGACTTCACCCCCAACGAATTCAAGAACAACGTGCTGGCACTGGGCGACATCGCCAAGTTCTTCAAGCTGCCGACCATCCTCACCACCAGTTTTGACGCCGGTCCGAACGGCCCGATCGTGCCTGAGCTGCGCGAGCAGTTCCCGGACGCGCCGTTCATTCAGCGTCCAGGCCAGATCAATGCCTGGGACAACGAAGACTTCGTCAAAGCGATCAAGGCTACCGGCCGCAAGCAACTGATCATCGCCGGTGTGGTGACCGACGTGTGCGTGGCGTTCCCGACCTTGTCAGCCATTGCCGAAGGTTATGAAGTGTTCGTGGTCACCGACTCGTCCGGCACTTTCAACACCACTGTGCAGCAAGCGGCGTGGGCGCGGATGTCGGCGGCCGGTGCCCACCTGCTGAACTGGTTCTCGGTGGCTTGCGAGCTGCAGGGTGACTGGCGCAACGACATGGAAGGCCTGGCGCATCTGCTGTCCGAGCGCCTGCCGAACTACCGCAACCTGATCAACAGCTACACCAAGTTCACGGCCAAGTAATTGCCTGAACTGAAAGTGCCCGCTTGATTGCGGGCATTTTCATGTGCAGTAAAAAGAGGCGCAATCCACCACCTCCTGTGGCGAGGGAGCTTGCTCCCGCTGGGCTGCGCAGCAGTCCCCGAAATCTTGTGAGCGCTGCGCACTCAAGCGGGAGCAAGCTCCCTCGCCACAAGGTTTGGCGTTCACCTGTTTGATAGGGCTAGCGCTTTTGCAGCCAACCCAAAAAACCACCCTTGCGCACCGCCACCGGTTTGGCCATCAACGCCAGCCGACTGCTCTGCTGTCGCACGGCCTGCAATTTGTTCAGCGCCTGGCCGACTTCGCTGCGCTGCGCCATGCATTGGCGCGCCAGGGTTTTGTCGAGGCGGTAGACGATGCTCGAGGTCAGCGCGGTGAACGTGGCTTGCGACGGCGTATCGGCGAGGATGCTCTGTTCGCCCATGACCTCGCTCGGCCCCATGCGCCCAGCCTCGGTCTGGCCGTTGCCATCGGGCACGGTCGCACTGACCACGCCGGTGGCGATGACAAACAGACTGTCGGGGACTTCATTCAGATCCAGCACCACCTGACCGGCCGCGTACTGCTGCGCGACCATCGATTCGGCGAGGCGATCACGTTCTTCATGGCTCAGCGAGCGAAAGACTTTCACTTCATCGAGCAACGCGCGGGCGCGGGTCGAGGGTTCGATCACGCCATCCGGATGCCGGGAAATACCTGCGGCTTCGAGATGCCGATGGGCGAGGTCGAACAGTTGATTGCGCACTTCGCCTTTGTTGCTCAGTTCACTGATGAAACCGCTGGCGACATACTCCGACATCTCCTCACCGGCCTCTTTCAACACGGCTTTGGGCGGCGGATTGAGCAGCAGGCTGCTGCTGCCCTGCAGGGTGCGGTCGAGAGCGTCGAGCACCCGCCGCGGGCGAATGTGATTCGGTACCTTGAGGCTGATCGAGACGCCGTGCAGGTTGCTCGGACGACTGAGATTGACGATCTTCGCCTTGGCTGCCACCGAGTTCGGCACTACCGCCAGGGTGCCGGTGCTGGTCAGCAGATGCGTGGCGCGCCAGTCGATGTCGAGCACCTTGCCCTCGACGCCGTCGATCACCACGAAGTCGTCGACCTGATACGGTTTGGTGGTGTTGAGCACGATCCCCGAAAACACGTCGCTCAAGGTGCTTTGCAGCGCCAGACCGACGACGATCGCCACCACCCCGGAGGTCGCCAGCAAACCTTTGACCGGCAGCTCCAGCACGTAACCGGCGGCCGCGACGATCGCTGCCAGAAACACCAGCGCGCCGATCACGTCCTGCAACAGCCGACCGCTGTGCCCGATGCGCCGCATCAGCGCCAGACCGATCACTTCGGTCAATACACGCGCGGCGTACAGCCACCAGACAATCCCCAGCGCCGTCGCGCCCAGTTGCATCACCCGGTCATCGGCGAACAGCGGCGCCTGCAACGGGCTGATCTCGGCGTTGATGATCAGTGCGCTGAAACCAAGGAACAGCGCCAGGCGAATACCGACTCTCGGTGCGCGATGCTGGAACAGGGCGAGGTGCCAGAGCAATGCGTCGAGCAGCAGCAGGGCGGCGCTCCAGGATAGTGGGTGGGTGAGGAGGATGGACATGATGTGCTCCACGATGATGAGCGCTGTTGTGGCGAGGGAGCTTGCTCCCGCTTGAGTGCGCAGCGCTCACACAATTTTGGGGCCGCTGCGCAGCCCAGCGGGAGCAAGCTCCCTCGCCACGGAATGTGGTCAGGCAAAAAACTCGCCACACCGTCAGGTGTGGCGAGTGAGGGGGCCTCAGTTCAGATGCGTCTTCAACTCCGCCGCCGCCTGCCGCACGGCCGCTTTCACTTCCGGAATCTGACTCAGCGGATTGAGCAAGCCAAAGTCATGAATCATCCCGTTGTAACGCACCGCGGTCACCGCCACACCGGCCGCATCCAGATGCCGCGCGTAGCCTTCGCCTTCATCCCGCAACACGTCGAATTCGGCGGTCTGCACCAGCGCGGCGGGCAGGCCCTTGAGCTGGTCGCTGCTGGCGTTCAGCGGCGAGGCGTGGATCTGCGCACGCTCGGCCGGGTTGGTGGTGTAGTTGTCCCAGAACCATTGCATCATGCCCTTGGTGAGGAAGTGGCCCTCGGCAAACTGCTGGTACGAGCCGTCGTCGAACTGCGCGTTGGTCACCGGCCACATCAGCAGCTGGAAGCGCAGGGCCGGGCTCTGCTTTTCTTTGGCCATCAGCGCCACGACCGCCGCCATGTTGCCGCCAACGCTGTTGCCGGCCACCGCCAGACGCTTGCCGTCGACGCCAATGTCCTTGCCATGCTCAGCCACCCATTGGGTCGCCGCGTAGGCCTGGTTGATCGCTGTCGGGTACTGCGCTTCCGGCGAAGGCGTGTAATCGACGTACACCGCGACCGCTCCAGAACCGACCACCAAATCGCGAATCAAGCGTTGGTGCGTCGGGTAATCGCCCAACACCCAACCGCCACCGTGGAAGAACATGAACACCGGCAACTCGCCTTTGACCTTGGCTGGACGCACCACTTTGAGGTGGATCGTCTGGCCATCGACGGTGATCGCCTTGTCGCTGACTTCAACCCCGGACAGGTCGACTTTCACCGACGCCTGAGCGCCAGTCAGCACTGCACGGGCATCCTTCGGGCTCAGTTGCTCCAGCGGTTTGCCACCGCCGGCGGCGAGGGCTTCGAGGAAGGCCTGGGTGGTGTGTTCGACACCCGGGCTGCCAGCGGCGAAAGCGTTGCCGACGGAGAGGGCGAGAAGGGATGCGGTCAGGGTCTTTTTGATGTTCATGCTCAATTCCTTTTTCGAAAGTTTTTGGTGTTGTGTCGGGCTGTTCTCAAACCGTGAACACAGATTAATGAGCTGTCGAAAAGTGAAAAAGCGGCTATAAAGCGTTTGACTGTCTACCAGAGAGTGACAATGAACCCGTTCGAAGACATGCGTATTTTTTGCCAGGTCATGGACTCCGGCAGCTTCACCGCCGCGGCCGATCAGTTGGGCCTGTCCAAGCAGTTCGTCAGCCGCCGTTTGATGCAGCTCGAAGAGCGCCTCGGTGTGCGCTTGTTGAACCGTTCCACCCGACGCCTCGATGTCACGCCACTGGGCCAGAGCTACTACGAATCGGCGCTGCGTCTGCTGGGCGAAGTGGAACAGGTCGAGCAGGGCATCGCCGGGCAGACCGCCGAGCCGCGCGGTACGATTCGCGTCAGTGCACCGCTGTCGTTTGCCGTGGCGCATCTGGGATGCCTGCTGCCGCTGTTCCTGCAGCGCTATCGCGAGGTCACCGTGGAGGTGGATTTGAGCGATCGCCCGGTGGACCTGCTCGGCGAAGGCTACGACCTGGCGCTGCGCATCGGTGTGCTGGAAGACTCGACGCTGATCGCCCGGCGCATCGCCGCCATCGAACGGGTGTACTGCGCCAGTCCCGCGTATCTGGCCGAACGCGGCACACCGCTCAATCCCGAAGACCTGCACAGACACGACTGCCTGCCGTACGGCCACGGTCGTTCGGTGCAGTGGCGCTTCAATGCGGGGCAGGGCAAGCCGCTGCTGGTCAACGTCACCGGGCGCATGCGAGTGAACAATGGCGAGCTGCTGCGTGATGCGGCGGTGCAGGGGATGGGGATTACCTATCTGCCGACGTTCATCGTTGGCGCGGCGCTGAAGGATGGGCGACTGGTGCCGGTCCTCGACGATTACCGCACTGAACCGCTGACCTTGTCGGCGGTGTATCCGCAACATCGCCAGGCTTCGCGACCGGTGCAGGCGCTGGTCGAATTCCTGCGTGAACGTCTCAACCAAATGTGACCACGCCAAAAGTGTGGGAGCGGGCTTGCTCGCGAAGAGGTCGTGTCAGTCGATATCCATGTTGACGGATACACCGCCTTCGCGAGCAAGCCCGCTCCCACAATGGCACTGTGGGTTGGCTTACAAGTTCGCAACAACCCGAATTGCCGAGCTGTTCTAGACTCGTGGCCGCTCAATCACGAGCATCGCCCGGAGTGCGCCATGGAAGTGCCCAACAATAAAACCGCCATCGACAGCAATCGACAGGCGTGGAACGATTCGGCTCGTCATCACCGTGAGTCGGCCGAATGGCAAGCGCTGTTGAACGACGTGTCCCAGGCTGATTTCTCTTGCCTCGACGATACCTTGCGCGGCTTGCTGGAGCAGGTCGGCGTCGACGGTAAAGAGGTGATTCAACTCGGTTGCAACAACGGCCGCGAAAGCCTGTCGCTGTTTGCCCTCGGCGCGCGCAGTGTGGTCGGCGTCGATCAATCGGAGGCGTTTCTCGAACAGGCCCGCGAGTTGAACCAGCGCTCGCCACACAACGGCGAATTCATCGAAAGCGATATCCATCACCTGCCGGCCGCGCTGCACAGCCGCTTCGACGTGGCGCTGATCACCATCGGTGTGCTGAACTGGATGCCCGACATCGGCGAGTTCTTCCGCCATGTCGCGCTGACTCTCAAACCGGGCGGCAAACTGGTGATCTACGAAACCCATCCGTTTCTGGAAATGGTCGATCCTGCAGGCGAAGACCCGTACCGCCTCGCCAGCTCCTACTTCCGCGCCGAGCCATTCGTGCAGGAAGAGCCGATCGTCTACGTGGGCAAGGTCGAGCAGCAGGCTGCCAAGTCCTACTGGTTCGTGCACACCCTCGGCGCCATCTTCAGCGGTGCCATCGCGGCCGGGCTGAACATCGCGCACTTCAAGGAATACCCGCATTCGAATCGGGAAGAAGTGTATGACCAGTACCTGAATCAGCCAGCGCAGATGCCGCTGTGCTTCACCCTGGTCGCCAGCAAGGCCTGAGATTTTTAGCCGAAGAATATGTTGAATCCGCCGGCCTCATCGCGAGCAGGCTCACTCCTACAGTTGAATGGTGTCGTACACAAATCCACTGTAGGAGTGAGCCTGCTCGCGATGAGGCCGAATGGCCACCATCGCTTTTACGATTGAATCAAGCCTGCGCCGTCGCACTCACCACCGGCCGTTCCGGTTTGCGCAGTGGTTCCAGGCGTGAGCCTTGATAGCGGGTTTCGCGGTAGAAGCGCCAGCGGCCGAACAGGCCGTAGACGTGGGTGATGCGCCCCTGTTCGTGGTAGCCCATGCGGAGGTGCAGCTTCATCGCCGGGATGTTGCGGGTTTCGCAGGTGTCCACGACGGTGTGGCAGCCCTGGGCGGCCATGGCTTCCCAGAGGGCGACTTGTACGTCCACCGACAGGCTGGTGCCGAAATACGGCCGGGCCATTTCGCCGCCGAATTCGAAGAACTCACCGGGTTTGACCGGGAACCAGCAGCCGTAATAGTGGCGGTCGTGGTAGTCGCGAATACTGCCCCAGATGAACGCCACCGCGTGACCGTCGGCATCAAGGTACATGTGCCCGGTATGACCCTCGGCGGCGAGTTCGGCCATGGTCTCGACGCGGTCGCCGAAGTGTTTGGCGAAGGCCCCGGTGTTGTGCGGCGTGATATCGACTTTGCGCAAGCCTTCGTACGGGCGCAGCTTGTGTGGCGGTACCGGGGAGACCAGATCGCGCTCCATCCACAGCAGCTCCCAGTGGAAGAACACGTAGCGTTTCCACAGGGTGGCGAAGACACGGCCGAGGCCTTTTTGACGAATGCGTTCGCGCAGTTTTTCGATAACACTCATGTTGCCCTCCGTGGCCGAGGCCCGGTGTAGTGGATGTTGCTTTTGTGGGTATAGATCACACCTGCAATGCCGTTTCGAAGCGCCATCTTCGAAAGTATTGCAAGTTATGTAGGTCGATCGAGTGCCGCGGCACCGCGTAGAAAATCCTTGTTCAGATCGGCATAAGAAACCCGGGGAACGCCCGGCAGTCGCTGCTCTAGCACGCGGCTCAGGGATTCTCCGGGGTTGAGATAGGCATCACCGAAATCGCTCCCGAGCTGATTCGGGTGGGCAACGATTTCCAGCACGCCGTCGGTCGGCGCGGGGTCGTTGCGCAGATCCACCGGGGTACACACGTAGTCCGCCGTGGCCCCGGCCAGAGTCTGCAAGCGCCAGTTGAGCAAACCTTTGAACAGGCGTTTCGGCAGACTGAGGTTCTGCCCCAGGTTGCGTGCCAGGCGAATCGGCACGCCTTGCCGGGCGGCAAACCGGGCGACGATTTCGCCGATCGGCCAGATGTTGTGCACGTGCTGATGCGAGTCGATGTGGCTCGGCCGCACGCCATGTTCGACACAGCGCTGCCACTGCGCGTGCAACTCCTCACGCACCGCATCGCGATCTTCGCGACTCAGCCACAGACTGTGGCGCGGCAGGCTCAGATCGAACACGCCGTGGCCATCGCAGAAGGTACGACTGCGCAGGATCGAAGTGCTTAACGGCCGGCCGTACGTCAGGTTGAAGTGCAACCCGACCCGACCTTGCAGCGTCGGATGCCGGGCCATCGCGCAGGCTGCTTCGAACGCCGGCATGTTGGCCATGGCTGTGGCCGAGCTGATGACCCCGGCCTGAAACGCCGCGAAGATCGTCGCGTTTTCGTTCGGGCTCAACCCGAAATCGTCAGCGTTGACTATGACTTGGCGAGGCATGATCGCCCTCCGTGGTGATGACGACAGGTGGGGTGGGCGATGCCGGTTTGGCTGCACGCCGAGCTCGCCATTGCTGCACCGTCGGTTTCAATCGATGCCAGAGCCGCAACCCCAGCCCCAGCAACATCCCGCTGGGGCGCCAGGAATAGAAACTCCAGCGCCAGTGTTCCAGTTGTCCGGTCATGCGTTCGTGCAGTTGGTGGCTGGAGTTTTCCAGACTGACCCGCGAGGCATCGATCCAGCGCCAATGCTCGTCCAGCCCCCAGCGAATCCACTCCTCCAGCAGCACCCGGCCGCTGCCCAGATCGGCGTATTGCGGCAGGAACGCGAGGTTGTAATCGTAGAGTCGGTCCTGTTCGAGCAGGCCGAGGCGATAGCTGATGCAACGTCCGTTGAGTTCCAGCGTCACCACTCGCACCAATCCCTGGCCGGCGAGGGCGGTGAAGGCGCGTTCGATCCATTGCCGACTGCGTTCGCTGGCGAAAATCCCCACGCCTTCGTCGCCTTTCCAGCTCACCGCTTCGACTTCGCTGATCGCCTGCAACAGCGGACCCATGCTCAGCGCGTCGGGAGTGATGCGCCGTACCTGGGCGCCACACGCGGCAATCCGTTTCCGCGCCCGCCGCAGCTTGTAACGCGGGTCGCCGGAGACTTCCTGATGATCGGCGTCGCTGATCAGATGCACCGGCACCCGGCAACTGAGACGGCGTTCGCCTGTAGAACTGTGGGCCATCCATTCGGTGAGCACGCTTTCTTCACCCGCAGGCTCGGACAATTCGTTGAGTTGCAGCAGCGCGTGCGGCAGCTGTCGGTGGATCAGGCGCAAGGCTTCGCGCATGTCCTCGCCCTTGAGCAATGACAACAGCGCCAGCCGGTCCGCCAGCGGATGGCCCAAGTGGTGCAGCACGCGGAACGGCACTCCGGCAAAACGCTCGCGGCCCGCCACCAGCGGCAGGCACAGACGCAATTCTTCCGCTTCCCAACCGAGCAGGATGTGCAGGCGCTCACTCTCGTCGAGTGCCTGCTCGGCCGCGCACAACCAGCCCAGGTGGTTGAACGGCGTGTGGTCCGTCACTTGCAGGCGCAGCGCTTCATAGGCGGCTGCCGGGAAGTCGGCGGCGCACAGCGAAGTGCGCCATTCGAATCGCGCCGGCATAGGCTCAGACCGCCGTGGCTGTGACAGGTGGACGGGACGGTTTGCGCAGCGCATCCAGTCGCGAACCGCTGTAGCGGGTTTCGCGGTAGAAGCGCCAGCGACCGAACAGGGTATAGACGTTCATGATCCGGCCTTGCTCGGTGTACCCCATGCGCAGGTGCAGTTTCAGCGCCGGGATGTTGTGGAACTCGCAAACGTCCACCACCTTGTCGCAGCCCTGGGCCGCCATGGCTTTCCACAGTTCCAGTTGCAGGTCCACCGACAGTTCGGTGCCCCAGTAGGAGCGAGTCAGCTCGCCGCCGAATTCGAAGAACTCGCCGGGTTTCACCGGGAACAGGCAGCCGTAGTAATGCCGGTCGAAGTAGTCCCGCGCGCTGCCCCAGATGAACGCCACGGCATCGCCCTGATCGTCCAGGTGCATGTGCCCGGTATGCCCTTCGTTGGCCAGCTCGGCCATGGTCCCGACGCGGTCGCCGAAGTAGCGGGCGAAGGCGCTGGCGTTGTCGGCGGTGATTTTTACCACTCGCAGTGGCGGATACGGTTTGAGGCTGTGCGGTGGCACCGGACTGACCAGATCGCGCTCCATCCACAGCAGTTCCTGATGGAAAAACACGTAGTGCTTCCACGCCTTGCCGAGGGTGGCGCGCAGGCCTTTTTGTTTGATGTGTTCGCTGAGTTTGCTGACGGTACCCATGTTCTGTACTCCGGCGTTATCGCAGGGCGAACGACTGTGGCGAGGGAGCTTGCTCCCGCTCGGCTGCGCAGCAGTCGCCAATGGGGTCGCAAGTATTGGGGCCGCTTCGCAGCCCAGCGGGAGCAAGCTCCCTCGCCACAATTTTGTTTTCGCCATGCATTGTCTGAAATTCGGGTTCATGACGCGCTCCAGCTCAGGGCGAACAGGGTTTCCCCAGGCAACTCGAAGCTGACGCGTCCGGCGTGACAGGCAAACGGCGCGTCGCGGCTGCGGTTGTCCGCGCCGAAGTAACGCAACGCGCCGCTGTTCAGCGGGCATCTGGCGCCGCTCAGGTCGACACGCTGCAGACGCGTGCCCTTGTTCACACCGAGCAGGCCACGCTGGTCGTCGCCGGCCATCGCCAGCACATCGACTTCAAAGCCATCGTTCTCCAGCCACAGCACCTTGTGCAGCCAGTGTTGCGCGATGAATTGCTGGGCCAGCCCCACCGGTTTCAGCTCGAAACGCTCAGCGCCCAAGACCCGGATCATGCCCTTGGGGTATTGCGGCTCGTCGGCGGCCTGAAACCAGTTAAGCATCGTCAGCAAGCCGTCCTGCGAGGCGTTGATCACCACCGAGGCCCACCACAGCGAGGCGTAGTGGGTTTCCTGATCGTAAGGGCTGAGGCTGGAGCCGCTGGACAGATTGGTCTGATCCAGCAGCAAGGCCTTGCGCGGCTGGCCATGGGCGTCGAGGCCGACCAGTTCGGCGGCGCGGCGCACGCTGTCGCGGTAGACCCGGGTGGCGAGCAGGTCGCGGATCATCCATTCGTGCCACGCCAGCGCGTCGATCTGCTCGGCGGACTCGCCGAGCAAGCGCCGCGCCCAGTCGATGCCGCGCTTGTCGGCCGCGTTGTCGGCGAACGGCCCGTTGATCAGCCGTGAACTGGCCGGCATGGCGATGCGCACGCCGGCCTTGGCATTCGCCGGATCGCTGCGCACCTGTCTGGCCATGCTGGTGAATATCGCCCGGTATTGCTCGAAACTCGAATAGTTGAGGTTCGGCTCGTCGGCAAAACCGATGTAGTGCGTGCCTTTGCCGCCCAAGGCGCGGGTGCCGGCGAGCCAGGCGTCGAGCCCGCCATTGCTTTGCACATCGGCGCGCAGATCGGCCTGACGCTGGCTACCGGCGAGCAGGGTGATGTCCTGACGGATGCCGAAGCGCTCCTGATAAACCTCGCGGAACGCGTCTTCGAAGTGCGGATTCTTCGCCGTGACATCGACAAAACTGTAGTAACTGGCGGCGGTCGGTTTCAGCGCATCCAGCGCGGCATGGCTGGCGGCGGGCGGCATCACGTAGGGCAGGGCGATGCCCAGATCCGGGGTGCGTCCGAGGATTTTGTCGTGCAGGGCCAGGTGGATCTGGCCGGTCTCTTCGCGCACGGGTTTGAGTTGCTGCGGAGTCTGCGCAAACCGATTGGCCGTGCCGTCGAGCCAGAACGCCGCTTTGCCGCTGCCTTGCAGGCGCAGGCGCCAGACCTGTTCGCGCGCGCTGACCGGCAGCGCCAGTTGATCGAACTGCCAATAGGCGCGATAGGGTTTGAGCGCCAGCGTCAGTGGCTGATCATCGCCAACCCGTTGTACCTGCAGCGCGTTGACCCCGCCATGAAACTTGCCGGCAAGCACCGCGTGTTCCCCCGGCGCGACTTTGAAATATAACTCGTCGCCATTCTGCGTCTGCGCGCTGAAATGCACCTTGGCCGGCTCGAACAGCGCGACGGTGCGATCGTCGTGCTCGACCCGGTAATTGCGGAAGCTGTAGCCGGGAATTTCCAGGCGATAGCTGGCGGCACCCGGCAGCAACGCCCAGCTCTGGGTGCCGCGGGTTTCGCTGGCCTTGATCAAGCGTTCGCCCTGCAATTTGCCCTGGCCGTCGAGCAGGTACAGATGTTCTTCGTTGGCGTCGGCCTGCCACGCGGGTGTCCAGCGCACGGTCACGGTGTCCGGGCGATCGGTTTGCAGGTACAGGCTGCCGTCGCGGATCTCGCCCCAGCGCATCGACGCGGCAAGGGCGTCCAG
This sequence comes from Pseudomonas sp. 14P5.3.2, assembly GCF_057799175.1. Taxonomy (NCBI): domain Bacteria; kingdom Pseudomonadati; phylum Pseudomonadota; class Gammaproteobacteria; order Pseudomonadales; family Pseudomonadaceae; genus Pseudomonas; species Pseudomonas sp. 14P5.3.2. The sequence continues at coordinate 32,295 of NZ_JBYOKU010000012.1, read as the reverse complement.
CGACAGGCCGAGACCGAGCAGCAGGACCAGGCCTTTCATGCGGCCTTCCGTTGCAGCATTTGCAACATCGGCGTGATGTCGCTGGGCAGGATGATCAGGGTTTGCCAGAACGCCACGCCGCTCAAACGGCAGTACAGCACCAGCATCGCCACGGTGACGGCGAGATAGGCAATGGACGAAGCCGCCGCCGCGCCGACGATCCCGTAGGCCGGAATCAACACGAGGTTCAGCGCCAGATTGAGCAGGGCACCGAGGCCCATCAGCAGCGATACCGATCCGGGGCGGTTTTTCCCCAGCAGGTCCAGACGCAGGATGCTCGCGTAGCACAGGCCGAGCAGCCCCGGCAGCAACGCCAGCAGCGCCGGATACGCCGGTTGGTAGGCGATGCCGAACAGGGTGACGATCAGCCAGTTGCCGATCACTGCCATGCTCAGGCACGCAGCGAGCATCACCGTGGCGGTCAGGCGCAGGGCCAGCGGGGTGACCTTGTCCATGCCTTCGTCCTGTTGCAGCAGGCGCTTCATCAGCGGCGTGGTCACCGCTTCCGGGACGATCAGCAGCAGTTCGGCGGCGGCGCTGGCCATCGCGTAATGACCCAGCGCGGTGCTGCCGAGCAGGGCGCCGATGAACAGGTAGTCCGAGCGCAGAATCACTTGCTGGAACAGCAGATCCGGATGGCTGCGCGCGCTGTAGCGCAGCAGTTCGTTCTGGCTGGCGCGATCCCATTGCAACTGCAGCGGTTGCGCGCGTTTGAGCCAGACCCAACCGGCCAGCACCACCAGGCTGATCCCGGCCAGCCAACTGATCAGCGCGGCTTCCAGCGCCGCGCTTTTCCACATCCAGAACAGCGCGAGAAACAGCAGCAACGGCGCCAGCGATTCGGTCAGGCGCAAGGCGTTGAACGCGACCACGCCGCCGGAGGCGTTGTGCAGGGTCAGCAGGCCGCTTTTCAGCACGGTCAGCGGCACCGCCAGCAGCAACAGCCAGGCCAGCAGGCCGAGCTGCACAGTCACATCCAGCTCACTGCCGAACTCACGCACCAGCGCCACCACCAGCAAGGTCAGCAGACCGGCGAGCAAGCAACCGAAGACCAGCACCTGACTCAGCAGCAGCCCCATCGGCCGTTGCTTGGCGGCCTGATAACCCACGGCTGAATTCAACCCGCCACTGGTGGCGGCGCTGATCAGGTCGGGCAAGGTGCTGAGCAGCGCAAACAGCCCCCGTTCACTCGGCCCGAGGATCCGCGCCAGCAACACGTTGCGCAGCAGACGCAGGGCGATCATCGCCAGTTTGGTGCCCATGCTCAGTGCCAGATGCCTGAGATAGTGGCTGCGGCTCATGGCCGGTTGCCACGAAAGATGCGCCACGACAGCAGCTCAGGATTACGCGCGGTGCGCTGGCTGACACCGAAACGCGGCAGGTTCAGCGGATCGCCTTCGCCGCGATAGATGCCGGTGCCGGTGCCGAGGGCGAACGGATAGTCGTGCGCGGCAATCTGCTTGCGCACCCGTTCGTCGTTGTTACCGTTGGGGTAGCAGTACACCGGCAGCGGCCGGTTGCAGCCGTTGTTCAAGGCTTCACGGCTGCGGCTGATTTCTTCGCTCAGGCGCACATCGTCCAGTTCGGTGAGGATTTTATGGCTGGCGCCGTGCGGGCCGAAGCGCACCAGTCCCGAGGCCTCCAGCGCGCGTACCTGATGCCAGTCCAGCGCTTGCGGCAACGATTCCGGCGGACATTCGTCAGTCAGGCGTTCGAGCATCTGCGGTTCGAGGCTCTTCAGGCTTTGCAGGTAATGCAGCAGCGACAGGCTGCGGCGATCGACGTCAATGTCGTCGACCAGCACCGGCACCGGGTGATGGATCGCGTGCAGGCATTCGATCAAGTGCAGGCGGGTCTTTTCGCCATGGCTGCCCCACAGGGTTTCGCCGAGGCTTTCCCACCAGAAGCGCTGACGGCTGCCGATGAAATCGGTGGAGAGGAAAATGCTCGCCGGCACCTGATGCTTCTGCAGCAGCGGGAAGGCGTTGACTGCGTTGTCGCGCCAGCCGTCGTCGAAGGTCAACGCCACCCGTGGGCGCTCGTCGCGCGCTGAGCCGGGCGTCAGGATATCCATCAGCGGTACACAATCGAAATGCCGACGCAGCCACACCAGCAGGTGATCGAACGCCTTGGGGCCGACGCACAGTTCATTGCGGTGCGGCAGGTCGGCGGCGCGGTCGTTGTCCAGCACCCGGTGCAACATCAGGATCACCCCGGCACCGTGCAACTGGTTTCGTCCTACGGGCGAGTTGAGGTAAAGCCAGCCGCTGGTACGTTTTATCAATTGTTTGATCGCCATGGCTTCGGTCCTCTCAACGGTTTTGTTCAGGGTTCCACTGGGCGTAACGGTGGCCGCGCAGGAATTGCCACAGGCCGATGCTCATGCCTGCCAGCGTCACCAGCAGGAATGCCGCAAGGCGGAACGGTTTGGGTAACCGGTGTTGTGAATCCAGCAGTCCGGCAATCGCCACGGCGTAGCCGAACAGTTGGGCGATCAGGGCCAGTCGATAGAAACCGTGGTCGTCCCACAGCCAGAAGTTGCTCAGCAGCAACGGCAGCAGGAGGATCGGTGCCAGACGCCGGATCAGCTTGTGGCTGATCAGCGCAATCGAATACAGGCCATGTTTGAGTGGGTTGAGCAGCTCACTGCGCTGGGCGAGGCTTTGCAGGCCACCGACGGTGACGCGTTGACGCCGGCGGAATTGTTTGTCCGCTTCGTCGACACCGTGGTCGATCACTTGCGCCTCGGGCACGTACACAATGCGCTTGAATGCCACCGGTGCACAGGTGCTGAGAAAGAAGTCGTCATTGACCTCCGCCGGCACGCTCTGGAACAGCTCGCGGCGCAGGGCGAGCAGGGCGCCGTCGGCCGAGACCATGCAGCCAGTGCGGTTCTCCACCCGGCGCAGCCAGCCTTCGTAGTGGCGGTACAGACTGTCGCCGACGCTCAGGCCACCGCCCGTCACCGGAATCACCATGTGCCCGGCGCAGGCGCCGACATTCGGGTCACTGAGTGGCGCGAGCAGGTAGCCGAGGGTTTCCCGCGACCACTGGTTGTCGGCATCGGTGAACACCAGAATATCGCCAGTGGCCAGGGCCACGCCGGCATTCAGCGTCGCCGCTTTACCCAGGCGCGGCAGATCGAGCACGGTGATGCGCGAATCGATCACTTTGTGCGCGCAGGCCACGGTGTCGTCGGTCGAACCGTCGCTGGCGAGAATGATCTGCAGCGTGGCCGGCTGATAGTCCTGCGCCAGCAGCGTGCGCAACTTGTGCTCGATGTGCCGCGCCTCGTTGTGCGCGGCGATCACGATGCTGATGTTCAACGGCGGCGCCGGGCTGTGACGCCAGGCCGGGAACAGCGGCGCCAGCACCGTCAGCAGCAGCGGGTAGCCGAGGTAGGCGTACACCGGCAGCAGCAGGCACAGCCAGAAAATGAATTCAGCCACGGGCAGGCCTCCTGGCGTTCCAATGACACACACTGAGAATGAGCGCCGCCCCGGCCAGGTGCAGACGCACCCAGTGCAGGCCCCACAGTTGCAGGGTCAGGCCAATGTCGTGATGGCGTGAACTCTGGCGAATGCTCAGCACCAGCGCCGGAATCAGGGTCAGCATCACCATGACCGCTGCGTGATGCGGAAAGCCGTTGAGCAGCGCGGAAATCGCCAGCAAGTCCAGCAGCCATGCCATCAGCGACAGCAGCGGAAAGCGCAGCAGACGCAGGCTGAAACCGTGGGTGCGCAGCAGTTGCAGATGACTGCCCTGACGCCACATTTCCTTGCCCATCCACTCACGCCAGTTCATCTCGTAGCCCCAGTGCAGGGCCACGTTGTTGTTCACCGACAACAGGCGCGCGCCTTGCTCGTTCAGGCGCAGGGTGAATTCCTTGTCCTCGCCGGTGCGCAGGTGTTCGTCGAAGCCGCCGACCTTCTCGAACCAGCGCCGGCGCATCAGCAAGTTGGAGCTGGGCAGCCAGTCCACTGTGTGCGACGCCTGCCCGGAAGTGCGCAGCGTGCGCCGTTGCCAGGCCGTCGCGTACCACGGCGCAGCGGCGGGAGTATGCAGATCCAGACCAAACACATCGGCCTGACCACTTTCCTCCAGTTCGAACAGTGGCCTGAGCCAGTCTTCGGGCATTTCAACGTCGGCATCAATGAACGCGATCCACTCGCCGCTTGCCAGCAGGACACCGCGATTACGCAGCGCACCGATCAGCAGCCCAGGCAGCACCAGCACCTGCGCACCGAACTGGCGGGCGATGTGCGGGCCGTCATCGCTCGAGCCGTTGTCGACCACGATCAGCTCGCACTCGACATTGGCTGCGTGCGCGGCTTTCTGCGCCGCCAGCAGTGTGCGGCCGATGTGCCGGGCCTCGTTGTACATCGGGATGATGATGCTGATGCGGCTCATGTTCTGGCCTCGGTCAGTGGCGCTTGCTCGGCCTTGAGGCGCAGGACGCTGGTCAGCGCAAGCATGATCCACACGTACTTCTGGTTCGGTGCGCTGAGGAACATCAGGAACAGGGTCAACGACAGGAAACTCACACCGAGGTGAGTCATCAGGTCTGCCTGCTGCCAGTCGCGCCGCAGCATCCACGCGGCGCGGGCGCGGATCAGGTTGTACAGGCCCAGGCCGAGCATGCCGACGAACAACAGGCCGGCGGGAATCCCCAGTTCACTGAAGATTTCCAGGTAGGTGTTGTGGGCGCGGCGGTACAGGTCGCCGATCTTGCGGTTGGCGGAAAACGCCTTGGCATAGCCGGTGGTCGCGTAGTGCAGCGGGAAGGTGCCGGGGCCGGAGCCGAGCAGCGGACTCTCGCGGATCATCTGCCCGCCGACCACGATGTACGAGGCGCGACGGCCGAGGGATTCGTCGTCGTGGCCCTTGGCCCCGGCGCTCAACACGCTTAGGGACTGAATGCGCGCGATGTAACCGGCGGGCATCGCGTAGATCGCCAGCGGAATCACGATCGCTGCGCCGAGCATGGCGAAACCCAGGTGCCGTGGACGAATCCGGGTGAGTTGCGCGCGGTAGTGCCAGCAGCCGATCAACAGACTCAAGGCCACCACCACCAGCCCGGAGCGCGACTCGGTCTTGGTCATGCCACCGAGCAGCAGCACGCAGCAAGCGCCCCAGAACAAGCGGTGCAACAGGTTCGGGCCGCGAATCACCAGCAGCAGGGCCAGCGGAATGGCGAAGGCGATCAGCAGGGCAAAGGCGTTGGGGTCTTCGAGCAGCCCGGCGGCGCGGCCCTGATCCTGGAATTTGGTCGAAAACATCGCCATGGCGCAGGTGGCGCTGACGCTCAGGGTCACCAGTCTGGAAAACAGGTCGAGGTTCAATTCGCGACCGATCAGCAGGGTGATGACAAACAGGATCAGGCCGACGCTCAGCTCACGCAGATGCCCCAGCGACATACCCATGTCATCGGTATTGAGCAGGCTGAGGAAATACAGGACCAGAAACCACAGCAGAAACCGCCAGATATTGCTGCGCAGGCGCTCGGAGGGAATCTGATGCATGGCCAGTTGCAGCATCAGGATCACCGCCAGCGAGGCACCGATCAGTTTGCTCCCGGACAGCGAGCTGTCCTTGAAGAAACCTTCGAACGGCACCAGCGCGGCGATGCCCAGCAGGCCCCAGGTCGGCTTGCGGTACAACACCGAGAAACCCACCAGAGCAATGACGGCGCCCGGTGCCAGAAACGGATAAGGGCTGGCGAGCAGACCGATGCACACCAGACCGAGCAGCGTGACGATCGAGAGCGGGAAAATCATGCGCGTGCCTCCCGTGCCGTGCGGATGTACAGCTGCGACCAGCGTTCGGCCAAAGCCTTGAGGTCGTAGCGATCCTGTTGCGTACGCTTTGCGTTGTCGCACAAATGCCGGGCCAGCTTCGGCTCGCTCAGCAGGTTGTCGAGCTGGCGGGCGAGGGCAGAGCTGTCGGCGGGTGCCGCCAGCAGGCCGTTATTGCGGTGTTCGAGCACATCGGGAATGCCGCCGACTGCGAAAGCCACCACCGGCACGCCGGCCTGCATCGCTTCCAGCAGAATCATCGGTGTGCCTTCGGTGCGCGAGCTGATCACCAGCGCATCCAGTTGCTGCCACCACGGTTGCATGGCGGTCTGGTAACCGGGCAGGCGAATCCGTTGGGTCAATCCGGCGGCGTCGATGCGTGTTTGCAGCGCTTCACGTTCAGGGCCGTCGCCGAGCATCACCGCGTCCAGTTGCGGGTGCTGGTGACACAGCGGAATCAGTGCATCGAGAAACAGATCCGGGCCTTTCTCGCTGCTCAAACGCCCGACGTAACCGGCGAGCCAGCGCTGGCGGTCAACGGTGCTGACCAGCGCGGCGGCGGCCGGTAAACCGTTGGGGATCACTTGCAGTTTTTCCGCCTGCACGCTGGCCTGACGATGCAGCACGGCGATGCTCTCGGCCACGCACACCACCCGGTCCACCGAAGCGGTGCGGCACAACTGCAGACTCAGCCAGGTGTAGAACTTCTGCTTGCGGCTGCGCGGGGTGAAGCCGTGTTGGGTGATGACCAGTGGCAGACGCAACAGCGTCGCCCCGACCCAACCGAACAACAGCCCTTTGAAGTTGTGGGTGTTGATCAGCGGTTGCTCGCTGCGCCGGGCACGTAGATGGCGCATCAACTCGCCCAGCCCGGAGCAGCCACGACAGTCCACCCCGGCCTCGCGAAAGCGCGCGATCAATGCGGGTGGTGCATCGAGACACAGCACCTGGTGCTGCCCCGGTGTCGCCAGGCAGTGATCGAGCAACATGCGCTCGGCCCCATAGAAGCCGCCGCTGCTGAGCAAATGAATGATCGGCAGCGCGGCATTCGGGGTGGACGGCGTGTTCAATTGCGCACCCAGTGCACGAAGCTTGGCACGGTCCAGTTCTTGTGCGGATTGCGTGGCAGAACGTTTTCGTCGTTGATCACCAGCAACACCGGCAGACCCAGTTCGTGGGTGATTTGCGCCGGATGCTTGAAGCGGTGATCGAAGAACTCACGCACATACACCAGGGCAATCGCCAGCAGCAGCCCGGTGAACAAGCCGAACGGGATGATCAGCAGCGGTTTGGGGAACGCCGGCTCGGTCGGTTCGAACGGCGGGCTCAGCACCTTGGCGTTCGACAGGTCATCGTTGAGTGAACCGGCGGTGCTGCTTTCGGCAAAGCGTTGCGCGTAGGTCGAGAACGCCGTGTGCAGTGCGTCGATTTCAGTGTCCATCTGCCGCAGCTTGCTCTGGGTCTGCTGCAAGGTGTGGATGCGGTTCTTGAAGTCGGCGATGCGCGCGGTTTTCTGATCGATCACCTGTTGCACCACGGCCAGGTCGTTGGTGCGTTCCTGAATGCGGTTGCTCACCACTTTGAGGAACTGCTGACGGGTGCGGGCGATCTGCTCGCGGGTCAGCAGCATCGGCTCGCTGCCGGGCTGAAACACCGCGAGGTCATTCATGTAGCGGCTGACCTGAGTGGTCAGTTGCTCGCCCAACTGTTTGACTTCCCGATCCTCGAACGCCACGTTGTCGACGGTGGTGGTGAAGGTGTAGGGGAAGGTGTAGTCGTTGAGTTTGTTGGTGCTGGCGGCGGCCAATGCGGTTTTCAGGTATTCAAGCCAGCGCTGGCTCTGCAACAGGCGATCCTGGTACAGGTTCAGCGCTTGTTCTTCGGTGTTGATCGCGTTCAGGCGAAAGGTGATTTCTTCCTTCGGATCGGACGAGCCGACGCTTTCCAGCAGCGCCTGGCGATTGCCCTCCAGTCCATCGAGACGCACCTGATACAGGTGCTTCTTGGTTTCGTAGAAGGATTGCGGCAGGTCGATCGATTGCAGCGCCTGACGGCTCACCAGATAGTTCTGCAGCAAGGTGGCGACAAACGTCGTGCCTTGATGCGGATCGGGGAAGCTGTAGACGATCGAGATCACGTTGGAGCCGGGCAGGGTCTCGATCTTCAGGCTGTCGAGGGCCTGTTGAGTGAGGCCGTCGAGCACGGTGTCGCGCACCGGATCGGTCTCCAGCCCGAGCATGTTGCGCAGCGGGTTGATCACGTATTGGCGCAGGGGTGAGGTGACATAACGGCGGAACGGATCGCCGACCAGTTTGGCGAACATGCCGACCGGTGGGCTGTATTCGCCCTTGTCGCGCAACTCACTGATGGTCTGCCGGATCAACGCGGGCGAGCGCAGGATATTGCTCTCGGTTTCCATGTCCGCCAGCGACGGCGGAATGAAGGTGGCGTTATCGACCGTCAGTGACGTGGTGGCGTCACCCTGGGAGAGTTTTTTCGACTGCACGATCACCTGGGCGGTGATATCGAAGCTCTGTTTGAGCACCAGCGGCAGTACCAACGCGATGACTGCAAAGATCAGGAAGACGCGTTTCACCAGTTGCTTGTTGGCGAAGAAGATCCTGAAGAACTCATGCAGGTAGTTTTCCTTTGGATTCATGATCGGTCACCTGAGAGTCGGTTAGTTGCTGCTGTTGTCGTTCTTGTTGTCGAGGCGATAGCTGAAACTCATGCCCACGCCCTGGAACAGCACCACGTCCGCCAATTGCCGCGCGAGCTCGCCGGCACTGGCCAGTTTGGTTTTGGGCACGTAGAGCATGTCGTCCGGTTGCAGATAGGCGATTTGCGAAGCGTCGCCGGACAGGGCTTTCTCGACGTCGTAATGCACCGCCTGCACCTGATTGCCGTTGCGGCGCATGATCACCACCGAGTCGAGGCGCGCCTTGATGTTGGTGCCACGGGCCAGGGTCAATGCTTCAAGTACCGAGACCGGGCGACGAATCGGATAGGAACCCGGCTGGCCGACTTCACCCAGCACATAGATCTCGTTGCCGGCGGTGGATTTGAGCATCACATCGACGCTCATCCGACCTGGCAGTTGTGCGTACTTCTGGTTGAGGAAGGTTTCCAGCTGGTTGATGGTCATGCCTTGCAGTGGCACCGCGCCGATTTCCGGAAAACTCGCATAACCGTCGTTGCCCACGGTGATCTCACGGCTCATACCGGTGGCGGGATGGTTGAGGGCACTTTTGAGGTTCTGCTCATTGGTCAGCGGACTGATGACCTGCACCGTCAGCTGATTGCGGTTGGGCTGGAACAGCTGTTTGCGCTGGTAGGCACGCTGGATTTCTTCGCGCGCTTCGTCGCCGGTCAGCCCGGCGATTTTCACCGAGGTGTTGGCGCCCGGCAGGTTGATGGTGCCGTCAGGCAGCACCAACTGGTTGCCGTTGAGCTGGCTGGCCGCGGTGAAGTTCAGGCCGATCTGGTCACCCGATTGCACGCGGTAGGCGTCCGAACCGCTGGTGCTGATGTGGAAGATCACGTCCAGCACGTCTTGCGGGCGCAACGTCTGCTCGATCTTCGGCATATCGGTGGCCTGGGCGTTGGCCGGGGTGGCGGTGAGAATATTCACCGGCATGGTCTGGGTCTCGGAATTGCTGGAGCAGCCTGCAAGCGGCAGCATCAGCAGAACAAGTATCTTGGCGTTCATGGCGTCATCCTTCGCGTTTGCTTACAGGTTTTTGTAAAGCCATTTGGGCATGTAGTACTTGCGCCGGTTGAAGACGCTGCCAACCACTTTTGCCCCGGCCTGCGTCAGGCGTTGCACGGCGGCCTGGGCGACTTCCCAGCGCGTGTCCTCGGCGCGTACCACGAACACCACGCCATCGACCTGAGTGGCGAGTACCAGCGTGTCGGCGGCGGAGTACACCGCGTCACCGTCGATCACCACAAAGCGGTACTGGCTGCCCAGTTGATCGAGCAACGGGCTCAGGCGCTCGGCAGTCAGGTGCTCCAGCGTGCGGATCGGCCGACCGTTGGGCAGGACATGGAACGGCAGGCTCGACACCTGCACCACGCAGTCCTGCAACAGCGGCGGGTTGTCCGGGTTGAACAGCAGATCGCGCAGGCCGCGCTCCTTGCTCAGGTTCAACTGTTGGGTGAGGTTGCTCGCCGACTGGCTGGCGTCGACCAGCAGCACCTGGCCGCTGCTCATCTGCGCCAGTTGGCTGGCCAGCGCCAGCGCACTGGTGGTGGTGCCGGCACCAGGGTTGGCGGCGGTCAGGAACAGGATCCGCAGATCCAGATCCAGCACGGTCGAAATCAGGTTCGATTCGCTGGGGTTGGCAATGCTCAGGCTTTTGTTGGTTGAACCGTCCATTAGCTTGCTCCGTGGCCGCTGAATACTTTGAAGGGGGTTTTCAACAGGATCTTCAGATCAAGCAAAAGGCTTTGCTCGGCGATGTAGCTGAGGTCCAACTCAACGCGCTGGTCGAAGTCGATGTTGCTGCGCCCGGAGATCTGCCACAGGCCGGTCATGCCGGGGTAGATGCTCAGGCGAGCGAGGTGGCGGTCCTTGTAGCGGTAGGCGTTGAACGAGGTCGGACGCGGGCCGACCAGGCGCATGTCACCGCTCACCACATTGAACAGATTGGGCAGTTCGTCGAGGCTGGTGCGCCGCAGGAAACCGCCGATCCCGGTGATGCGCGGGTCCTTGTCGATCTTGAAATCGATGGCGTCGACCCCGTGCTTGTTGAGGTGGCGCAGCGATTCCTTCAGTTCTTCGGCGTTGCAGACCATGGTGCGGAACTTGTACATGCCGAACGTGCGGCCGCGATAGCCGGTGCGTTTTTGCACGAACATCACCGGTCCCGGGCTGGTGAATTTGATGGTCAGTGCCAGGCCCAGCAGCAGCGGCGAAAACACCACCAGGATCATCAGCGCACCGAAGCAGGCCAGCACCCGGTTGGTGCGTGACAGCGTCCATGGCCGGCCACCGTCGCGACCGGTCAACCAGCCACGACCCTGCCTGTGGATGGCGGTATCCAGGCGCATTCGGTGTTCGGGATCCATGCGCTTGTCACGACGCATCTGATTGATCGGTACACCTTGTTCATGTCCAGTCATGAGAACCTCCGCTGAAGTTCAGCCGCGAGCGGCGCGTGGGCGACAGGCAGTGGGGTAGTAGTCGCGAAACCAGGCGATGAAACGCCCCAGGCCTTCATCCAGCTCGATCCGGGGCTGGAACCCGGTGGCCTGGGCCAGATCATCGGTTTCGGCACAGGTGTTGAGCACATCGCCCGGTTGCAGGGGCAAGAGCTCGACAATGGCTTTCTGGCCGAGGTGTTTTTCCATCAACGCCAGGTAGGTTTTCAGTTCCACCGGGTGGTGGCCGCCGATGTTGAACAGGCACCACGGGGCCATGCTGCTGCCGGCATCGGGGTGTTCGCGATCCCACTCCGGGTGGTTGTGCGGCGGATGGTCGGTGAGCCGGGCGATGCTTTCGACGATGTCGTCGATGTAGGTGAAATCGCGCTGGTGCTCGCCGTAGTTGAACAGTTTCAGCGGGGTGCCATCGGTGATCGCCCGGGCGAACTGAATCGGCGACATGTCTGGCCGACCCCATGGCCCGTACACGGTGAAAAAGCGCAGGCCGGTGCTCGGGATGCCGAACAGATGGCTGTAGCTGTGAGCCATCAGCTCGTTGGCTTTTTTGGTCGCGGCGTACAGCGACAGTGGGTGATTCACACCGTCATGCACCGAATAAGGCGTGTGCTGGTTGGCGCCGTAGACCGAGCTCGACGAGGCATAGATCAGGTGCTCCACCGGATGGTGCCGGCAGCCTTCGAGAATATTCAGGAAACCGCTGAGGTTGCTGTCGAGGTAGGCCTTTGGGTTTTCCAGCGAGTAGCGTACGCCGGCCTGCGCCGCGAGGTGGATCACCACTTGCGGTTGCTCGCGGACAAACAGCGCTTCAATCGCCGCGGCATCGGCCAGATCAATCCGCGCGATCGGGAAATGCCCGACCTGATTACGTATCCATTGCACCCGATCGTGTTTCAGCTGCGGGTCGTAGTAGCCGTTGAAGTTATCCAGGCCGACCACCGCATGCCCGTCGCGCATCAGCCGCAACACGCAATGGGCGCCAATGAAGCCGGCTGCGCCGGTGACCAGGATTTTCATGGGCGCAATCCTTCCGGCGTAATGTGGCGCAGGCCGATACCGCTGTAATGCAGGCCGGCCGCCGCTACGTGTTCCGGGTTGTAGAGATTGCGACCGTCGACGATCACCTTCGAACGCAGCTTGCTCGCCAGCAACTCGAAATCCACTACGCGAAAGTTCTTCCACTCGGTGCAGATCACCAGCGCATCGGCATCCTCCAGGGTGTCGTCGCGAGTGGCGCACAGATGCAGGTCGTTGCGATAGCCGTAGAGGCGCCGGCATTCGGACATGGCTTCCGGATCGTAGGCCTGCACGCTGGCGCCTTCGGCCCACAGTGCGTCCATCAGGTAGCGGCTGGGCGCTTCGCGCATGTCATCGGTATTGGGTTTGAACGCCAGGCCCCAGATCGCGATCGACTTGCCGGCCAGACCCTGCGGAAACTGCGCCTTGAGTTTGCTGAACAGAATGTGCCGCTGACTGTCATTGACGTCGGTGACGCTGCGCAGCAATTTCAGCGGCATGCCGTTGTGTTCGGCGGTGTGCAACAGGGCACGCAGATCCTTGGGGAAGCACGAACCGCCGAAGCCGCAACCGGGGTAGATGAAGTGGTAGCCGATGCGCGGGTCGGAGCCGATGCCTTTGCGCACAGCCTCGATGTCGGCGCCCAGCAGTTCGGTGAGGTTGGCCAGTTCGTTCATGAAGCTGATACGCGTGGCGAGCATTGCATTGGCCGCGTACTTGGTCAGCTCGGCGCTGCGGTTGTCCATGAACATCAGTTTTTCGTGGTTGCGGCAGAACGGCGCGTACAGCTCGCTCATCTGCTCGCGGGCTGCGTCATCGCGGGTGCCGACGATGATCCGGTCCGGACGCATGCAATCGGCGAGGGCGCTGCCTTCCTTGAGGAATTCGGGGTTGGACACCACCCGTACCTTCAGGCTGCTGCGGCTACGACGTTGCAGCTCTTCGTTGGCCTTGGCGGCAACCTGGTCCGCCGTGCCGACCGGCACCGTGGACTTGATGATCAGGGTGCGATCAGCCTCCATGTGCGAGGCGATCTGCCGGGCCACGTTCAGCACATGGCTGAGGTCGGCGGAACCGTCCTCATCGGCCGGCGTGCCCACGGCGATGAAAATCAGTTCGGCATGTTCTACCGCGTCGCTGGCCTGGGTACTGAACAGCAGACGCCCGGCCTTGATGTTTTCTTCCAGCGCAGCGGATAACCCCGGCTCACTAATAGGCGGCACGGCTTGTTGCAGTTGTTTAATCTTGTTGGGGTCAATATCAACGCATAAAACCCGATGCCCTACATCTGCAAGTGCGGCGGCTTGAATTAATCCGACGTAGCCGGTGCCAAATACGCTCACGTCCATCTGCGCACCCTCGATAGAGCGAAAAGAAGAAGTTCGGAAGAAGACTGTAAAAGGGGTATAGCGCAGGGTTTGGAAAGCGTGTCAGCAAAATGACATGTTGCACCTGTATAACACTTGAGCGCTTTTTGGCGATTGGCCATCAAGTCATTGCTGCGATTGGATTTGTTGTTTTTCTGCAGATTTGTTCAGATTTAAAATAAGCGATAAACGGTTGTAAGTCTTTAATTTAAAGGCTTCTAGCGTTTTGCGTGTGTCAGATTTGAGTCACCGGTTTTTTGACGCTTTCTAAAGAAAACAGTCAATTCTTGCGCTTTGATGGCTGGGTGCTAGTGTCAGGTTCTGACCGACAAACCTTTGACTCTCTGCCGTTTTGCACGAGCGGTATCGCCATGTTCAGATATGCCAAAGAATTACTTTTGATTGTTTATTTGCTGCTTTATTCCGAATATTACATTGAGCGGTTAAATGCTATCGGTGTCGGTTTTGCTGTACTTCTTTTTGGCGCGATGTTTTTGGCGCTTACTTTAGCGTTATATCTAACGGCTTATATTCGTCAGGCTCTCATTCGCCACTTGTTCGCAATAACACTGTTTGTCTCAGCCGTATTTTTTGATGTCTATACCCGGGTCACCGCGGATTACCTGAGCTACAGCAGCTTTGTGTCGCTGGTGTACTCTGGCGGCTTCATCCAGGAAGCCGCCTACCAGTATCGCGATGCGATCATTCATGGCGCGCTCAGCGGGCTGCTGTTGCTGTTCGGTATCGGTCTCAAGCCGCGTCATGCACTGGTGGTGCCCAATGCGTTGCGCGTGGCAGCGCCGGTATGTGGCGTGTTGCTGTTGAGTACGGTGTTGTTCCTGCGGGCGGGCGAGGGCGCGCGCGGCTTGCCGATCATGTACACGCCGCTGGCCTATCTGAACCTGTTTGCCTATGAAGCGCTGCACAACACGGTCGGCCCGCGTGAGCCGGTGACGTTGGCGCGCAACACCGTGGCGATCAATCACGACATCGTGCTGATCATCGACGAAAGCATTTCCGGCAATTACCTCGACATCAACGCGCCGTTCGGGGTGCACAGCAACCTCAAGCAGGCGCATCCGGGTGTCGACATCTTCAACTACGGCTACGCCGCGTCCATCGCCAACTGCAGCGCCGACACCAACGTCACCCTGCGCTACGGCGGTACCCGCGCCGATTACATGCGGATCAACAGCACGCTGCCGTCGATCTGGCAGTACGCGAAAAAAGCCGGGTTGCGAACGGTGTACATCGACGCCCAGCGCACCGGCGGCAATTTGCAGAATCTGATGACCGACACCGAAAAAAAGGACATCGACGAATTCGTCCAGTTTGACCAGACCAGTGTGCGTGATCGCGACATGGCCGCCGCCGCGAAACTGATCGAACTGCTCAACGATGATCAGCCGGAGTTGGTGGTGATCAACAAGGTCGGCGCGCATTTCCCGGTGCACGACAAATACCCCGACGCCTTCATGGCGTATCGTCCGACCTTGCCGCGTGGGCAGTTCACCGAAGTGGCCGACACCGGTAAACGCGACGGTTTCAACGGCCAGCCGGATGACTGGGTGCTGTACCGCAACGCCTACAAAAACACCGTGCTGTGGAACGTCGGCGAGTTTTTCGCCCGTGTCTTTGCCCAGGCCAATTTGCACAATGCACTGCTGATCTACACCTCCGATCACGGCCAGGACCTGCATGAGCGCGGCAATCCCGGGCTCAACACCCACTGCGGCGGCGATCCGGTCGAGGAAGAAGGGCTGGTGCCGCTGGTGGTGATTCAGGGCGATCAGGTGCACGGCCCGGACTGGGCGCAGGCATTGGCGCAGAACAAGGATCGCTCCAGCCACTACAACATCTTCCCGACGCTGCTGCAGTTGATGGGTTACGACCTGGCGGGTATCGAAGCGGTGTATGGCAAACCGCTGACGCTGCCGACCGCGGACGATTTCACCTTCAACTATCGCTTCAATGCGCGGTTGGGGGCCAAGCCTGAGTGGAAGCACATTGATCTGAAGACGATTGTCACGCCGGGGGAGGCTGCGACCAGTGTGGCAACCGGGGAGTGAGATTTGTGTCGGTTTCAATGGCCTCATCGCTGGCAAGCCAGCTCCCACAGTGTTTCAGTGAACCCGGTATTTGCGGACAACCTCAACCCCTGTAGGAGCTTGCCTGCAAGCGATGGGGCCAGTTCAAACACCACTGACCTGAAGATACTTCCCACAGTGTTTGATGGTGAGTCCAGTATCTGCGAGCAACCTCAATCCCTGTGGGAGCTGGCTTGCCAGCGATGAGGCCAGTACGAACACCTCTGATCCAATCAGGTCGCTATCCGCTATCCTTGCCCCACACTGACCCAACGGATGGCGGCATGCTTCAGGTTCAAGGCGTCTTCAAAAGTTACCTCACCCCCCAAGGCCCGCTCCCGGTGCTGCAAGGCGTCGACCTGACGCTCGAACCCGGCAGCAGTCTGGCGCTGATGGGCGAATCCGGCAGCGGCAAAAGCACCTTGCTGCACCTGATCGCCGGCCTCGACAAGGTCGATCGCGGCAGCATCCACAGCGGCGAGCATCGGCTGGAGCAGATGAACGAGGCGCAACTGGCCGACTGGCGGCGCACTGAAATCGGCCTGGTGTTCCAGCAGTTCAACCTGATCGGCAGTCTGCGGGTCGAGGACAATCTGGCGTTTCAGGCGCGTCTGGCCGGACGGCATGAGCCGCGCTGGCAGGCGCATCTGGTGCAGCGTCTGGGTCTGGGCGATTTGCTCACGCGTTATCCCGAGCAGTTGTCGGGCGGCCAGCAGCAGCGGGTTGCGCTGGCCCGGGCCTTGGCATCACGGCCAAAATTGCTGCTCGCCGACGAACCCACCGGCAGTCTCGACGAAGCCACCAGTGATGAAGTGCTGCGTCTGTTGCTGGAGCTGCTTGATGACACGCCGACCACGCTGCTGATGGTCACGCACAGCCCACGCGTGGCGGCACGCCTGGCGCGGCGCGTGGTGTTGTCCAACGGCCATCTGACGTGAACGTTTTCTGGCAAACCCTGCGCGCGCTGCTCAGTCATTGGCGGCGGCACCCGGTGCAGTTTTTCAGTGTGCTGACCGGGTTGTGGCTGGCTACAAGTCTGTTGACCGGGGTCGAAGCGCTGAACAGTCAGGCCCGCGACAGTTACGCCCGGGCCAGTCAGATGATTGGAGGCGAACCGCAGGCCAGTCTTGTTGCGCCCAGTGGGGCGACGTTTACCCAGCAGTGGTTCATTGATCTACGCCGCGCGGGCTGGCCAGTCTCGCCGCTGCTGCAAGGCCGGCTGATGCTCAAGGATCACCCGGATCAGCGGCTGCAACTGATGGGCATCGAACCGGTGTCGCTGCCGACGGACGCTGCGGTGGCCGGGCAGGCGATGCCGATCGAGCGCATCGTCGAGTTCTTCTCACCGCCGGGCAGCACGTGGATTTCCCCGGAAACTTTACAGGCCTTGAACCTCAGCGAAGGCGCCACGCCGCAAACCGCCAACGGTCAGACCCTGCCGCCGCTGCACGCACAAAAGGACATGGCGCCGGGCGTGCTGCTGGTGGACATCGGTGTCGCGCAAACCCTGCTCGAACAGCCCGGGCAACTGTCACGCCTGTTATTGCCCAAGGATTTTCATGCCGAACTGCCGGCCGCGTTCATTGGTCGGTTGCAGCTTAAAAGCAGCGCCGAGGAAAACAATCTTTCGCGCCTGACCGAGAGTTTTCACCTCAACCTCGATGCCTTGGGCTTTCTCTCGTTTCTGGTCGGGCTGTTCATCGTGCACGCGGCCATCGGTCTGGCGCTGGAACAGCGTCGTGGTCTGCTGCGCACGTTGCGCGCCTGCGGGGTCAGTGCGCGGATGTTGATCGGCTGTCTGATCGTCGAACTCGGTGTGCTGGCGTTGGTTGGCGGGGTGTTCGGGGTCATCAGCGGATACTGGCTGGCGAGCGCGTTGCTGCCGGATGTCGCCGCCAGTCTGCGCGGTCTGTACGGCGCGGAAGTGGCGGGCCAGCTGCGCCTGAGCCCGTGGTGGTGGTTCAGCGGTATTGGTTTGAGCCTGTTCGGCGCGTTGCTGGCCGGTGCCAACAGTCTGCTGCGTGCGGCACGCTTGCCGCTGTTGGCGGTGGCGGATCCGCAGGCCTGGCATCAGCAACATGCGCGCTGGTTGCGCCGTCAGGGTTGGCTGGCGGCGGTGCTGGGACTGATCGCGCTGCTGGCGCTGGTCTGGGGCGACAGTCTGAGCAGTGGTTTTGTGTTGATGGCCGGGTTGCTGCTCGGCGCTGCGCTGGCGTTGCCGGTGGTGCTCAGCGCAGTGCTTACTCCTTTGCTCGGGCGTAGTCGCTCGGTGCTCGGTCAGTGGTTTCTCGCCGATTGCCGCCAGCAACTGCCGGCACTCAGTCTGGCGCTGATGGCGTTGCTGCTGGCGCTGTCGGCAAACATCGGTGCTGGCAGCATGACCGCCGGTTTTCGCCAGACCTTCGACGACTGGCTCGAACAACGTCTCAGTGCCGAGCTATACCTCAACCCGGTCAATCCGGCGCAGTCCCGCGAAATGTACGCCTGGCTCAAACAACAGCCGAGCGTCAGCGCGGTGCTGCCCAACTGGCAAGTGGCGGTGACCCTGCAGGGGTGGCCGACGGATGTATTCGGGGTGATCGATCATCCCTATTATCGCCAACACTGGCCGTTGCTCGAGGCGATTGCCGGCGATCCGTGGGCGCATCTGGCGACGGACGATGCGGTGATGCTCAGCGAACAACTGGCGCGACGCCTGAAGGTTCGCGCAGGGGATCACCTGAGCCTGCCGACACCGGGCGGTGCGTGGTCACCGCGAATCGTCGGGATCTACGCCGACTACGGCAATCCCAAGGGCCACCTGCTGGTCAACAGCAATCATTTGCTGCGGTTATGGCCGTCACTGACGCCGAACCGTTTCAACTTGCGCATCGCGCCGCCCGACATCCCGCCGTTTTTGCGCGCACTGCAAACGCGCTTTCAACTCGATGACAGCCGCATCGTCGATCAGGCGCGGCTCAAGGGTTGGTCGGTGCAAGTATTCGAGCGCACTTTCGCCGCCACCGCCGCACTGAACAGCCTGACCCTGGCGGTGGCCGGTGTGGCGCTGTTCATCAGCTTGCTGACCCAGAGCCAGAGCCGCCTCGGGCAACTGGCGCCGCTGTGGGCGCTGGGTGTGACGCGCCGTCAGTTGATGCTGCTTAACCTCGGCCAGACCTGGCTGCTGGCGGTGCTGACGCTGGTGCTGGCGTTGCCGTTGGGGATCGCGCTGGCGTGGTGTCTGGATGCGGTGATCAACGTGCAGGCGTTCGGCTGGCGCTTGCCGTTGCGGATCTTTCCGCTGCAACTGCTGCAGTTGCTCGGGCTGGCGTTGCTGGCGACGCTATTGGCCTCGGCGTGGCCGCTGTATTCGTTGTACCGCACGCAACCGGCGGATCTGTTGAGGACGTTTGCCCATGAGGATTAACCTGGTTGCGCTGCTGTTCGCGCTGTTGCTATTGGGCGGTTGCGATCAGCCTGTGCCTGCGCAGAAGGGTTTTGCCGGGCTCGGCGATCAGGCCGCGCAGTTCACACCGGTGGTGCCGGGGCGGGTATTCAGCTTCCCGGCGGATCACGGCGCGCACGAAGGTTTTCGCATCGAATGGTGGTACGTTACCGCCAATCTCAAGGATCAGCAGGGCCACGATTTCGGCGTGCAATGGACGTTGTTTCGCAGCGCCTTGAAACCGGTGGCGCAACAATCGGGCTGGGCCAACCAGACGATCTGGCTCGGGCACGCCGCAGTGACTTCAGCCACCGCGCATCATGCCGCCGAGCGCTATGCCCGAGGCGGAGTGGGGCAGGCCGGGGTGAACGTCGCGCCGTTCGAGGCGTGGATCGATGATTGGCGCTTCGCCAGTCAGACGCAGGATCCGCTGACGGATCTGCAACTCAGTGCCCGAGATAAAGATTTCAGCTATCAACTGCACCTCACCTCCAGTCGTCCGCTGGTGTTGCAAGGTGACAACGGTTTCAGCCGCAAATCCGAACAGGGCCAGGCCTCGTACTACTACAGTCAGCCGTTTTTTCAGGCCAACGGCACCCTGCAAATCGACGGCCAGACCTACACCGTCAGCGGCCCGGCGTGGCTGGATCGTGAGTGGAGTAGTCAGCCGCTGGCAGCCAATCAGACCGGCTGGGACTGGTTTTCCCTGCACCTGGACAGCGGTGAATCGCTGATGCTGTTTCGCACCCGGCAAACCGATGGTGCGCCCTATCTGACCGGCACCTGGATCAGCGCCGACGGGCAGACCGAAACCCTGCACGGCGAGCAGATCAAACTGACCGCGCAGGACACCGCCAAAGTCGCCGGACGCAAGATGCCGGTGCGCTGGTCGATCAGCATACCGGACAAACACCTCGACATCAGCCTCGACGCACTCAATCCCAATGCCTGGATGAACCTGCGCATCCCTTACTGGGAAGGGCCGGTGCGGATCAACGGCAGCCATGGCGGGCGCGGCTATCTGGAGATGACCGGGTACTGAGTTTCGTACACAAACCCCTGTGGGAGCGGGCTTGCCCGCGAAGGCGCCGGTACAGTCACCCGCAGAGCAATTGCCCGGAACTCCGCCCCGTCTACCATCCTCTACCGATCAATCCCGGCCCATTTCGAGGCCCCGGCGAGGACTCCTCCCATGAGCGACGACCTGCAACCCCCCGACCTCACCACGTGGCAGCGCCTGTTCGACGATCAGACCTACTGGCAGCAATCCCCCGACGCTCACTACCTCGACCTGCAACACATCGCCGACGACCTGCTCGCCCAGGGCGCGATCGATCTGGAGCAGTGGCAGATCCTGCGCGCCAAGGCCGATGACCTGCATAAGAATTCGCCAGCCGTGAACGTCGCCAATGAACTGGATGACCCCGAAGCCTGACGAACCGTCACAAACAACAGCCAAGCCCTGAACAGCGTCTATGCTCAGTGGCACATCCGCCGTCAACCACTTGTCGGCGCCGGGTGCTGCCATTCATTACAGGGAAAGTACCGCTTATGAAGCTCCACGCTCTGGCCAAGGCCATCACCCTCGCAACCGTTCTGTCCGCCACCAGCTTCGGCGCAATGGCGGCCGATATTCCGCTGTCTGCCACTGTCGAGGCCGATCAAGTCACGACCAAAGTGCTGGCCGTCGATGCGGCCAACCACCAGGTCGTGCTGGAAGGCGCGGAAGGTCGTCAAGTCCATGTTCAGCTCAGCGACAAGGCGGAAAACCTCGCCAACCTCAAGGTCGGTGATCTGGTAAAAGTCGAAGTGCAGCGTTCCGTGGCGGCCTACCTCGATACCGATGTGGATAAAGGTCTGCCTGGCACGGTCGAGCGTAGCGGCGAGCTGCGCAACGCTCCAGGCACTGAAAACCCGGGCGGCGAAGCCTACCGGCAGATTCAGGTGCAATTGAAAATCACCAAAATTGATTTGAAGCAAAATCAGGTGACGCTGGAAAATCCGGCGGGCCAGTCGAAAGTCCTCGACGTTAAAAAGCCTGAAATTCAAGCCAAGCTGAAAGATCTGAAAGTCGGGCAGAGCGTAGTTGTCACTTATACCGATGTATTAAAAGTGACCAGTCAGCATGAAAGCTGAGCATTAACTCTACAAGATGGTTGTTCTTGTACAGATTATTGTATGAGAACAATCATCTAAAAGGAGTTGAGCCGTGCTTTGAAAGTTTCGTGAAAGGATTTCGTCGATAAATATCTATTAACTTTTTCGTACATAAAATTTACCTTTATGTATGACGACATATCCGCCAACTTCTATTAAAATCCTTCCCGTTCGCCCAGTGTCAGGGCTCTTTACCGGTGCATGGATTGCCAGGCCATTACACTGGGCGAACACCTCCTCGGAGCGGATGTATACAATTTCAGATAAAAAAGGGCGACTTTCAAGTCGCCCTTTTTTGTGTTCGCGATTATGCCGATGCCTGCCCCTCAAAGCGTTTGAGGGTGGCTTCATACATCTTGGTGCGGCGGTGGTTTTTGCCGTAGGTTCCAGCGGCTGCGACGGTTCCTGCCTGGATGTGATCCAGATAGCGGAAAATCTTGCGCGGCGCCAACAGATTGATGCCGTAGCCCAACGCTGTCATTCGATCCTGCAGGGTATAACCGGGCACCCGGTCATCCATGCAAAAGTGCAGTCCGCGAGACTTCATCAACTTGGCGTTCCACAAAGTGCAGAAACTCTTGAGGTGAGTTTCCCGATAAGGTTTCGGCTCTTTACTGCGCAAACCCAACGCAGTTTTCGCTCGGCGAATATAGTGTTTGCAAAATCGCGAAGTTAACCGCCAGGTGTCTCTCACAATCCCACGATTGATTTGTTCGACACACCCGACTGCGGCGACGTCCGCAGACTTTATGCACTCACGCAGCATCATTGCAAAGACTTCCTTGTCGTAGACAAAGGTGTCGGTGTGCAGCAGAAACAGATAGTCGGTTTCAACTTTTTCCAGCGCCAGATCCAGCGCCTTGCCATGCGCAATATGTCCCGCTTCTTTGCCGGGGGAGGGACGTTCGATCAGATTGATCCAGTCCAGCGAACGCAAATAATCCAGACTGGCATCCGCCGAATCATTGTCCACCACCCAAACCGGAATGCGCTGCGCCTGAACGTGCTGACGCAACAACTCCAGGCACATCCGGGTGATGTCCGGGGTTTTGTAATTTACCAATACAAGACTGAAATTCGGCTGCGTAACGGCTGGTAAATCAAACTGGCTCATTCGGGAAGCTCATCCGCGGTTGATCGGCGACAGGTGTCTCTCGGGCCGGGATGCTAGCGACGCAAGCTTAGTTGAAGCTTAATTTGCCGTTCAGGAGGTGAGGCGAGGTGTTTCGAGGCATGACATCTCGCGCACGACGCAAGCCGTCCCACAGGCTAAACTGCGCGCCCCTCAGATGCTTCAAGGAAGAAGCGGCACCTGCCGTCGCCTCACGGATGAAACCACTTTCCCTCTACCACCCGGCCCTGTATTGGCTGCGCGTGTGGCAAAAAAGACTGTTCCGCCAGATCGCCTGGCACTGCTCCAGCAAACGCTACGCACGCCTGGTTGCCGGCGCTGATCGCCTGCCATTCCGCTACCTCAAACACACCTCGAAACTCATCCGCAAACTCGGCGACTCCGACCTCGCCCTGCAACACAACAAAGTCATCAACCTGAAACTCGCCGTCGCCGCCATCGACGGCCTCATCATCGCCCCCGGCGAACACTTCTCCTTCTGCCGCCTCGTCGGCCGCCCAACCCGCAAACGCGGCTACGTCGAAGGCATGGAACTGTCCTTCGGCGAAGCGCGACGCGGTATCGGCGGAGGAATCTGCCAACTGAGTAACCTGATCCACTGGATGGCGATCCACTCACCGCTGATAGTCGTTGAACGCTCCAACCACAGCTTCGACCCATTCCCGGACGAGGGGCGAGTACTGCCATTCGGTTCCGGCGCGGCGATTTTCTACAACTACGTTGACCTGGTACTGCACAACCCGACGGATCGGAGTTTTCAGTTGAAGTTGAACGTGGGGGACACACAGTTGGAGGGGGAGTTGTTGTGCGATCAGGCGCGGGCGTATCGGTATCACGTGTTTCAGGAAAAGCACCGGTTTGTGCGGGAGGGGGAGCGGGTGTATCGGGAGAATGAGATCTGGCGGGAGGTGCGGGAGAAGGGGCAGGTGGGGGAATTGGTGGAGAGGGTGAGGTTGTATCGAAATCGGGTGGTGGTTAAGTATGAGGTTGCAGATCAGATGATTGAAGCGACCTAGTGTTTTCCGCCGGTTTTTCTTGGATTTTTTAAGCGACAAGGAAGTAACAAATGAGCAACAGTTTCAAAACTATTGGTGCAGTGGGTACTGCCCTCTTTTCTATGTTCATCGCATGTAATACATGGGCACAAGAACCACGTGAGCTCTACGACGGGATGAAGGCAGGGAAGTGCACACCGAATTCGGAACATCTGCATGAGCAAGCGGTTGCAGGTGATCTCGAAGCGCAGACGCAGTTTGGCAAAGCCATTCAGGAGAACCTTTGCGGGGTGGTAGAGCAGTGGTCGCCTGGCATGCCGGAAGAGTGGTTTCGCAAGGCAGCAGAGCAAGGAAATGCCGAGGCGCAAGTCGGACTTGCTGAGGAACTAAGTTGGGATCGAAGTGTTGAGGGTGAAGATGCAGGTGTTTATTGGGATCTGAAAGCGGCGGAGCAGGGTAACGCCAAAGCACAGTTCAGTCTGGCGCAGATCTACCATCGCGGCGGCCGATCAATCAAAAATCTCAAGGATATGGACAAAGCGTTGGCGTACTACAACCAGTCGGCGGAGGGAGGTTATGTCATGGCCTATATGTTACTGGCTCACATCTACGAAGAGGGTGACGAAGTTCCACAGAGCGATGTAACCGCGGCAAGGTGGTTTCTTAAGGCCGCTGAGGCAGGGGACGCATCTGGTCAAAACAATTATGCCGAAATGCTGGCCACCGGGCGCGGTGTGGAAAAGGATGAAAAGCTCGCTGTCGCGTGGTATCGCAAATCGGCTTTGCAAGGTAACAAGTACTCGCAATATGAATTGGCACAGATGCTGGAGCAGGGGCGTGGAACTGAACGCAATGAACGCGAAGCTGCGAAACTTTACCGCCAGTCAGCGGACGCAGACTTTGGCAACGCTCAGTTGGCATTAGGCAAGATGTATGCACAAGGGCGGGGCGGACTGCCCAAGAGCCGATCCAAAGCAGAGTTCTGGATGCTCAAGGCAGTGGGTCGTTATGCGCCTGGAGCCAAGGAAGAACTGGAAAAGCTCTGAGATACAAGAAGGAGGCGATTAAAATCGCCTCCTTCTGACTGAATGAATCAGACTTCTTGATTCCAGGCTGAGAGCGTGATGACCGTTCCTTCGTCTTCTCTATTGCTTATTTCGATTTTGTAAGTACCGCCATCGACGTAACCCTCGACCAGCGCTTTTTGTTGGTTGCCGCTGATTTCGGCGTCCTTCGCATGCTGCTGATAGAAATCGATGACATCTGCATATTCGGTAAAGGTACGAAGAATGACCTCAAACTCATGTTGAGGACGTCCGGCAATCTTGTCCCAATCACCCTCAATCGGAGAACCCTCCATCCCCGGCGTGGTGAATACGCCGTGAGCACCCGCACCGATCAGATGCGCCCGTTGCGGCAGCATCGCCAGCATTGCTTTAGGGAAATCGGAGGGTAACTGAGCCGCCGTCCAGGAACCCTGGTTCGGGTTAGTGGCAGCGTATTCAATGGTCGCAATTTTCTGCGCGGCCGCCCGTCGCTCCGGATTATCGCTTTCCGCCCACATGGCCAACAGCGGTGGCAACTGCTTGCTCCAGCCAATCAAGGGTTCTGCGTCAGCTTTTTTCGCGCCTTGCGGCTGGAAGATCGTCAGCACCGTGTCCGGCGCATCATTACAGGTCAAAGCCTCGTCACGAGACTTCACCGTGCAATGACCATTCACCAAGCCGACAGCGATCAGTTGACCCTTGTCATCCAGTAACAAAGCCCCACGGTCGAACCCGTTGTTGCCATCATCCATGGCGGTGATCATTTTTCTGCCGGCAGGCACACCCTGTTCAAACATCGACATTTCTGAATCGAGCGCTTCCAGAACTTGTTGCACGATCATTGTTTTGTCGTTGGTGTAGCTACCTGTTTGGTAGCCAAAGAAATCAACTAGCGCCGAACGAATGGCTGGGTCCTTGTTGAGCTTTGGCGCTCTGTCCGGGGCTGGGTCATTGGTGAGTAGCAGGGCCGTCGTTCCGTCTGGGCGTTGTTCGGAGCGAAGGGATAATGCGGTGGCGCTGAGTGAGAAGGTTAGGGCGAGAAGAAGGGTTAGAGGGCGAGTCAGGTATTTCAAGGGGACAGTCCTTTGAGTGTGTGATCCCATTGCTGTAATGTCGGTGGGAAAAAGGGCACGGATTTATTTTCTGAAAAAACTGGGCTAGGAAAAGGTGCAAGCCGGAAAATAAATCTATTCCTTTGGTCTTGTCCCCTTTGGTCGCTAGAGTGCATGTTGCACCATTCAGCAGCATTATTTGTATAGGCGTTTTTGGAAAATTGGGCGAACGCCATTTATAACAATACTCCCAGTTTTTTCGTCAATTTTTTTCTTTGTATTTTTTTAGGCAGTTTAGAAGAATCGACATGAATTGGCGCTTATCAGCTGGTTCCTCAGCAAGATATGTGGTGATATCCGAGAGTACTCGGTTAAATTTTTCATTTTTATTTAGATAAAAAGTGAGTGTGTCGATATACCACTGCTGTTCACTCGCTATACGGCATTTGAATTCTGGCTCAATGAGTGTGTCAAATAGTTTGACTAGTTCATTTTCACTGCTTGTGTCTATATTCGCTATAAATGTTGCTGTGGTGTCATCTTGTTCGCTGTTTACGTCAATAGGAAATAACAGTGAAGGTAGTATGTCGAGGCTGGGTTCAAGTTTCATTTTTCATACTTTGACTAAAGCTGTGACAGATTTGTTTTTCAATATCTATGGGTGCTGTGGAAAATAATCTGTCTCCTTGATCGCTGTCATTATAGATATAAGCGTATGGGGACTCCGCTGCGGATTATATCTATAAAAATCTGCTGAGAATTATGTGTTTGAAAATTTATTTAAGGTTTCAAAAATTTAATCCCTTCCATGTGGCGCTCAATGTCATCCATATCATCATCCCCTAGTGTCGAATCAAAATTCTTGCTTATAATTTTTCTTACTCTGGCAAGGCGTTGGGTGACTCCTTCGTTATCAATGAAGTCAGTGGTGGCTTTTTGGTAGTCTTCGATTGGTTTGTCAGAGTAATAGCTGCCCATCTTGTGCAGTGAAATTAATATGAACTCGATATCTGCAAGGACTTCGAGAGCATCTTCTCCGTTAAGTACTATTTTTTTGTTGGTTTCTAACATTATTTCCACCGATTAAATGTGGGGTTTAAAGCGTCACATTTCCTTTGGTCGTAAGATCTGTTGTGCCGTATCTACAGGTCTTTACCCATTCAGGTTGGATAGCAGAAGGGCATTTTAAAAAAAGGGAGTGGATTTATTTTCAGTGTCTTTTGTAAGGTGTGAAAAATAAATTTTCCCTCTTGCTTTATTTGCTTTGGCTGTATTGGTGAGTGCTGGGTTTTAAATGTCTGTATCTCACGATTCGATCATGAATGATTCTATTTTTTTAATGAATTCAATTTTGCTTTTGGTTCTGAACTCACCAAGAAAAACTTCGGAGTTTTTAACTGGTTTTCCTTTTTGGTCATAATCGATTTTCAGGAAATCAATTACAAACTCTCCGTTGGGGTCGCCCTCTGGTTCTACTCTAGAATCGAAGCAGTGCCCGCTACTTCGACGCACTCCGCCCAATAGTACTGAACAAGTGAACCAGTCGCTAGTTTCTGGCGTTAATTCAACTTCAAAAAGGTTGTTGATTGTTACTGTCCAACCGCTTGGCACTCGAATTGGTTGAAGTTCATATTTGAGTTTTGGTCTCATTTTACATTGCCCATGTATTTTTTAACTTGATCGGGTGAGGCCGGGAAACTGTGTATGACAGGTTCGCCAGCTTTGGAAAGTTCAATCCTAACCCAGTTTGTTAGTTCGCCATTGTTGTATCCAACGGGGGTTTCCGATCTATAAAACATATATCTTGAACCCCCATGATCAAATACATTCCCATCGCGTACCGCTGAATAAGCCGCCTGCTTCTCAAAACCGCTGACGTTATTCGCGATATCCGGTAAATAAGAGGCTTCTGGTTTTCCGTCACGACTCCCTTGACCTAGGCTGAGCGATTTCGCTTGTTCTGCCGATTGCGCATTTGTGTGCTTTGTGGCATGCCTACCTTCTGGGCGCTTTGCATCATAAACATCTGTTCTTAGGTCTTTACGTGTTTGATAGTCGCTTGTATCAACCTTCTTGGGGCAATTAGTGCTATTTAACCCCAATGGATCCACCCAACCTGTCGGGTTAGGCACGTACTGGTAGCTATTCAAACCGCCTGCAAGCTTGATCGGATCCGGCGTCAAAAACCGCCCAGTGCTCGGATTGTAGTAGCGGTGCCGGTTGTAGTGTAGGCCCGTCTCTGCATCGAAATACTGACCCTGGAAGCGCAGCGGGTTATCAATCTCGCTGACGTCCAAAGCAGCGAGGTTACCGTAGGCGCGGTATTTCGCGGACCACATGATCTCGCCACTGTAGTCGGTGAGTTCCTGCGGTGTGCCCAGATGATCGAGTTGGTAGTAAAACGGCGTGGCTTTGCGCGGGCCTTCGCCATCGAGCATCGCCAGTGGACGGAAGCTACCGGGCTCATAGATGTAGCTGCGGTAGCGGTTTTCGGCGCTTTCAGCGATCAGGCGTTCGCCTTGCCACAGAAACTCGGTGGTCTGGCCATCGACGGTCTTCTCGATACGGCGGCCGAAAGCGTCGTATTTGTACGACGCGGTGCTGCCGCCCGGCAGGCTGACGCCGATCAGGCGGTGCTGGCAGTCGTAGCGGTATTCAGTGACGAGTTTCTGGCCGGTGCCGCGACGTTCGCGGATCAGGTTGCCATAGGCGTCGTAGTCGTAATGACGGTCGCCCTGCATCAGCAGACGGTTGCCTTTGACGTTGGCGAGGTTGGCCGTGCCTTCGTTGTTCTGACCGAGCAGGTTACCCGCCGGGTCGTGGGCGAAGCTTTCCGGTGTCGTGCCGCGTACGCTGATGAGCCGATCGAGCGGGTCGTAATGGTAGCTGCGATTGCCCTTGCGGCTGTCATCAATGCCGGCGAGGTTGCCGTTGACGTCGTAGTTGTAGCGACGCTGGAACAGGTTTTTATCACGCTGGCCGACGGTGTGTGCTTGCAGTCGGCCTTGTTCGTCGTACTGGTATTGGCTGAGCAGCAGGCCTTGTTGACGCTGTTGTTCGCGACCGGCGCTGAACTGGTGAGCGGTCAGACGTGAGCCGTTGAGGTCGATGCTGCTCAGGCGTCCGCCGGACAGGTGGCGGTAGTCGAGTTTGCTGCCATCCGGGAGGCGGCAGTGGCTAAGCTGGCCAACGCTGTCGTACTCGTAGCGCAGGGTGCCCCAGCCTTGGTGTTCCTCGATGAGGCGGTCTTGCAGGTCGTACTTGTAGGCGAGCGGCCAGTGGCCGTCGTCAACGTTTACGAGGCGACCGAGGGAGTCGTAGCTGTAGTGAATTTCTTCGCCGTCGGGCAGGGTTTTGACTAGCAAACGGCCAGCGGCATCGCGTTGGTATTCGGTAACGAGTTCGCTGCCGTCATCACCGAACTCGGTTTTCTTCAGCAACTGGCCGTTGAGGTCGTATTCGTAGGCCGTGCGACGACCGTCGAAGCCGGATTCCTGTTGGACCAGGCCGTTCGAGTAGTAATCGAGTTGATAATGCTCGCCGCGCTCGTTTTCGATGTCGGTGAGCAACAGACGCGAGTTGTCGTAGCGGTAGCGCAGTTGGCTGCCATCCGGATTGATGCGGCGGCTGACCAGGTGAAGGTTGTCGGCGTATTCGTAGCGAGTGATGCGGCCGAGTTCGTCGCGTTCGGCGGTGACGTTGCCATAGGCGTTGTAGGTGAAGGCACGTGTTGCACCGCCCGGCAGCGTGACTTGTGCAAGGCGGTTGGCCGCATCCCATTGGTATTGGGTGATGGCGCCGGATTCTTCCTGGCGGGTGATTTGCCGACCCAGTGCGTCGTAGCGATACTTGCGTTGACCGCCGTCCGGCAGGCGCTCTTCCAGTAACTGGCCGAGGTTGTTCCAGCCGAGTTGATGGCGGCTGCCGTCGGGGTGGCGGATCTCCAGCAGGCGACCTTGGGCGTCGTAGCTGTATAGCGTGGCATTGCCGTCCGGGTCGATTTGCTGGGTGATGTCGCCCTGACGGTTGCGTTGGTACTTCCAACTGGCTTTGCCGCGATGAACATCGCTGACGAAACCATTGATGTATTCATACGTGGTGGCTTCGTCTTCCGGCGGGATAACGGCAGTCATCAGTCCGTTGTCGTCGTACCGGTATTCGGTGACGGCACCCAACGGATCCTTTTCCGCGATTAACTGGCCTTTGTCGTTATAGGCCTTGAGGTGTTCGGCGCCGTCCGGGTCGACCTTGCTGATCAGCCGTGCCTGGTCGTCGTGGGTGTAGACCTCTTCGCTGCCGTCGGCGTTGGTTACCGTTACGCTGCCTTTATCGTCCCAGGCGTAGTGCGCTTCCATCTGCGAGAAATTGGCCCAGTGACGGATGCAGCGAGACAGTTTGCCTTCGTTCTCCCACTCCCAATAGAAGGCTGCGCCGCCCGCCAGTTGGCGCTCCAGAATCACGTGCTGTTCGTTGTAGCGATAGCGCTCGGCTTCGCCGGCCGCGTTCTTCGCTTCGATCAGACGGTGCTGTGCGTCATAGCTGTATGTCACCAGCGTTTGAACGGTGTTCCAGGCATCTTCCAGGTTGTCCGCCGGCAGGAACTGTTGATAGTCCACAGCGATAATGTGTTTGCGGTCGTAGCGCAGCAGCAGGGCGCGACCGGCACCATTATCGAGGCGCTTGATTCGACCGTGAATATCGCGCGTGACGTGCAGCCGATTGCCATAGCTGTCGCTGATGGCAATCAGAGTTGTGCCTTTGCTGTTGAAGCGGAAGTGGTAGAACGATGGGCGTTTGCCCGCCTGCGCCAGAACCAGTTCTGACGGATCGTCTCCAAGAAATATTGCGGCCTTCGAGAGGCTGTTGGTAATTGCCGGACGTTGTTCGCTTGGGAGGGGGAAGGGGGTCGAACGGTTTTCGTGGTCGGTCCAGATGACTTCGCCGCCATTGATCTCGAGGCGATGCGCCAGCGCATGGCTCCAGCCATAACCCAGACCACAATCGATTTCCACTGCACTGGTTCGGTAGAGACGGGTCCATTCAAACGGCAGCAGACCGTCAAGCTGGCCGTCAGTCAGTGTCAACAGCTCTTCGCCGGTAACCATGGAAACCGGGCATCCGTTGGTGCAAGTGTCGGCTGCCGGTTCCGCGCTTTTGTCGGCGGGCGTTTTTGCCTGTTTGGAGGCATCGTCGGCTATTTTGCCATCCGCGAGTTTGGCGTTTTTCTTCCCGTCAAAACGCAACTCTGAAATACCATTCCTCACCTTGGCCGTCACACCCCGCGCCGCAACCGCTGTGTACTTCGCGACGTATTCCATAAAGCCGTTGATGATCTTGAACAACGACTTCACGAAACCGATGACGGCGTTGAGAACCAACTCACCGTACTTCTTCAGTCGGGCAGCGAGATAGATGATCCCGGTGCCTTCGGCTGCGATGGTCAGTACCACACCAATCACGATGTCGATCGCGATGCCGACGACGATCGCTGTGGTCATTTTCGCCACGTCGCCTGCCATCTTCATGGGTGGCAAACCGGCCAGCCAGATCACTGCACTGCGCACCAGCAGGAACAGTGCGGCTTCGTCACTGGCTAGCAACATGGCCTTTTTCATGACATCTGGCGAGCTTTTGGCGACCTTGATCAGCTCATCAGCACCAGCCCCAAGATCCTTAGCAAATTTCTTCGGGTCTTGCAGGATATCGAGCACTAGACTGATGCCATCCCACACACCCTTGATGGCCTCCCAGCCACCTTCAAGAATGCCATTGCCGATGGCCATCGCGGTGCCCGAAGCTGACAGGTTCGACCATTGCGGCTTGAACCCGGCCCACTCTCTACGCAGGAAACCTTCCAGATCAGCGGTCACGCCGCTGTAGGAGCTGAAGAGGGCGTCGATCTGCGCCGGTGTCACTTCGTTGTGAACGCGGATCTGATAGAACTTGCCGGGAATACCTCCGGTCCACTCAGCCTTGCCTTGAGCGTCGAGTTTGACTTTGCTGACCGCACCACCTTCCACCGCGACGATCTCGACTTCGATCTCGCCAATCGGGATGTCGTAGACCGATTCGAATTTACTTTCGATCAGCAATGGACCTTTGAGAGGACACTGAGCCACGTTCGAGGAGAAATCACCGTCGGTCATGCTCACCGATTTACTGGTGTCGCCAACCTTGATCACACGCTCCATGCCTAGCAGGGAGGGCAGGTCTGCGGCTCGACTGGCCTTGTCGGCGGCCCTTGCGTACCAGGTTTTGGTTTGTTCCTGATACAGCTTCAGACTGTCCTTGAAGGTGTTCAGTTGGTTGTCAACAAAGGCAACGCGATCCATCAGCCTTGCTCCAGAATCAGGTGGTTTAACAGTGCTTCTTTAAGGTTTTTCGGCGCATCCGGGCGGCGCACGAAACGGCTGACTTTCAGCTTCAGGTTGTGCTCAGGCCAAGCGTTGTAAATGTCCGGGCGATCTTCTTCCAGCCACTGCATCAGGTTGCTGATCAGTGTCGTCGGGTTCTCTTTGGCTAAGCCATCCAGCAACTCTTTCGGCACCTCCCACCACGGCCAATCCTTCACCTTCGGCAAAACCCGTGTCCCAACCTCCAGCGTCTGCCCATTAATCAAATACCGCTCAAACACCGGCAGTACTTCCCCAGCCTTCTCCCCAAGCCCCTTTAGAATCGGGTAGATATGCCGCCCATCCCAGAAGCGGAAAAACACCTCGGTCCCGTCCGGCATCTTCACCTGTGTCAGGCTGCGCAGGTGTTCGAACACCTCGTTCGGTTCGGCGCGTGAGACCGCCATCCACCCCCAGTCGAGAGCGTCGGTTTCGGCGATCCACGGCAGGAATGCCGAGTTCGGTTTGAGTTCGGTGACGTAGGGCATCACTGGTTGCCAAGTGGAGTAGGGCGTGCCGCCCCAGATTGGCAGGAGCTGGGCGGTGGGTTCGGTCAGGTACAGGGTTTTCAGCGCGTCGGCATCGCTCGCTGCGCTGATGATCAGGTACAGGCGCTCGCCAGTTTGCAG